>NC_010602.1:1257500-1597500 GCF_000017685.1 Leptospira biflexa serovar Patoc strain 'Patoc 1 (Paris)'
TTTGATATTACCTATCTTTTCTAACGGACTTGTAATTTGCAAAAGAGAGTCTGGACTCACATGCAAATATATCATTGTACTTTTGATATCAGCATGACCTAATAGTTTTTGGATGTATACCAAACTATAACCATCCTCCAAAAGATGGGTAGCGAATGAATGCCTAAGAGTATGTACTGTAGCATATTTTTGTATTTTTGATAAGTTTCGAATTTTTTGAAAAGCAGCTTGGATCGTGCGAGGACTGATGGGAATATTTTTTCCCTTTTGTGAAAAGAATAAATACGATTTTGGATTATAAATTTCTAGGTATTGTCTTAAAAGCAAAGCTGTTTTATCGGCTAAAATTGCATACCTCCCGTGACCACCTTTCCCCGAACGAATAAAGATAGCCTTTCTTTCAAAATCTATATCACTTAACTGTAGGCTAAGCCCTTCTCCAATTCGAATCCCAGAAGAATAAAGTAAGGTAAAAATAGACTTTTCACACACAGACGTACAATTTCCGAGAAAGTTTGTAACTTCTGTTTGACTAAATACAGCAACAGCTTTGCGTTTTCGTTTTGGGAAGGGAACTAATTCCAACATATCTTTTCGATCACGAAGAGAATAAAAAAACAAAAAAGCACAATAAAAGAGCACTAAAGTAGAATCTGTTTTGTTTGATTGTCGTAAATTAAGAAAAAAATTATATATGTCAATTGGTTGCAAATCCAAAGGAGATTTTTGAAAGTATCTTACTAACCTAGACATACACAACGTATAACTTCGTATTGTCTTTTGTGCATAACCATGCACTATCATATCGGAAATCATTTTATCTTTTAACATACCCATAAGTACAAAGGACAGAATGTACAGGAGAATAAAAAGAATTTAAAATGATTTTATGGTATATCTAGGTTGTTATCATTTTTTTAGTAAATCGACAATTTTTTGATGTCCATTTTCTATAGCTAAACTTAAGGCAGTTTCTCCCTTTTTATTTTTGAGAAGGGGATTCGCCTTATTTTCTAATAAAATTTTTACTATTTCCAGACTTCCATCTCTTGCGGCTAAAATCAAGGGAGTTTGGCCTTCCATAGAATCTCCTCGATCGATGTCACATCCTAGTGAAATTAATTCTCTGACGATTGTTTCATTTTTGACTAAAACAGCCACAATCAAAGGAGTTTGGCCAAATTCATTGGATGCTTCTAAATTTGCTCCATTCTTTGTGATGGATTTTACAAAATCCAAAGACCCACCTTGGATTGCCCAAAAAAGTGGAGTATATTTATGTTCGTCTACTTCATTAACGTCCACACCCGTTAGGCGGAGTGCATCAAATAGAAAAATATGGTTTTCTCTTGCTGCGTAAATCCAAAGTAATTTTTTCCTTCGTGTATAATCTAAGAAGAATAAGGAAATCAAAAGAAATATTAATAAAAAAATAGTGAAGGCCCTTTTGGCAGCGTATTTTGTATCAGGATGGAAGAAAAAAGTAGAATTCTCTCCCAAAATACTGAGAACAGATTTGTATTTTTTAAGAATTAAATACACCAAAATCAAGTTAGTCGGTAGTGTAAATGCTATCAAATAAGGTATGTTTACAATTTTTCCATTCCCGGCATATAAAACAAAATAAATAGGGAAAAGTAAGATCAGAAATCCATAAATCGTTATACTCTGTGCAATGTATCCTTTTGTGGATCCACCTTTGGTAAGCAAAAGCCCTCTATGGAAACTCATTAGTTGCAACAATAAAGAGGAAAGGATAGCCCAAATGACCGAACTCAAAATTTGTAAAGAAGGAAGTGGTATGGGCATGTCCCAACGATTTTTAGTCATACCAACATAAAGACCCGCGAGGATGGCAACACCACCAACGAGCCAAAGAGAAAAGAAAACACGAATCGAATGTCTTGCCCTTCTCATTCTTAAGGTTTTATCTTCAACGATGTCTTCTTCGCCAAGGATATCTTCTACGGCAGAGGCAGCACGTAAGGTTCCAAAAACAGAGACCGCAATATAATAACAAAGAAACGAAGCGGCTAGGAGATTTCGTTTCCAAGAAACATCACCGGATATATAACGAACAAAAACGATCACAAGAAAAGCCAAAATTGGCGGAGTAAACAAACGAATGATGGAAATCAATCCGCCGCGAAATGGGTTCATCTCAGGAAGGTTTTTGTCTCTATTCATATTATTTTGCCACCCCTTTGGCACCTTCGTCTTTTAAATTCAAAATATAATTTGCAACAGCTGTTAGCTTTTCGTTACCCAAATACTTTTGAGAAGGCATTTCAATAAATCCTTCTCTTACTTTTTTGGGCATGGAAGCGAAAGAAACGACTCCATAAACATCCTTCTTATACTTTTCTTGAATTTCTTTGATTGGAGGACCCACGGTACGTAAAGTCATTGAGTGACAACCAGAGCAAACAGCTCCAAACACTTGTTTCCCGAGTTCGCGTTCATCCGATTTTGATTCTCCAAGCTTCGGGTCACCGATCATAGTTTTAATTTTTTCGGTAGTGTCTGTCGGCTTACAAATTCCGTAAGAACTTGTTCCAATTTTTGTAACAGAATCAGGAGAATTCAAACAATTGTCTTTACCTTTCCCCGAAGCCACAACATCGTATCCTTCCGGAAAAATCCCCACCTTCCCACCATTAGGTGATTCCGGAATCGGGTTCCCAGAAAAGACAACTCTAATCACATAAAAAAGCCAGGAGATAATATCATTCCACTTCCGTTTCCCATTATCGATAAAAACGTTTTCTAACACTTTATTTCGGTCTGGATTTGGTTCTACATCTGGATCCGGTGATTTTGAATTAGGAAGTAAGTTGTTATCACCAATTCCAATTCCGGCAAAACTATTTCTGCGAATGATATTTCCCTCAATCGTAACTTCGTCCCCTGCCATTACACCAATTCCGATTCCAGGAGGAACACCGGCAACAAGGGCACCCGGTTCCGCAAAATTTCTATGGTTGTTATCAAATATAAAGTTCTTTCGAATGATTACGTTTTCTACTTTTTTTAGTGGTAATCCTGGTAATGCAAAAGCAACAATTCCTGCTGAATTATCGTAAACAGTATTTCCTTCAATTAGCACATTCGTTGAGTTTTCGATTTCGATTCCAATGACACTTCCGTATACTTCATTTCGTCTAACATCAACATTGTGACACATCCCAATATAAATGGCCGCATCAGCAATTCCTAAACTAACCGTATCCTCCACAACTACATTCGTTCCCATTGTTGGATAAATTCCGTAAATACCAGTATTTTCTACGATGAGTTTTCGCATGGTAATATTACCGGCACCTTGGGTCATCACACCATTTGCTTTATAATTTTTAATATGGAAGTTTTCAATTAGAAAGTTGGCACCAGATCCAATCACACCATCATTTAACTTTCCTTCTCCATCTAACACAGGCCACTTGCCATTGAGAATCACACCGGATAAAGTAAAATGAGTTTTATCTACGAACAAAAATTCATTGTAAACGCCGGGATATACTTTGACAGTATCTCCTTTTTCTAGGGAATCGATTGCCTTCTGAATGGACTCTCCTTCATGAACTTCCAAAGTACGAGAAAAAACTTGTGTAGACAAAAAGAAGAAAAAGAGAATCACAAAGGAGAATGGCAAAGTATTCTTTTGATGAAAGATCTTAAAAACACTAAAGGATAGAAACTTTTTTTTAAAACTCATTATTTTATAGAACTCCGATTTTGAAATGATTCAAATTCTAGTGCAACTGGTAGACCCGAAGGGACCGACTTAGGAAATTTTGGCATACTAGTTTCATCAGTCAATGTATTCAGAAAAGAAATGATTGAGCTAATCTCTTTTTTACTGAGTCCCATTTTTCTGACATGCCAATGAATTCTGAGATCACTCGGTGCTCCGTTCCCTCTTCCCCCACCCTCATTATAAAAACGAATCACTTCTTCTAAAGTATTCAAATTTCCCGCATGCATATAAGGGGCCGTTTTAGCTATATTTCTCAAACTAGGAACCCGGAAGGCTCCTCTGAGTAAGTCTTGGCCAGTAATGGTTTCTCTTCCAAAGTCGCGTTCTTTCGAATCCAAAACACCAATCGTTGCAAAAACATTATTAGTAAACATAGGAGGAGGATGGCATTCGGCACAGCGGGCCACAAAAGACCGGAAAACATTATAACCCAACAACTCTTCTGTGTTCAATGCTTCTTTATCTCCTGTAGACCACTTGTCAAACCGACTACTGAAAGAGACTAGTGACCTCTCAAAAGTGGATAAAGCGTCAATCACAAGTGATGCTGAAATTTTTGATCCCTTTTCACCATAAGCTTGTCTAAACATTTTTTTATAATCAGAATTTTCGTTTAACCTTGATTCAATGATTTCTGGCGAACTCCCCATTTCATCAGGCGAATAAAGTGGTCCTTCTGCTTGGTCTTCTAAGTGGGAAGCTCTTCCCTCCCAAAACAAATTCTTCATATAAACCACATTCCACAAACTTGGGGCCGATCGTTTGAGTATAACTCCATTTTTTCGCATCGGTCCATAACCAATACCGCCTCTCCCTATACTTTGTTTCTGTCCGTCAGAGAGACTATAGGCTGGGTGGTGACAATGAGCACATGACAATTGTTTATCGCCAGAGAGAATGGGATCAAAAAATAAATACCTTCCCAAGTCAATGACTTTGGGATCTAACTTAACTAAGGGAAGAGTTTGACCAAGGCCCCCATTTTTTTCCAAAGAGGGAACATAGCGATAGTCAATCGCACAAAAACCTTTTTCAAGTTTTAGTCCCGAAGGGCAAACAGTCGAAAGGTGGAAATCTAAAGGAGGTTCCACTACTTCAAATTTGGATAACTCTGGAATGATTCTAGTCTCAGCCTTTGAACAATCATAAAGGATGAGGACAGAGGTTATGAATCCAAAAACAAACCAATACTTCACAAGACAAAGGAAACATAATGAGAAAAAGTGAAAAATCTTTTTAATTTAAGATCAAAAAAAGAAAATAAGACATTTTGCCATAATAAATATCAATATGCGGAGACACATTGATATTTATCAAGTGATCAAAACCCACTCCCTCTTTCCTATCCTCTACTCACCGACTCAAAGGATTCTCCCTCTAACTAAAATCAGATATTAGATTGTATTTTCTTCCATTTTTGCTTGGAACAAAAGAAAACCTAAAGTGGAGATGACTCCTCCAAAAAATATAAACAACTCTGGCCCAAAACCTTTTGTTTCCCAATTGGTTCCGGCAATTAACAAATAGATGACGGGAGCAATGTATTGGTTGATAAACAAAGCAGCAAAGGTCAATTGGTTAGCCAGTCCCCCTTTTAAAAATTTCCAAAGAAACAAGTTGGGATTTGATAAAATTGTAGAAAGAGCAAGAGTCGCCATAAAAACCATCTCGAGTGGGGATATGCCAACGCGAGGATCCATTGCCATACTGAGATACGTTGGATTTTGGAAGATATGTCCTATCAAACTAATTCATCCAGGAACAAGCGCTAGGTGGATCAAAATATCATCAAGAATCCAAATGCTTTTGGGAGTTTTGCGGAGATACAAAAGGATCTCATAAATACTAAAAAACACAAGACCAATGGATGTAAAAACAGAAGTCATCACTAGAGTAGACTTAGGATTGATATGAACCGCTGGAGCCGATAACAACATCAAAATGGAAGAAATATTGCCACCACCCACAATCATTAAAAAGGCAAGATTGGCTGTAAAAGGCCAGAGATGGAAATGTCTCGTGGAAAGTCGCAAACCCACAATCACGAGTAGCGAAATGGCTGTAAAAATAGACAATACGGGACCATCGGTTCTATAAAACAAAGGAACACCAAAAACCCAAGCACCTAACACAATTAAAGTCCCTATCAAAATCGTAATATCAAGAATTTCGGCCCAGGTCCCAAAACGTTTTTCCATACAGCTCTCCTTCTCCTCTAAACTGCATTGATTGGCCTTGGTTTTTCTTTTTTTGCAATTCAAATTTTGCCTTCAGAATCTTTGAAACAAAAGAAGGGAAAGATTTGAATTTCTTTCATAAGAATTTCATCGTAGAAAAACGCTTAGGTGGTCTATGACAACAAAGAAAAAGGTTCCGAAAATTCCTTCAAAAAATACAAACCCGACTCCCGTTCTCACTGAATCAGGAAGGATGGTGGCTTATAGCGACGCTACTTTTTCTATTGCTCTCACTCTCATGGCTTTAGAAATCAAAATCCCTCATCCCGAAGAAATTGGGGGAAGTAGTTTACTCTTTGCTCTTTTAGAAAGATGGCCAAGTTTTTTAAGTTTCTTTATTAGCTTTATGATCATCACTGTGGTCTGGACAAACCATCATACCATCTTTCGGCACATAAAATACGTAGATCATAACCTAATGATCTTAAATAACCTGCTTTTGTTAAACGTAATTTTCATTCCTTTCTGTTCCGAAATGCTCGGCGAATACATGTTACAAAACAATGCAAATGCAAAATTTGCAGTTTTTCTTTATGGAGCTTGGATTGCCATCGGAGGGATCCCGTTCAATCTAGTTTGGAGGTATGGAGTCAAAAAGAAAGAACTACTCAATCCCGAATCCAACCCAATCGAAATCAAAAAAATCACTTCGCATTTTATCAAAGGCCCTTATATCTACGCCTTCGTCACCATATTATCCTTTTTGAATATATGGCTTAGCATCATTGGATTCGGAATTCTCATTTTATTTTTTCTCGTCCCTACCGCTTGGTTATTGCGAAAGAAGTAAGAGAGCTGGCATGAGGGCGTTCCCAATGGGATTGGAGTTTCATTGATTGAAAGTTTAAGGGTCGGGCTACTCCGGGGTGCGCTGACGCTCCCGTCTCCCGCCATCTAACTATGGCAGGCGACCAAGCCCGCCGTATCCCTAACGCGGGGAGGGTGGATTATTTGTGACTGTATTTATCTGACACTAATTCGTTCGCGATACGCTCTGCTTGCTTCAGCACAGTTTCCGTTGCTAACATTTGCATATCGGGCGGATAACCATACTGCCTTAGAATTCTTTTATCACTTAGGAACTTCATAAGAGTTTTTCCAATACGAAGTCCCCATATCCAGAAACGATTCCTAATATTCGAGACAGATTCCCCATTATAGGAAGCCAGTGAGCTTAAAGGCGACTAAATTTACAACTCAAGCACGACCCCTTGTGCTAAATAATTAGATTGAAGGTGGAATAAACAATAAATCATTCTCCGATCAAATGATAAATAAAGATGGAAGAAATAAAATCCAAGATAAGGTATTATTGCTCAACGCAGATCAACTGTTGATTATACAAATTGCATGCATCAGGAGTCCAACCTGCTGTAATGTCGGCAATCAGAGTTGAATTACCTTGGCCCATACCTCCCGTAAAGGATCCAGAATTACTCCTCCATAAATCACAGGTATTGCTCGTATTGGTTGTCCAATTGCCATTCAATCCAGTCCAATACTTTGAATTGGCAGAAAATCTCAATGATAGTGCAGAAGTGAATAATCCGGTCGAATTTGTCGTTCCAATCACTCCTTCAAATTGGCGATATGTACGATTCGGCGCGAAAACCCAATCAATTTGTCCGTCACCGAGATTGGCACTAGTAGATGCGCTTCTCGTTACACCGTCCACAACCATTGCTTTATAGTTTCCTGTTCCAGGATAATTCCCATCAGCCATGCAGGAAGTATCAAAATTTTTCGCACTTCCTGGGTTCGGAGGGTATCCAGAATTTGTAAGAAAAAGATTACATGGATTACATGTGGGAGAACAAATAACGGAAACTGCATCCACATCAGAATTTTTTACGAAACCATCACCATTAGTGACAGAACAGAAAAAACCCGCAGGTTGATTGAAAACTTTTACGGAATACGAAGATCCACTCGTTAATATGTTCATAAAGTAAAAATTTTTACTGCCACTTTCAACAGATAACAGAACAATTCCATTGAGAGAAAGTTTCAATCCTGAACTGATTAAACCGGTGACAGAACCAGAGATTGAATAAAGGATAATCGTTGATATATAATCTTTACTACAAACAGGAGAAATATCTTTTGCAATGATCTTAGAAACCTGAACTTCTTTAAAGGCATCTGAACGTGGATCGCATATATTATTAATTTCTAATTTTTGGCAATCTATTAATATTAAGATCAATAAACAAAATACTGAGACAAAAATAAAAATCCGTTGTTTCTTTGCGTTCATTTCGAAGCCTCTTTTAGAAGATTTTTGAATTCCTATTTAGTAAGCAACAATTTATTGCTTACTAAATAGTGTAATTGATATGGATTTGTGTTGAATTTATCACTTAGGAACTTCATAAGAGTTTTTCCAATACGAAGTCCCCATATCCAGAAACGATTCCTAATATTCGAGACAGATTCCCCATTATAGGAAGCCAGTGGGCTTAAAGGCGACTAAATTTTTCCGTGCGCAGTGTTGATTCAACATCAAAAGTGAAACTGAAAATTTTCCAAAGTGACAAAATATCTGATCAAAATATTCTTTCACACTCAAACGAAATCCGTATAACAAGGCCATGAGAAAAGTTATTTTTGCAATCAATGCCACAGCTGATGGGTTTTATAGTCACACGGATATGGTGGCTGATGATGATTTACACCAATATTTCACCAACATATTAAAGAACGCAGATCAAATTCTCTATGGTAGAACCACCTACCAACTTATGGTTCCTTTTTGGCCGAATATTGCGAAAGATAAATCTATGTCAAAAGTCAGTAATGAATTCGCAAAAGTTTTCACTTCACTCGAAAAAATTTTATTCACAAGAACATTAAAACAAACAGAAGATCCCAATACCAGAATCGCCAAAGATCCGTTAATAGATGAGATCGTTGTATTAAAGGAAAAACAAGGAAAGGATATCTGTATAGGAAGTTTGAGTTTAGCCTCTCAACTTTCGGAAGCTAACCTCATCGATGAATACAGATTTGTCATCCATCCTGTTGTCGCAGGGAACGGACCAAGGTTATTCGAAAATCACAACTTGGAAAAATCAGTATCCTTACATTTTGTTAGTTCTGAAAAATTTCCTTCCGGTGCTATGGCACTTCACTACAAAAAACAAGGTAGATTATAGATATGGAACCATCTGACAAAGTTACAGTAATAATATATTCATTCTTTATAAAAAGTCATACAATTCTTTTAGCAAATAATTCAGACTTTTTAAATATCTGAATTAAAACTTATTCAAATATGAAGATTCTAAAATCGAAGGGCAAAATGAACCATTAGATTTTGGATCAAGTATCAAAACCGAATTTGTTGTCGTAGAAAATGGAATTCCATAGATTTTTCCATTCGGTGCAAGAGTTCCACCATTCCATTTATTAACTCCGACTAATCCGGTTATTGTTGTGGTGTCTACCGAATTATTCGATGGATCAATAATAAGGACTACATCACTCGATGCTGGAATCCCATAAATTTTCCCATTGGGAGCTAAAACTCCGCCAATCCATTTTGTGGTACCAGAGATAGTCGCAATAGACGTTGTCTCAGCAGTATTTTTTAATGGATCAATGATAAGGACATTTGTTGTATCATTAGGGATTCCGTATATTTTTCCATTGGGAGCTAATACACCAGATGACCAACGGTAAGACCCACTAAGTCCTGTAATTGTATTAGTGTTGGCGGTATTTGTAACCGGGTCAATGATGAGTACACTGTCAGTAACATTATAAGGTATCCCATAGATTTTTCCATTCGGTGCCAATACACCAGATGACCATTTATTCCCTCCCGCTCCTAAACCAGTAATTGTTGTCGTATTAGCTGTATTCGTAACTGGATCAATGATGAGAACACTATCGCTTTCCGAAGGAATCCCATAAATTTTCCCATTCGGTGCTAATACTCCACCATTCCATTTACTGCCAGTTCCTAAGCCCGTAATTGAAGTTGTATCAGCAGTATTTGTTTTTGGATCTATAATTAGCACACTCGTACTAGAAAAGGGCATACCATAGATCTTGCCATTCGGTGCCAATACACCACCATTCCATTTATTAGATCCAGTAAGACCAACAATAGAAGTAATATCAGCCGAATTGGTAACTGGATCGATGATAAGAACTGATGTTGCTTGATAGGGTATGGAATAAATTTTTCCATTCGGTGCAAGAACAGAACCTGACCACCTAAAAGAGGCTGCGGGTACAGAAATCGATGTAGAATCATAAGTTGGATTTGCTGAGGATCCTTGTTGAGATTGAAAATTTAATTCATGCAGAAATTGTTGTGAATTTTCAGTTTGGATCACGGAAGGAAAATCTAGATCGCAAATATTAGTTGTGATTTTTATTCCACAGTGCGGAGAAATATCACCTCTCATAGTTTTAACTACTAACGATTGTAAAAACAAATTTGAACTAATATCGCATGAATTTTCAAAATTAGAAGGTTTGCATGCAAGAAGAACCAAAAATATTCCAAACATTACTTTCATTGTTGCGATCATATAATTTAAACCAAACGAGTGCTACCTTTTTTCAAATTCCATTCAAAAAAATAATTTATAGAGTTTTTAAATTAGGATTTATTCTAATTTATAGTGGAAAGATTAAAATTGTATGTCCAAATATTTCTTGCTATCCAATAAAAATCATTCAAGATTGATTTTTATTTCTTAAACTATTGAACCATCTGACAAACATAACGAAAAAATGGCTCAAATGACTTTTGGCACAGTTTACCCACTGTTGACCTGCTCCCCAAAAATTGGACCACTTGATAAGTTAGTTTTCCTCCGATATTAAGGAGTAAAGCATGGCAAAGAAAAGAATCGAAGAATCTAAAATATTCCAAATTTTGAAGGAAGCAGAATCGGGTATTCCGATCAAAGAATTATCTAGAAAGTATGGAATCACGGAACAAACCTTTTATAGATGGCGTAACAAATACAATGGACTTGAGCTAAGTGACATCAAACAAATGAAGGAACTCGAGCGAGAGAATTCTGAATTAAAGAAGATCGTTGCAAACATGGCTCTGGAAATCCAGGCGATAAAAAATGTACTCGGAAAAAAGTTTTAGACAGACCGAGTAAATTAAGAGCGATCGATCTGTTAAACGAGGAAGGTATTTCAAAAAGGCGAGGCCTGAAGCTCTTAGATTTTCCGAAGTCTACGTACTACTTCAATCCGAAAAAAGAAGATGAGACAGTTGTAAATGAAATCCGTAGACTTGCCTTCAAACGCAAACGAGCAGGATATATAATGATTTATAAATCCATGCGTAAAGCTGGATGGAGAATTAATCATAAAAAAGTATGCAGATTATACTCGCAAGAAGGCTTAAAAATAAGGACAAAACCAAGGAAGAAACGGAAATTAGCTGATAGTAAACCTATTCCAATTCCAACTCGACCGAATGAAGTTTGGGCAATAGATTTTCTTCATGAACGAACTATAGATGGTAGGAAGGCACGAATTCTATCTGGGGTCGATCTATGCACCAGAGAAAATGTTGTTTTATCAGCAGACTATTCTATTTCTTCTGAAAGATTAATTCGATTCTTAGAATCATTGCCTGAACTTCCAAAATCGTTTATCACTGACAATGGTCCTGAATTCACTTCAAGAGTCTTTATTAATTGGTTATCCAAGAATAATATAGGAATATCCTATATTGACCCAGGTAAACCAACACAAAATGCATTCGTTGAAAGCTTCAATGGTAAGCTAAGATCTGAATGTTTGCAATTGAGCTTCTGTCGGGATTTGACTGAACTTAGAAATGAACTTTCTAAATTCCAAAAGGACTACAATGAAGAACGTCTACATTCTTCTTTAAATTATTTGACTCCCTTAGAGTTCAAAGCGAAGTATGGAAATTAAATTATGAGGATTTAACTAACTTAATATTTGGTCCAACAAACGGGGGCAGGTCATTTTATGTGCTTTGTCCTCTTGTGAATTTGCCTCTATTTTTAACAGACTATAAATTGTATTCATGTTGTTTTTGATTCGATGATGCACCTCGATTAAGATTAGAGCCTTTTCTTTTAAAAGTGATTTTATTTTCTCATCTGCTTCTTTAATTTCCGTTATATCGGTTCTTATTGAAAGATATTTCTCAATTTCTCCACGCGCATTTTTGATTGGAGCAATTGTTGTTGCTACCCAGTAGAAACTTCCATCCTTAGCTTTGTTTCTAATCTCTCCATGCCATGTTTTACTGGACTTGATCGTTTTGTACAAATTCTTAAAAAAATCAGCTGGATGGTATCCTGAATTGATTATGCGATGATTTTTTCCAATTAATTCATTTCGCGAATACTTACTGATTTCACAAAACTTTCGATTAGCATAAATTATATCTGCATTCAAATTCGTAATCGCAACAATTGCATGTTGATCGATTGCAAACTGTCTTTGTCCTAATTCAAAATAAATTTCCTCAAGTTTATTATCCAAGGTACGTTTGAAAGTAAAATCGTTGGCAGTACCATGGGAACCTATACAATCCCCTTTCTCATTAAAGATGGGCGTTGGGTAAAAAATTTAATATTTTCTATCTCCATTTTTTGCGAGAAACGATGTTTCGTATCCCATTTTCGCGATTTCACCATCTAAGCTGAACTTTCTGAAAGCTTTTTGATCACGAATGGAAATATCGCTAGGTTGAAAATCGGAAAAAGGTCGATTCACCATTTCCTCTTTTGAGTATCCAAGTGATTTTTCCCATGCTGGATTTAGAAAATTAAAATGTCCGTACTCATCTAAGCTCCAGACTAAGCTTGCTGTATTTTCCACCAGATTTGAATAATTTTTTTCACTCTCTTGGAGATGAATTTCCAACTCTTTTTGTTTGGTGATTTCTTGGCATGTACCGATGGATTTTATAGGTTGTTCGAATGGATCAAAAATCGAATAACATGTTTCTCTGACCCACTTTATGCGTCCGTCTCCCATGATAAGTCGATGTTCGATTTCATATTCTTGTTTGTCTATAAGGGACTTCGAGTATGCTTGATTTACATGTATACGATCTTCAGGGTGTATGACTGCTAAAAACGTCTCATAACTAGGTTGAAAATCTGCTGGATTCAATTCGAAAATTTCATAAATTTTATTAGACCAATTTAATTTTTCGGTGATAAGATCTAATTCCCATCGACCCACTTGGGCTACATTAGAGATGTCTTCAAATTCTTTTTTGTAAGAATAATTTGATTCTGTATCGGTTGAAGATTCGATAGCGATAAGCTGAATGTTTTCTTCATGAATCAAATATTTTCCATACAGTGACAATTTTTTAATAGAATCTTTGCTTGTGCATACATCTATCAAACAGGGTTGAGTTTGTCGTTCAAATTTTAAGCGATTTAAAAAATCATAAAAAATCTCTTTTGAGTTTTTATCTAGAATTAATTCAATTGGTTTCATCACTAGATCTGAATTGGTTATACCTAGTAATTTTTGGCCTTCTAAATTGATAAATTTGACAATTCCATCTGTGGAAATTCTAAATAACGCGACTGGTAACGAATCAAAGATTTCTGTAGGTAATTGATTCATTGCATTATCCAAATATTTAATTTGATTCATTTTGATTTAAATATTGTCGTTATATTATAAATTTCGAAACCAATTGATATTATTCCTGGATAAAAATGCTAGTAGAAATTAGAATTTAGCGATTAATTTTTTGGGTGAGTCATGAATCACTATGAATTTTTGCATTTATAATCGGGAGTTATTTGGAAGATAATTGATTTTTCTCGAATCATTAGAATTTCAATATTTGTAATTGTGATAGAGGAGAGGTTTGTTGGTTCCATTGTAAAGATTTGAATTATTATAATTCTAATATATTGGCACACGTATTCTTTATCACACTGCTTCTTTCCTTATCACTAAATTGTAAATAATTGCTTCCGGTATTTGATATTTTGTATCGATTGGATCAGAATCAACTCTTTCTAATCCTTCGCTGATCGGTGAATGTATTCATATTTGGAGACGGGTGAAAAGAATATAGTAAATGGATCGTAATTAAGAAGAATCCATTCGATTCAATGGCTAGAATGGAAATATTTTTTCGGAGGGGAATACATAAGAATCTACAATCCCTCACTCGAGTTAGGCCATTCGGAGATTGGTTTGTGGTTAGGAGCAACTCCTTCTCCTAACAAAAATCCTTCGTTCGATAAAGTGACTTTCTGAATTCACTGATTATATTTTTAAAATGTTCGCAGTTCTGATTAAAACATAGTCGTCTTGGATTCTGACTCATTTGGCATGTGAAAAAATCGTCTTTTTTCGCCTGGAGAAGAATCCATTTCCAGAAACGAAATGATTTTCGAATTTATTTATCCTCTGACACTGATTTCGCTTCACAATCAGGTTTATTCATGGTGAACCTTCAAAACCAAAAATTCATTGCCGTTGCCTTAAATTTCTTTTTTCCTCCTCTTGGCTTTTACTTTTTATGATCTATTCGGATTTTTGGGGGCTCGCCCAAAAAAGAAATTAGCTGTTAGTTGGGGTGATTTAAAGTGAGACCTCGTGAAGAGGGTGAAGTTACAGAATATTCTCAGTAAGAAAACATTCTAGAGGTCAAAGATTTTGATCTAGAAATTCTAGAAACTGTCCCGCGGTAAGTTTCTGTGGCTGGATCACCTCCTTTTACTAAGGAAACCAATCCTTTCGCTAAAGTTTGTTTTTCCTAATTGGAAAAATAGGAAACTTTTATACCATCCTTAGTTTCCTTTTTCCTGGTGTGGAATAAATTTTGATTCATTAAGTTCTGAAATATATATTGGAACGACTGCTTGGCACAAATCCTTTATACTCTTGTACCAAGATGAAAAAACAAATATGCGACCAAATTCATTTTTTTGCCCAGTTTAGTAAATTTATCAATACGATTCTATTCCTTTTGTTTTTTATTTTGAATTGTAACCCCTCCGATTTACAAAATCCTAGCGACGTTCATAGTCGTGAGTTCAACGAAACTCAAATACTTGCTTGTATTTTGAAAGGTAAGGACTGTTTACCTTGTCCCGGCAATACTTCCTTGTCTTATCCACAAAACACTTACCTGTTAGGTCAAAATTTTCCAGTTTCTATTAAAACAAATTTATGCGGTCAAATCATATCTTGTAAGGTATCACCGGCTCTGCCAACGGGACTAACGTTACAGAATGAAACATGCGAAATCAGTGGTTCCCCTACGACTATTTCAAGTTATACGGATTATTCGATCACTGCGACAACGAGTAGTGGGGACACTAATACGAATTTACGAATTGGTGTTGAGATCGGATCACTTGTTCATTTGAGATTTACGAATGGTTCTTTTGAGAATTCAGGAATCCAACCCTTAACACTAACAGCAGGTGCATCACTTACGATCATTGATGGATCGGAAGGAGACACAAACGGAGCAATCCATCTTAATAATACAGATATAAGTTCCCAAATTGGGGGAGATAGTATGTTGCCAAGCGGGACCTTACCTAGAACCATTTGTATTTGGTTAAAACCAGATGCTCTCCTTGGATCTGGAGTACAAGAATTGATTTTTAGTTATGGCACACTTTTTAGTAATGCTTGTGGGTTTGGTCTGCAAAATACAGCGGGAGTGACTGGGTTGTATTTTACTCGAGCCAATTTTAGTGCGAAACAAACTTATGCCCCGTCTGCGGGTGTATGGACCCATATCTGTATTGTTTTTGACGGAACCAATTCCTCCTTTTATGTCAATGGAAGTTTTCTCGGGACACCAGCTACAACTGGTTCAGGTGCAGTTGATACGATCTTACAAAGAATTACTTTTGGAAGTTGGGGCGGTGGGTATCCTTACCACGGCGGCATTGATGGATTTCGTGTTTTTGGCTCGGCTCTCAGCGCCACAGCGGTAAATCAAGTGTATCTTGGGTCACTAGTATTAGGCCCCTAATAGATGTTAGATTTTATTTTCACCACCGGATTGTCTATATTGTACGGGACTCTGACCTGTTGCTTTTTTAAATTCAACATTGAAAGCAGTTTTGGAGCCAAAACCTGTCGCATATGCAATCGAAAGGATAGACATATCCGGTTTGTCTTTTAAGATTTTTTTGGCATCGGCAATCCGAAATCCATTGAGATAACTGCGGAAACTAACTCCTAGTTTGGAATTGAGCAGTTCCGATGTTTGTTGGACAGTTAAACCAATGGCAAGTGAGGCAATTTCTAAATCTAACTTTTCATCCAAATAGGGTTTGGTTACTCGCATCCAGGATTCCAATTTCGCAAGCGATTCTTCGGTATTGACTGAGTTGAGTTTTGATTTCACATAACGAGCATTTTGTGTATTGTTTAAAGTGACAATCCGGTGAAGGATTTCATTTCTTTCGCCTTCAAGTGTTTCATATTTTTGTAAGAGGTTAAACAATAAGAAAAATAGATCGATAGGGAAAATGAATACTGCAGAATAGAGTAGGGGAGTGGAATATGGTAGGATTCCCAAAAAATAAAACATCGTATTGTAACTCACAATAAAATAAGATCCCCAGCTTAAGAGAAAGAAAAGGATTTGTTTTTCCCCTTTGATATAATTTTTTAAGGCAGTTCCCAGAATGATTGGAATGGAAATTAAATAAATATAGGTAGCGATCCTAGAAAAAATTTTAGTTGTATAGGATGTAAGAATCGCTGGGATACAAAACATTGCGATGATTCCCATAATCAGTAAAATTTTATCAATCCGAGGATTGTTTACTTTTGTATTTAAAAACATTCGCACAAATTGGAAGGAAAAAGGTATGCCAAGAGTAGAAAATACTAAGATCGCTTTGTTTTGCCACCAAGGAGATTCAGGCCATAATACATCATATGCGTTTCCATATTGTCCATTGTACCAGAGGACAGTGCAAACAACATAACCTGCATAAAAGAAAAATTCACTTAAGCCAAAAGCAAAAAAATAGAATAATGCAAATACAATCATAACTGCGCAGACTCCTATGATGAGCCAAGTGATCGCGGTTTCGACAATCATTCGTTTGTTAAGTGATCTTTCGCTTAGAGAGCGAATGGGAAAAGAAATTAAGGACTTTGATTGGATTCGGATATAGAAGTAATCTCCTGAATTTTGTTTTGGAATTGGAAAACTAGGATAAAGTGATTCTGGTAAAATCCATTTTGATTTAGGGATTGTGTCTCCTGTATCAATGAATTTGAATTCTTTACTTTGTTCTGAATAATACAATCTAGCAAAGTCTAGGGCTTTCCATTCCAAAGAAAGGATCCTTCCTTGTGCAAACCCATCGTCATTTGTTTTCCCTCGAAGCCAAATGACGTCATTTGTGAAAATAAAGATAGTTGGTTCTTTGAAATCGGATTCCAATTTTTTAATTTTCGAATTTGTTCAAAGGGAATTTCTGTAGATGGGTCTTGGATAAATTCGAAAAGATTAGTTACGTTTTGATCTTCATATCCGTTGGGTGCACAAGAGGTTACTATCATCAAAAGGATCCAAATATACATCCGGGAAATTTTTTGCATTAGACGTAATCATTACTCTCTGATTGTGGGACTGACAAGTCTTTTTGTGAAAATGGAGGGAATCAGTATGTGAAAATCAGAAATTGAATATAGTTCTCATACGGAACTATGTGAAAGAGTTTGCATAAGTTAAGTAATCACTTGATAGGGAGCCACTTTCAATCCGATTGTTTAAATTTGTTGTCAAATTGATGGAATGCAATCTGTAATTGGAAGAGTTAAGTTCGATAAAAAATGTCCAGGAATCAGGCATCTCGCTAATTTCAGTAGCAGTTACTGCGGAGGAAACTTTTGTCAAAGTTCCAAAAACTAACAGTTTATACCGGGTGTCAGAATCAGTATCAGCCCATCAGCTCTTCCATCCTATATTTTATGAGTCACATATAAGAGAGGAAAACTCTTCTTAGAAAATTTGAATGTCTGTATGGATGAATCAGTTTTTCGAAGGATTCGTTTAAGCTATGTCCATCTTCTTTACTGCATCGAATAGTGGGCCATTCATTTCTGGATCAATGATGTAAATGATCCTTTGGGTACTAGAAGTTTGTCCTGCAAGGTCAATCACTGCTTTCCGTTTGTCCATACGAATTTCGTTGATATCAAAATCGGCGATGCGATACTTAATGCCTTTTTTAAACAAAGGTTTGATGGTGCATAATCTTTGGATTTTGGGACGAGTTTGGAAGCGATCGACTTCTAAAATTTTACAGATATCAAAATGTACCTGTTTTTCTGAATCAATCGAGGCGGTGATGACGTAATCACCTACATTGATGATATTTTGATTATTGGTTAAACTGGCGCCTACATAATCGAGTAAGTGACGAATGTTTCGATTGCTATAAGAAAAGAAGGAATCATTCACGATCATTTTTAATGCTGTTGCTGAGCTGAATGCAGGGCGCCAAGGTTGGTTTGTTGTCAAACTTGCATACTCGCTGGCGAGTGACAAAATGGCGATATCCTCTTCAAAATTGACAGAGTTTACATTTGACTCTTGGATTCGAAGTTGTGCATCAATATCAGCCACAAACATTTTTTTACTTGGATCTTTAAGGAACTTATCCCGAATCACCATCAGCTTTCTAAATACGGTATTATTGTCAGGAAAGTTATTGTTAATTGAATTCCCACGAAAGGGTCTGTGGTGGTTCAGAACTAGTGTTCGAATCTCTTGCGTAATTTCTGGTGCTGCAAGAGTCATCAAATAACTGATGATGGGATGTTGTTGGATCGCGTTGTATTCTTCTTTTGTCAAATTCGGTTTGTCGGGGAGCACTAGTTTCGAATAACCGATATCCGCAAGAAAACTTGCTGTCATCACTGAGAGATGGTCTTTTTTATTCGGTTTGTTATCCTCACCGACACCTATCTTTTTGGTTCGGACTTTCATACCCATGGCAACTATCGTACGTTTGGTCATGAGTTCCGATTCCACTGGCACACCAGCATGATTCAAAATCTCTAAAATGTTAAATAATCCTGATTCAAAATCAGGATTGTTTGTGAAATCATCTAAAACTTTTCCAATGGATTTGTGTACTCGGAGAGCATGATCCGAATTGAATGCTTCTTTTTTTAGCTCTTGAATCAATGATTCTGTTTGTTTTGCAAATTCGGTCGTTTTGTCTGGATCAAAAAGTTTTGTTTGGCGAGGGTCTGCCATGTCTCCGGACATGACTCGCAGATGTTTTATATCAGAGTTTAGACAATAAGCACCTTGCAACTCGATCTTTAAAAGTTTACCAAAATCCTCTTCCGTCGCATTCTTTTTTTTTGACATGATGAGTTTGCCATTACGATCATAAAGATCGAGAGGAATATGTTTACTCTTTCGATAGCTACTGAGCAGATCATCATTGAATTCAAATTTTGTTAGTTGGTCAGTGGGAATTAAGGGAGTATCGCTCAAATTTTGTTGTCCGGTTATGGTATGCTTATCTATCGATATGAGACGAGAAAAATTTTCATTCTCCAACAAGAGACATCATTTTTTATTTTAAATACTGCTCCTATTTTAGCTAAAAAAGAGGCTGATTCAGAGCAAAAAAATTTCAGGCAAACAAATGAGAAAATTTTCCAAAATCATTACTGAACGTGTTTGTTTCACTTGGGGCCAATCTTTCTTTTAAAGATAAAATTCTAGGAAAAATCCAACGAATGTCTCAATACTCACATTATGAAATTTTTAAGAATCATTCTATATGTTTCCATTCATATTTTCTTTCGAATTGTATTTTTATCTGCTTAATCAGTTTGCAGTAGAATGCCATCCTGATAGGATACTCAAATTGCAGTGGTGAACAATTGAATTTATGAATAAAATAATACCTTACCTATGTGTTCTCTTTCTTTTTTTCAGTGGATCTCTCCGTAGTGAAACAATTCTTCTCAAGTCAGGAGAAAAATGGGAAGGTACAGTCCTCACTCAAGATAAGGATATAGTGACGATCAAACTCGCTGACGGTAATACAAAACGGATTCCAAAGTCAGCGATCCGTAAAGTTTCTTTTGCTAAAAAGGCTGAATCCAACCCTGTTAAAGTGGAACCTCAGATTTCGGAGAAGGAAAAGAAACTCAATGAAGAAAAAGAACTCGCTGAAAAACAAAAAAAGGAAGATGAAAATTTCAAATCCAAAGAAACAAATCAGAAAAAAAGAGAGGATGAACTTTCGAGTGCGAAACGACATTATCTAGAAGGTTCCTTTGGTATTGGAAGTGGTGAGAGCCAATCAGAGCTCCGTCCTTTTTATCAAACCATACAAGTGGCTGGACTTCTTTTTAACAGTGGTGGTCAAGCTGAGATACAATCCACGCCATACAAAACGAAAAATCAAAGTGCAACAACGCGTTTGTTTTACGCTTGGAACCGCCTCACCATTGAGATTCGCGGAACTGAAGCAAAAGGAAATTTTGATGTGAGTGGCATTCAGACACTTACTTATGGGGGAGGTGGCTCGTCATTTGCTACTGACAGTAATACCAATGTTCTTTTTGGAAACGGAGAGTCAAAGTTTCAAAAACTGTCTTCTCGGGTAGGTTTTTCTCCTTACCCACATCCGGTATTTGACCTTCAAATATTGGGAGGGCTAGAAAGAATTTGGTCCAAGAGCAATCATGAAGTTGATAGTCTCGGAGGGAATACTGCCACTGGTATCAATCCCAACCGAGTGAGTTATCGAGAAACAAACAATTCGTTTAAAGGTTATAGTTTTGGAATCGGATTTGAATGGAAATTTTGGGAACGATTCACTTTACAAGGACAGGTTTTGCATTTGGATATGAAAGGTCCATCATCCTTTCGAAGTAACGAATTTCGATTGGATAGCTCTCCGTTTCGATACGATCACTATCGTTTAGATTACCAGTGGAAGTCGACTGGAACCGAAGTGAATGTAAAATTCACAACAAGGGTCCATGGTGACTTTAGTTTATTTATGGAAGCAAGCAATATGACCCTGAATAACAAATTACAGTCTGGTTATATCACAGAAAGCGATAGTGGTGGGGATAGTGATCCAGCACAAATATTACTAAGAGTCTATGGACCACAGAAATTAATTCCAATGTTATATGATTCAAAGACAATATTGTCTTACGTTCAAGTCGGTGCAAACTATCGTTTTCATTTTTGAACAGGATTAAAAATGATGGTCCAACCATTCCTAGGAAAGGGAGGAGTTTTCTTTTTTGGATTTCCAAAGTTCAGTGGATCTTAAAATTTCTTCTGCAAGCATCGTAAGTCCGGGTCCAGATTTTTTACGATAACAAAGATAAAATTTTCTTTCCACATTCCAGTCTTCGAAATTAATTTTTTGTAGTTTTTGATTCATCGAATATTTGGATAAAAAACCGATTCCTAATCCGGCTTCCAAAGATTTGATAACGGATTCTACACTCCTCAGTTCCATTGTGATATTGGGGCCAAATTCTTTAGAGAACGATTTAATCTTCTTCTCCACTGCCTTTCTAAGAGCAGAACCCGGATGAAAAAAGACAACGGATTGTTTTTTTAAGTCCTCGATTCTAATTTTCTTTTTTAAAAAAATTGGATGGTCCTTTGTTGCGACAGGATAAATCTGATCGGATAAAAATTCGATTACATTCAGACTAGGTTCTGCAATGGGACCTGTCAAAATCCCAAGATCTACTTCTCCTTTTAACACTGAGTTTTTTGTTTCACTAGCATCTCCTTCACGGACTGAAAGCGATAGTCCTTTTCTTTTTGTTAGGATTTCCTTTAAGATTTGAGGTAAGATCCATGCAGAAACGGTACCTCCCGCTGAAATGGAAAAGTTTCCTTTGAGTTCGTTTTCTTTTGCAAAACCATTTTGTATCTCTTCCCATAATTCTTTCATTCGAATTGAATACTGATAGAACTTTTCACCTTCGTGTGTTAGTCGAACAGACCTTCCTCCTCTTTCCAATACTATGACTCCTAATTCCTTTTCTAAAAGAAAAATTTGTCTAGAGAGTGCCGGTTGTGTTAATCCTAGTTGCGTTGCCGCTTTTTGGAATGTGCCTGTGTTAGCGATTTCAAGAAAATAAACGATCTGTCTGAATTCCATACTACATATAACAATTAGTTATATATATTATAAAACCAATTTATTTGCATTATATCAATTATTTTGATACTCTTATTACCAAGAGGAAAATATGGGACAAACTCTATATGATAAAATTTGGGAACGTCATCGGATCTTGGAGAATTCAGACTCTGAATCGATTTTATATGTGGATCGACATATCCTGCATGAAGTGACTTCTGCCCAAGCATTCGAAGGATTAAGAACGAAAAAAAGAGATGTTCGAAGGAAGGATCTCACCTTCGGAGTTGTGGATCATAATGTTTCTACAAAAGATCGTAAAAACAGAGATGCTGCAGGACCAGTCTCCCGACTACAAATTGAGACAATGGAGAAAAACTGTTTTGATTTTGGAATTCGTTTGTTCGGTCCAGACGATCCAAATCAAGGGATTGTACATGTGGTGGGTCCTGAGTTAGGATTTACAACTCCAGGATCTGTGATCGTTTGTGGAGATTCTCATACAGCAACTCATGGAGCCTTTGGTGCATTGGCCTTTGGAATAGGGACAAGTGAAGTCGAACATGTGTTAGCGACTCAAAGTCTCAAACAGTCGAAAACAAAATCTATGCTCGTCCAATTCCATGGGAAACCTGGATTTGGAATCACATCTAAAGATATCATACTTGCGCTCATTAAAAAGATGGGAACATCCGGAGGAAGGGGTTTCACAATCGAATATGGAGGTGAATGGGTACGTTCACTATCTATGGAAGGCAGAATGACTCTTTGTAATATGAGTATCGAAGCGGGAGCAAGGGCAAGCCTCATCGCTCCGGACCAAATGACATTTAATTATCTGAAAGATAAAAAACTAGTTCCCCAAGGTGAGAGATTTAAAGAAGCAATCGAATATTGGAAAACTTTTTTCACAGATAAAGATGCCGTTTTTGATGAGATAATTGAATTCGATATTTCTAATATAAAACCGCAGGTCACATGGGGAACCAATCCATCACAGACGATATCCATTGATGAAATGATCCCGAATCCTGAAGATTTCATTGAGGGACGAGCAAGAGAAACAGCAGCCAATGCCTTGGCGTATATGGATTTAAAACCAGGAACTCCAATTTCGGAGATTCAGATCGATAAGGTGTTCATTGGCTCTTGTACAAATGCAAGGATAGAAGATTTACGTTTTGCGGCAGAAGTAACAAAAGGAAAAAAAGTCCATCCAAGAGTGCAAGCCTTGGTCGTTCCAGGTTCAGGATCAGTGAAAGCACAGGCTGAATCAGAAGGTTTGGATACAATTTTCAAAGATGCTGGATTCGAATGGAGAGAACCTGGTTGTTCCCTTTGTCTTGCAATGAACGACGATGTATTACTACCAGGAGAAAGGTGTGCCTCCACTTCTAACCGCAACTTTGAAGGAAGACAAGGTCGAGGAGGGAGGACACATTTAGTCAGTCCTTCCATGGCAGCTGCCGCAGCAGTGACTGGTAAATTGACAGATGTGAGGGAATTAGCATGAGTGTAAAAAGTTGGACAGTCCATACGGGAGTGGCGGTATCCATGCCCAGAGAAGATATTGATACGGACCAAATACTTCCAAAACAATTTATGAAATTAATTGATAAGAAAGGTTTTGGAAACCATTTGTTTCATGATTGGCGGTATTTAGACTGGGCGGGAAAGATTCCTAATCCCGAATTCATTTTGAACCAAGAAACATTTCAGAATGCGAGTGTGCTCATTGCTGGAAAAAATTTCGGATGCGGCTCGAGTCGAGAACATGCACCTTGGGCCCTTTCTGATTTCGGATTCCGAGTGATCATCGCTCCTTCTTTTGCCGACATCTTTTCCATCAATTCTGCGAAGAATGGGATTGCTCTTGTTCGATTGAAAGATGAAGAGGTTTCTTCTCTTCATCACTGGGTTAGGAATCATTCTGGATCCCCAATTAGGATCAATTTGGAATCATTTGAAGTAAAAGCAGGTGAGCAAACCTACTCTTTTTATTTGGATTCTGGTTCCACCAATCGGATCCGAAATGGTTGGGATGATATCGATACCACGCTAAACAATGAGAGAGAGATATTGGAATTCGAAAGGAAACAAAAAATGGAAACTCCATTTTTAGAAGTGCATTGGTAATTTGTTTGAAAGTCCAAATATTAGATCCTATGAACCTTTCTCTTACCTTGCGGAAAGTTTGCTAGGATTTTCTATAGGAATACTCCTTTTTACAGAGAGGTTCTGAAAGATAGCCCATAACGCAAAACCAGTCACCAGAAATTGAATGGGAAGGAATACCATGTCCCATTGGTATTCCTGTAGGTTTGGAAAATAGGGACCCTTCGATGGGAATGGAGGCAAAACCGGATACCGAGCGAGTACTGTTAAGGTAGTGACAGCAATCGTGTCTGCAAATCCGAAATAATAATATAGAGGGTAACGTTTGTTATGCCAATGGTAGAGGACGACCATAGCGATCAGGCTAAAAGGTTCCAGAAGAATGAATCGTATACTAGCAAAGGTTGGCAATGATAGAAGTGCCATTCGATAAGCAGCGTGACAATAAATCCAATGTAAGGGTGAGGATCGGAACAAAAACATTTTGGAATCCATGTGAGTTGTCTGAAAGTTCACTTTTGCCATCTCTTGGACTAGCCAAATGAGAAGAGTGAAACATGTGATACGGCTAAAGACTCCTCGATATGTGTCTCCACTGGGAGCAAACATCATGGCAAAGATATTTGCCAATACAGCAAAATTAATATATAGGGTAAACAAAGGTAAAAATCTTTTTTGTATACTTTCAGAGAAAAGTCCAAAACCCAAGATGACACCCAAACCTAGGGGTAGTAGTAACATAAGTTTGCTGAAACCCATGATGGAAATAGAATCAAAGGAAGGTTGGAAACTGAATTGAACAGTAACTAACAAAGATAATGTGATAGTTAAGGTAAAAAGAACAGTTTGGCGAAAAGTTGCCAAATAACAAACAAATGAAAATACTAAAATGGAAATGGAACTGTTCCAAATCAGTAAACTAAGATCCGCGCCTTGTCCGTTAAGCATCATATCAGTCTATGGATTCCTTATTTTCCTTCTGCCATTGTGGTTTGGTAAGACCACCAATTGAGTTTCAATCTTTTCATTTTTTGATTGGATACATCGGCAAACTTCTAACAAAAGAATCCTCAATTCGTCATCTCTTTCGCCATCGAATCGAGTTTAGAAATGATCCCCCCTGTAGATTTGCTACTTTCCGAAATTTGTTTGGAAATTTGCACAATGTTCGTTGCATACTCAGAGATGTTTGCAGTAATTTTTGTTGACTCTTCTGTTGCTACTTTTTGGAAGTTTGTGGAGGTTTCAATGGTCCTACTCGTTTCATAAATTCGTGTATTTAAGTTGTCAATGGTTTGGATTGCTTTATCAATTTCTACGATTTTAGAACCAACTCCCGTGATTTCATTTTTAATGATACCAATGGATGTGTCTAGTTTTCCCATCATCTCCGAGGACCGGTTGATGAGTTCACTACTTTCACCAATCAATGAAAGGTTTTCTTTGATGATTTTAGAAATTTCCTTGGAGTTTTTTGTCGTGGCAAGAGCCAACTTGGAGATTTCTTCTGCAACAACCGCAAAACCTCGTCCATGTTCTCCGGCTCTTGCCGCCTCGATCGCAGCATTCAAAGATAACAAGTTTACTTTGTCAGCAATGTCATTGATGACAGAGACAAATTCAGAAATTTCCCTACTTTTTTCCTGAAGGATATTGAACTTATCAATGGAAAGGTGAATGTGTTTTGAAGTGTCGTTTGAATATTCTGTAACCACATCTAAATTTTTATAGATACTACCTGTTCCGGTTTGTACGGTTTCGTTGATGGCTTTTAAGTCATTCACAGATTGAATTGAAGTTTCCGACTCTTGGTATAAAGATTTTGCAATTTTATTATTGGAATCAGCTTTAGAAGATAATTCTTGTAAAGATGTTGAAATTTCAAATAAGGATGATGCTTGGTGTTCTGAAATTTGTTTCAGTTCTTCTGAAATTGTATCTTGGTTCTTAATTTGTTGTTTCATCAAATCAATCGTGTTAAGAATGGTTTTGGCCATTTCTAATAGATTGTCCAAAACTTTCTTTGCTTCTTTTTGTTTTTCTACAGCCAAGTTTAGAAGAATTCTTGTTGCAGTTGCTCCGACAGTCGCACCAATACCGACCCAAACAAAAATCAAAAACCTTACGATGATATTACTTTTTGGACCACCTGGAATTAATTCAGGTCTTAAAACAAATAAAACAATTTCGGATACAATGATTAAGATAAAGTTATAAATGGATGCGTTACGATTGAAATACAATACGCTTAAAACAAAAGAGATATAAAATGTTGCAGATAGTTCGGTTGCCCCATAAATTACGTATTGGAATACCAATAAACATAATGTAACACCTGTAATGGAGATATAACTTGAAACCCAATGTGTTTTTAATCTAGAAGATAATAAAAAACCAACAATCAATATAGACGTAGCTAAAATAAACTCGATGAAGATACTTTCGTAGGTCAAGTAATCTGAGCCTTTGCCGGCAATTTTAATGGCAAGTGTTGCCACGTTGGCAAGAGCTAAGATCGAAAGAAATGACAAGAACATTCGTTTGTTGTTTCGTATCATTACTTCCGTGAAAAGGTCATCGGAAATTGTCATGGCTTTCTTCGGGGAAAAAAATTTAGCAAACAAACTGTACCTTCTTGAAAATGGGTATGGGTTTAAGTCATTTTTATCAGACGGAATCTTTTGGCAAGAAACGTCCTAAAACCCGACAGTTGTTTGGAAACTAGAGATTTTGCTAAAAAAAATACCATTGGCTGCCTTTCCAAAGGGCAAACCAACCCAATCACTTGCTTCTTTTTTGGATGAGTTCCGCAATTTGTTTGTGGCCATTCACTCTTGCGACACCGATGGGAGAACTGGTTCCTGGGACGTCCGTTAACGCTCCCCCATTGAGTAAGGCCTCTACCACTTCCATATGCCCCTCGGATGCCGCGGAATACAGGGCAGTGGTTTTATACTCTGTGATTGCATTCAAGTCTACTTTTTGTTCGATCAGTAATTGAACCATTTTTAAATGACCAGCACTGCTTGCGGTAATGATTGGAGTCCAACCTTGTCGAGATCGAATTTCTTTGTTAGCCTTAAATTCTAACAATATTTTTAAAATTTCTAAATAACCTTCATTACATGCTTTGTGGATAGCGGCTCTACCATCGTTTCCTTGCAAATTAGGATCGGCATGATTTTCCAATAAAATCCTTGCGATATCAGCATGGCCTTCTTGTGCCGCTACAAAAATCGGACTATAACCATCAATTGTTCGGAGATTCGGATTTGCTTTTTTCCGTAGAAGTGTTGTCACCAATTCCAGATCTCCTTCTTTCACAGCATAGTGTAATGCTGTATAACCTGTTTCATCTTGGATGTCTGGATTTGCCCCGCGTGCCAACAGATATTGGACAAATTCTAGATGTCCATTCATCGTAGCAAAGTGAAGAGGGGAAACATTTCCTTTTTCAATGACTTTGTTTGGATTTGCACCTAACTCGATTAAAATTTTTAATAATTCTGTATGACCCTTTAATGCTAGCAAATGTAATAAACTGAATCCTTTTTTGTCTACCACATCGATCGATGCTCGATTAGAAATTAGGAATTTTGCGAATTGATAATTTTTCCTACGAATCGCAATGAGTAATGGAGTTTCTCCTTTTTTGTCTTTCGGATCAAGAAGAGACCCATATTTTACCAAGAGTTTTAAAACAGTGATATTACTAGAGGAATTGGTAACTGCATAGTGGATTGGCAATTTGTCTATTTGATCTTTTTCGTTCGGCAAGGCGCCAGCATCTAACAATACTTTTGCGCAATCAGCATACCCTTCCGAACTGACAATGTGTAATGCTGTCATACCTTGAAGGTTCTTTGCATTGACATTGGCTTTGAACTTGATTAATATTTTTAATTGTTTCGAATCGCCTAAGTTAGCTGCAGCGTGGATGGCTCGCTCGCCACTTTCGTTTATCGATTCGACGCTATCAGGATTTTTTGTTAGGAATTCTTGTGTTTCAAACCAATCACCCGCTTTTACCATTTGGATTAAATTTGGTTTCAGTTTTGCCTTTGGTTCGGGCGGAGTCACACAATTCAAAATAAGGGTCAAAAAGAAAACCGGGAGTAAAATACCCTTTGAGGTATTGTAACACTGTCTCAAATCGATCCCAAGGATAGGAAAATAGTTCAGAAAACTGAAAAAAAGAATCAAAACCTTTTTATTTGACGCAACGAACTGAGGATCTAGTTTCATCATTCCCATTTAAGGCATTCCCTCCATATACAAAAATATTTTTTTCATTTGTCCAATAGGAAGAATTTTCGTACCCATCTCCAGGGAAATACTTTTGTAAATGGTAGACGGCTAGAAGTTGTTCTCTACTAGGAAGTTTTAAGTTTTGGCTCAGGCAGAAAGATTGTGCATCCGTCCATGGGCGGTATAAAAATTTTTGGCTGAATTCGATACCTGCTACCACTTCAAACTCTGGATTTGGGTTTGAAATTGCATCTGCTTTTTTATCTGCATCTTGCGTGACACAGGATACAAATAGAAAACTCAAACTGATACTAAGATAAACCAGAATTAAAGTCTTATCGATGATTTGTATCAAAAATTTATGGGCCATCATTATAGAATAGATCATTTATTGAAATTCGTCAAGACAGCTAACGGTGAAAACGAGTAAAAATGGCGACCATTTCATTCCATTCCCTGAAGAATGTCCAAATGATTTGATTTAACCCTTTGCATTCTAAAAATTTCTCCAAAATTGAACTTTTTTCGAACCGTTTGTCCCATTTACAAGAATTCGATGGATATAGAGATAGAAAGGAGTACGGAATGGACAAAAAAAATGATCGAGAGCTGGAACAAAATCTAAGGAAATCAATTTATCGTTTTGGATTGTATCTTGGCCTAATTGTTGTTATGGCGTTGATAGTCGTGTTTCTAGGTTTGTGGAAGGCAAGCAATCAGATTTTATTTCCTGCCCTTGCTGGGATTAGTAAAGATTTTAAAGAATGTAATTCTGATGCTGAGACTAACTTTGGGAAATTCTGCGGAAATATTCGATTATCAAAACAATACAAATATCAAGAAATCAAGATACCATCAATCAATGGGTATGAATTACCTGGATGGCTGATTCCGGCTCGCGAGAATGGCAAATCGGTTCACAAAGGTGTTGTTATATTTGTTCATGGAGGAGGGTCTGACAGGAGAGAGTTTTCTCGATTCATTCCATTTTATCTCCACCAAGGTTTTGATATAATCAGTTTCGACCTTTCTTGTCATGGTGAAGCTCCTTGTTTGTTTCCTGGTTTGAGTTTTGGTAGTAGAGAATTTAGAGATGTACTGTCGGCGTATCTCTATACCGAAAAAAAATATCAGAATATTATAATGGTTGGTTCTTCCGTTGGAGCCTCTTCACTATTGATATCTCTCCCATTTTTGAAGGCTGTGAAGGGATTGGTTTTAGAAAACCCTATGCTTGATTTTAAAAGTTTAATTTTAGAATCTCCTGAATCTGCTAATTTACCTAACTGGATGCTTCAATCCCTGATAGAAATTGTATACATTCGTGGAAATTTTGATTTTTTACTGAGCCCTAAAAATTCTTTGTCATTTGTCAATGATGTGCCTTTATTCATCATTCATAGTAAAGAAGATTCAGTTGTGACTTTCCACCATTCAGAGTCTCTTGTGAATCTTTACAAAGGACCGGTAGATTTTTGGTTCCCAAATTTTGGATCTCACGGAAAAGTTTGGGATACAAATCAAATTGAATACGAATCGAAAGTGCAAAATTTCATTCAAAAAAATATAACACACTGAAGAGAGAAAAAATGGAAGAATACTTAATTTTAATGCGACTCGATCTACTGACCAAAGAAGCCCAACCATCACCGGAACAGTTACAAATTTACATGCAACAGTATAGGGAATGGGTAAATTCGATTGTAACAAAAAATAAGTTTTTATCAGGTACAGCTTTGTCTACCGAGGGAAGAGTCATCCAACACAATACGATTGTTACTGATGGACCATTTGTGGAAACCAAAGAGTCTTTAGCAGGTTTTATAACAATTTTAGCCGAGAGTTTTGAAGAAGCATTGGGTATTGCGAAACAATGCCCCATTCTTTTGGGTGAAGGGAATAGCGTCGAAATCCGAAAGATAATGGGCATTCATAAGGAAGAATAAAGGCTTGTTCTGGATTTTTAAATTGTATGGATGAATTAGCTGTTTTGCCTCATTTGTTCCGATTGGAATATTCCAAAATTGTATCTGTACTGTGCAAACGGTATGGATTCCATCAAATTGAAACGGCTGAGGATATCGCCAGTGAAACATTTTTAGTCGCGTCCCAGGCATGGGGTAACAATGGGATTCCCGAGAAACCCGTTGCTTGGTTGTATGCAGTAGCAAAAAATAAGGCTAAAAATTTAATCCAAAGAGATTCACTTTATCAGAATAAAATCCTACCACGTTACCAAATTGAAAATTATGTAGAGGATCATGATTTTGATCTCTCAGAAGAAAATGTAAAGGATAGTCAATTGAGAATGCTTTTTGCCCTTTCTCATCCTTTGATTCCTTTAGAATCTCAGATTGGTATATCACTTAAGATTTTATGCGGTTTTGGGATAGAAGAAATAGCAAAAGTATTTCTTTCAAATAAGGAAACGATAAATAAAAGATTGTCCCGAGCCAAGGAAAAACTAAGGGAAAACAATATTTCTCTCGAATTACCATCATCAGATGATCTAAAGTCTAGATTAACGTCCGTTCTTCGAACGATATATTTAATATTCAATGAAGGTTATGCCTCTCATAACCAGGATAAAATTTTGAGAAAAGATTTCTGTTTGGAAGCAATTCGTCTTTGTACTTTTTTATTGGAAAATGAGAAAACGAATACACCTGAAGTAAATGCTCTCCTGTCACTATTTTGTTTTCATATATCAAGATTTGATGCAAGAATGAATGATGCTGGTGAAATCGTTTTATTCGAAGATCAGAATCGTAATCTTTGGAATCAAGAATTCATTCAAAAAGGTGAGTATTTTTTTATACAGTCAAACAAGGATCGGAACATTTCTAAATATCATTTAGAAGCTGCAATTGCATATTGGCATACTTTGTCTGAAGACAAGGTGGATAAATGGGAAACAATTTATACTCTTTATACTGGTCTTTTAGAATTTGAATCTTCTCAAATTTTATTATTAAATCGTGCTTATGCGCTTTTTCGTTTTAAGGGTAGGGACGAAGCTCTGGAAGAGCTGGGACGATTAGATTTCCCTTCAAATCGTTATTATTTTTCTTTATTAGGTGAGATATATTGTGAGTTCGATCGAAAAAAAGCGAAAGATTGTTTTCGCAAAGCGTATTCGATGGCAGAGAAACCAAGTGATCGGTTGGCAATTCAAAAGAGAATGAATCTAATGGAGTAAGATTTTGAAAATGGATCCGAAAGTGATTCAATTGATGATTCGCTTACTATTTTTTACTTTTCAAAGTGCAACGACTCAGTAGTGGGATTGCCAACACATTTAGAAGTTAGGATCATCCCTTTGTTTCGGGTGAAATGAATTTTAGATAGCTGTCATTTTTTGAAAGAATAGGGATTCGATTCATTTGCCAAGGAAGTTGGAGAGGGTTTTAGAGACATAATAAAACTGCAATTCCACAAACCCCCCCCGAGTTAGGGTGGAGGGGAGTGGCTCGTGGGCAGCTAACAATTTCCCTCTAACACATATCGCATTCCTTGGAAAGAGTTTCCTATATTTCATTCATTTTATTTCCAAAGATTTCGCGTTTTCACAATTGCTTCCCAGTGGAAGCAGAGAGAATCTGTTGACTTGTCCCAAATTCGGTTATATCGTTCTCAAACCATGGATGCTTACCGAAATGCGTCGTATTTAGGATTTGTTTTGTACTTCATAGGGATTGTTTTGTTTCTTTATGGATTCTATCATCTTTCCATTGAAAAGGATTTGGATGCGAAAGGGATAAAAACTACTGGGGAAGTGTATGCCTTAACAGCACCTTGGTGGCCAGTCATCCTTGGGGTGATTGTTACTTTTGTTGGGTATATACTTCGTAAAATTATGAAACGAAAGGCCATTGCACTAGACTCTCAAACGAGATGATTCCCGTTTCGCATTTGTGGGAATCTTCGTTAAGATGCTAAGCGAATGGCCAATCCTTAATGAAACAAAGAAATATAAATCGATTGCATTAAGTAAAATCGAGCCTCTTCCTTTGGTATTCCAATAAAATCACACCAGATTCGAATTGTTTAAGTTTCACAAATTCTAATTTCGTTTCCGTATCAATCTGTTCAAATAAATGGATGCCATTCGAAAGAATGATAGGATTTACCTTAAGAAATAAACGATCGATTTCATCCAATTGCCAAAGTAGTCCTGCCAGATTACCACCACCGCAAAGATAAATATTTTTGTTTGTTTCCATCTTGCGGAGTTTCTGAATCGTACTTTTGACTTCGAATGGTCTAACAATGGTAATTTCTTGTTCAGAGTATTTTAAATTTGGATCATCACTGATCAGATAATGATCCATCCACGGATAGGCCTTTTTCCCCGCGATTAGACCAAATTCAAAACCATATTCATATGTTTTCCGACCTAGTAGTACATCAGAATATTCTTCCAAATCTTTGAAATATTCATTTACATGGTCTCCTTCATTAAGAAAAAGATTGGTTTGGGATTTTTGGCTTTCAATAAAGCCATTGATAGAAGTCGCAACGTAATAATGGATCTCTCTCATATGTGTCACCTATTGAGATATTAAAATGTAATCGCTTAGAAAGTTTAAGCTTCGGTTTGGATTTTAAGGTTAGGTGTTAGAGATTGCCATTGTCTTGTATCAATTAAAATTACTTTTATTTGCCTCAGTTGCAAATGTATAGTGGAATTAGAAATTAAATCTTTTGTAAACAATTATTTTTTGAATGAATACACATTTTGAAAAGAAACAAAGACATATGTTCCAAAGCGAAAAATTGATCCTAAAATTGAAATCCGATTGGGAACGAGGCTCAAATTTCTATTTTGAACTTTTTAATTCGAAGGAGGGCAACAAATGGCAACCATCTCTTCTAGATGGTTCAAGATCGCTTTAAATTTTTGAATCGCTTGGTTTGGTTCCAATTGGTAATATACATGTTTGCCTTGTTTGTCGCGTACTAGGATTCCCGCTTCTTGTAAGGTGAGTAGATGTCTTGAGATTACCGAACGATCTAAGGACAATCCTTCGGATAGTTCTGAGATATCTGCCTTACCATGGCGGATCACTTGTTTGAGTACTTCAATTCGGCTCGGTTCCGCAAGTGCTGTTAAAAATTTGGAATCTAAGACTAGGTTCAACGCTTCGATCGCTGTTTCTTTTCTCTTCTCCGATGGGGATTTCACTTTTACAGCCATCTACCCAATCATTTTGTAGGATTTTTTGCGAGTCTAGCTTTTTTCCATTTGAAGTTGACCGATTTCACAACCAGGAAAAATATGTGCAATAAGGTGCATATATGCACACGAGGAGTTTTGTATGAATTTGTTGGATTTGAGCTTAGTGTTTTTGGTGGTTTTTTCAGGATTGGCTTTTTGGGATGGAATTGTTTTGCATCTATGGAAATACAAACTCTATCGTTATGAAGATACGATTTATGAACATCAATTACATACTGTAAGAGCTGTCCTTTTTCCTTTGATCCTTGTTGGGTTATTCCTTTTTGAGATCAAAGGTTGGTTGTATGTGGTGATTCTTGTGATCACGTTTTTGGATTTGGTGATCCAGATTATGGATATGTGGGAAGAAAAAGGAGCTAGGATTCGTTTTGGAGGTTTGAGTTCCAATGAATATATCTTACATGTAGTACTGACCTCATTACATTCATCAATGTTGTTATTGTATTTACTATCAAAGCCGGATGGTTCTTTTTCCTTACAAACTGCAGAGATCGTTTTTTCTAACAGTCTCGCATATCTTGTCGCGATCAATCTTTTGCCGGGTGCAATTTTGATTGCAACCTTACATTTGGCCCTATGCCATCCTTTTTTTCGTAGAGAAAAGACCGTCAGAACCATTTCGCCAATGTAAAATCTTCATTTCGAGGATACATTGCATCATGAAAATGAATGTTAACGATTTACTTGCAATGGGAAACTTCATCAAACATTGCAAGTAAGGAGTTCGTATTGATTGTTTATGGTAATCCAAGCACAGGCGCAGGTTTGATATCGCAACTGAGTCCTACAGTTACGAAATTTTCCAAAATCAGACCAAGTGCATAAATATTGGTCACACATTTGTCGACACCATCTTTTAAATAGTATTTGTCATCTTCGATTCCTGCGGCAACAGGAACTAAAGCTCCATTTAACAAAGATGCAAGCAATGTAGCAGAAGAAATCGTAGATGAGGAAACGGACGAACCTGCAATGGATCGGATGTAAATCGTATCAATTTGGGTAGCAGCATCGACTAGTTTTTTAATGGCATCTTTACCGGTGATGTTTTTGGAACTGAGGCCACCTATCACAGGTTGGTTGCAATTGAGTGACATTCCAAGTAAAATGGTTACGAATAAGAAGGGAATGAGTTTTTTCATATGGTGTAAATTCGAATATTGGAATGGATTTGTCAAAGAAAAAATGCCACCAAATGCGAATCAGCTGAGAAAAAACAACGGTTAACCGAAGAAGTTTCCATCAATTCAATTTTTAGGGAAAACGTAAAACAAATTGGTAGTGGATTTTATGACTGTGTTAGTCGACATTTGGAATCATTCAATGAAATGCAGAAATAAATGATCGAACATAACGGAGGCTAGGATTGAAACCTTTCTAAATTCTATGATTTCAGTGAATTGATTCTTACTTCAATCTTGCCGTAAGGTGATATTGGGATCACCAGAGATGAGTTCGACGGAATAAATGTTTTGGATTTGCCAAGAAGGTTGGAAGTTTTGGTTATAAGATAAAGTATAATTCTCTTCAGTGGCACTTGTTGTCGTCGGTGTGACCGTTGAGAAACTTACACCAGATCGATTACAATTGGAATTTTCTTTGTATACCAATGTCGTTCCACTTTGTTTTGTAATTTTAAATGTATAGGTTCTTACTTCTTCTTGTGGTTTGGCATTATCCAAATAATGGTAATGAAAATAGTATGGTTGTCCTACTGTCAATGTAATAGGCGAATCTGTATTTTTACGAAGGATTTGGTTCGGCTTAGGACAGTAATTGGCATTTTGCGATTGGTTCAGTAGGATGAGATAAGAAAACATAAAGTTATTTGAAAAATTGTTTCCGTCTGTATCGTTATCACTTTTGTTTGGGACCGGCAAGATACAAGTAAAGGAAAGGGATAATGATAGAAAAAGTAAGGTCAATTTAAATTTGTAGTGAGTGTAATTGAAATTCATAATCTTTAATATTGCCTGATGGTGATGTTTGGATTGCCAGAAAGGAATTCAAGGTAATAACCGTTTTCGGACGCACGAAATGTTGAATACGATTCAAAATCGGATTTGTAGAGTCGATAAGTATCTTCTGTAGGAGTGGTTGCCATAGGCAATCGTTTGTAAGCAGAATCAGAATACGTAAGGCAGTTGTTATTTGTAAAAAACTGTACATCGGTGCCTGATTCCTTTGTGATTTTAAAATAAAAATCGGTGACCCCCGTTCCCTGTGCTTTGTAATCCTCATAAGAAAAACGAAACCATGACTTTTCGTTTGGTTTTAAAGTCAAAGTTTGGTTTGTGTTTTTCCTTAAAATTAAGTTGGGGTGTTTGCAGGAATTGGAATAGTATTCATTTGTAAAATTGATGACAAAGAGTTGGACAAGTGGATCGGCCTCCACCTCTTTTTGGTAAGAACAATGAGAAAAGAAAATCAAAAGAAAACAAAGGAGAAAGATAGAAATCTTATGTCCAATTTCCATACGGTTATACCTAACCATTTGGATTGAGTGACAATCAATTTTCATTCGTCGCATACCCCTTCACAACAGTACAACGAATGATGGGTGAAAACATGTAGAACACATCGATAATCTCTGGATTTTTGATTCCCTTTTTCCCTGGCGCCTTTGCCAGTGCATCGGTGATCGCATCATGAAGATTGGGATAGAGTGGTATCAAAATAAAACGGCAACTCCTTCCTTCCACAAATACATCCTCCTGACTGATGGTGCGAGGAGCGAGATCGATCCGATTGTATTTCCCCCAACTTTGGCATTGGGATAATAGGAATAAGATACCAAGGAGAGATAGTTTCTGTAGTTTCATTTATTTCGTCTCATAGTAGATGTGAATGCATTGTAAAATCAAATAACTGTGGCTAAACTCAATTTCGATATCATCAAATCTACTTTTTTTGGTTTTCATTTCAAATTGGTTGAGTGCATTTTCCAAACTGCGAGGATAAATCCCGACACAATGTTCGAATTTATTGGAACGAGGGTGGGGTTTCTCGGTACGATTGGGTTCGATGTAACCAATATTGGTTGCCAATTTGGTCGTAATGCATGAAGTGAATGTGAATGCAGTGATTAAGAATATAAGTAATAGATACCAATTTCTTATATATGCTAAAGATTGAATTTTATGATTCATTTAAATGATTAAACTTCCCCGGCCTTAAATTTTCTGATTGGAATCCTATGATTTGGTAAAAGGAATCGTAAATAACAAAGGTTTGGTTTCTTCCACCGAACGTATAGGATGGGAAAGAAATTGTCATTCGGAATTGTTTGAAGAAAAAAATAAAATTCAAATTTTCCGCTCATTCTGTTCTGAAACCGAGGAAAAACCGTTCTTTCTGGTTTCGGCGAACAATTGTTGTTCAAAAGTTGTGGGATGAACATGGGTAAAGACACTCCTTCGGTTGGTTCGGTAAGGGAAATCTGCCTTGTTCCCATTGCGAAGAAATACGCAATTTAGGAAATTTCGTTCATTTGACAGATTCCTTAGGCAATGGGATTCCTTACTCTGATTGGGTATGCGGATTGAAGTTTCAAATTCATTTAGTTCCTAAATCGATCCTCCTCATTTGTTTCTCTTTTGGCATCCAAGCCTGCCAGTCCCCAGAATTAGGGAATGCTTGTGACCCAGGTTCGGAATCCTTCCGTTCCTTTTACTTAGCTCGGATTTTGTTTGATGATGACCGCGAGGTTTGCGGGTCTGTGGCACCCAATAAATCCATTTGTGATATGGACCCACTTTCCATCATCCAACCACGACGTTGGAAGTATGTATCGGCTGAAATGAGAAAACAAGCCGCCTTTGGAACCGATCCCATGAGTTTCGAAACCATTGTCCAACCAAACGCTGGTGCGGCGAAGTGGTTGGGTGGAGTTCTTACGGATCAAGAGAAAATTTATTCCATCCCTTACAATCGTTCTGACATTCTTACAATTGATCCTTCCGAGAATTCATTTTCTAATTTTGAATCAGGAGCGAGTGGGGCGGCATTATGGGAAGGGGCAGTCCTTGCTCCCAATGGCAAAATATATGCAATCCCGAGAGACTCTTCCTAAATTTTAGTCCTGAACCCAGTCAACAATTCTACCTACTTCCTTCCTTCACCAGAAACTGGTGCCAATAAATGGAGGGGCGGAGTTTATACCGCTGACGGACGTATTGTGACCATTCCAGCTGACAGTATGGATATCATTGCTTGGAACCCCGTTACATTTACCTATACCACTCTCAGCACGGCGATTGCTACAGGGAATAAATGGGGAGATGGGGTTCTCACACCTAACGGAAAGATATATGGCATACCGCATACAAATGATTTAATCCTATCCATCAATCCAGGATCAAAAGGTAGGATTTGCAAAAATCTTTTGCTAAGTTCGTATTGGAATGTATATTAATATACTAAAAATAGAAACGATTTAATTTTCATTTGACTTGGTTCGTTTTTGCCATGAAGAATGATTATGCGATGGAAAGCTTCACAGTTCTGGAAAAACGCATCCCCCAATGAACTACTGTCTTTCTTTTTAACCATCGATAAAGGTGAAGACCTCAGATCGTTAGCAGAACATATGCTTGTCGATTCTGAATTTTGTGATTTGGTATTTGAATACTTATGGCTGTTAAGGTCAGAAGATGCCACTAAAAAATTTTTAAACGATGAGAGTATCACTCCAGAACTTCTGATGCGATTTATCTACTTTGGATATGGTAAACAATTTTTATTAGAAACATTTGATTCCAATTCTTATTTCCTTCAAATCCGAGACTTGTTCAACTCAGCACAAAGTTTGCGAATCCTTTCATTAGGCGAAGAGATGGATCGTGATCCCACTTTAAAAATCCACTTACTTTCCAATCTTGATCCTCAAACTTGGGAAGCATACTTTGATCTTCTGGAAGAAAAGAATATGACGATGCAAACTCTTCTCGGAATCTTTGCCAACCTTCGTGAAAATGAAATTCGAAAAATATTATTAAATAGTCATACTTTATATTATTATTTACGAATGATGATGGTTTCAGGAAAACAAAACACAGAAGTCACAGAAGGCAAAGAAATGGAAAACCGGAACCGATTGGAATCCATTTTGGACTCCATTCATATTTGGGAAACATTTTGTTTGCATTTAAAAGACCAATATGACCTAAAACAACAATCAGTACTCACACCCAAGGAACGAGATTCCAAACGATTGTCCCTCGTTTTGAAAGAATTGACCAAAATTCCAAGTACTGACCGGCAGGACGTGCTCGTTTATTTACGAGGGAATGGGGTGGTTCTGGATCTTTGGGAGGAGACCACTGTCATTTCGGCTCTTTCGAATTTTGACCGAGTGGGTAAGTATTTTTAACACCGATCACTACATTTGCCTCGTTCCCATTGATAAATTTTTTCTGAACAGCCAACGCGGAATCTTTCAAAATCAGACAAAACGTTCTGTTTTGTCCTAAACTCTCTGACAAAATGAATGATAAAGTCCTAAGGAATCTTAAAAAATTGAACTTGGTTCAAAAATTCTCATTGGTTCGGAAATAAATTATTTGACACTCGTTCAAAAAAGACACCAAAATGTCTCAATTGTTCAAAGTATGTTAAAAATGTTCCGATTGGGAGGAAATATGAACACAAAAAAAGCATTCGGATTGGTGCTCGCTTTGGTATTGGCAGGTTCTTTGTCTGCACAAACACAAAGCCAGATGTTCCAAAAAGTAGGTGTCATCGGGGATTCCTTGAGCCAAGGTTTCTTTGGGGTCACTGTTGAGAAAAAAACACAAGATTGGGCTTACCCAGTCCTTGTATCGAAACAAGCAGGCGCTTCCGTTTCGTACAATGTTCTGAAAGGGCCATTCGTAAACTTAGAAGATGTACTCAAGTGGGATTGTGGTATTTTTTGCATCGCAGAAAGTATCATCGGTGGAAACAAATCCACAGTGTCCTTACCAACTCACGCTGGGATCACGGGTGCTGAATACACGACTGTTCTCAGAACCTCTGGTAAATGTGAGGACGTCAATGCCACCAAACAAGCGAAAGAATGGTATTGGGCAAAATGGTATTGGTACACTTACCGTTGGGTGACCGTTGCTGATTGTAAAGAACCAGACAAATTCCACCGTTTTGGTTTGCGTGATGCGGGAACACAAGCCCAAGTCATGGAAAAAGTAAAACCAACTTTCCTTTTTGGATCCGCAGGTGCGAACCACGTACTTTGTACGGCACTCCATACCTCCACTGATTGTTTAGATGAAACTCGTTTCAAAAGAGACATTCGTGAATTTTTCCGCAGAATGGCTGGTATGGGAAGTTTAAAAGGTGGTGTGTTGTTTACTGTTCCAAACGTAACAGCAATCGCATTCCTTGAGACTTACAGAGATCCCAATGGACGTGCAAACTACTCTGGACTCAAAGCTTTCTTTAGAAATTCTGTTTCCAACCCGAACCAAGTTTTGGATGCAACGGAAGTCGCAACCATTTCAACATTCTTAAACATGTTGAACAATGAAATCAAAGCCCAAGCTGCAACGATGCGTTTTGCTGTGGCTGACCTTCGTGTGATCTTTGATGACCTCAAAGAAAATGGACGACCAATTCGAAGTGCTTCTGGATGGTCTCCAGGTAATGCGCGTGCCAATTGGCCACTTCCTAACCAACCAGGTGTGTTTGGTTTAGATGGTGTTCACCCGAATATGTATGGTCATTCCTTGTTTGCAAATGAGTTAATTAAAGCAATTAACACTCGTTACGGATATTCTATCCCGCAAGTGAGTGAATACACTGCATGGTATTACGATACACTCAACAGAAACCCAGTGGATCTGAAAAAATTCTTAACTGAGAATATTTTTGGTCAGGCTATTTCTTGGGTAGTATCCATCTTTACGTAAGAGGTTAGGACGATGAGTAAACGGTTTATTGGAATTATTTCGATTTGTGGTTTTTTCTTAGTATTGTTTGGTATCACCATTTGGAAGTTTACTTCTGAAAAAAACAAACAAACGACTGTTGTGTCAAATTCCGATTTTGGCAGTTCAGAAAAACATGCAAATTCGTTATTTGATGATCCAGAATTTGCAGATGCTCCCAATCCAGAAGAATTGGAATTGGCACAAGCCGAAGTACTTTGGCCGTTTGCTCTCGAAAAAAAACCAAATCGTAAGGAAGAAGTCAAAGAGGAATGGAGGGATTTTGCGGCGAAATATCCCAACAATTTCTACATCCCTCGTGAAATTCGTGCACCTATGACAGAAAAACAAGAAAAGGAACAACTGGAAATGTTGGATTCTTTCACTGCCATGGATGCAACGTTTTCTGCAAATCAATCAAAGGAAAAATGGTCTGACAAACCATCCGCAGAAGAACCAAGTACTGCTGAACGTCCTTCGCCCAATACGCAGAAAGCCTATTTCGATTTCAAAATCAACGAATTGGAATCTAGGATCCAAATGGTTGAGTATTGGTTGGAAAATAAAAAACCGGACAGTGATGTCAAAGGTTCTGCAGAGAAAGACTTACAAATTTGGAAAAAAGAACTCGCAACACTCCGAGAAGTGAGAAGCCAAGTTCCGAATACATAAGTTTATATAAAATACTAAAAAAAGCCTCTTTTTGTTAAGAGGCTTTTTGTTTTACAATTCCCATTCCATTTGATTTCATACACCCATGCACAAATTCCATACATTATTCATTTTTCTCATACTAATTTCGTTTCACCAAAATTGTTTTGGTGGTCCAAGCGAACCAGAAACTCCGGAGGTTTTGCCTGTGGAAGAAGAGATCCCAACAGACGTTCTTTTGAAAACTTTAGATTCTGGTTCCAATTTTGATAAAGGACAAGCCGCCATCCAACTTGGCAATCGAGGGGTAACAAAGGCAATTCCTATCTTACGAAAGATGTTAAGTGATAAAGATCCAGGCCTTAGGGCAGGGGCCGCCATTGCACTTGGGGATTTAAAAGATAAACCTTCGTCAACGAACATTGCCAATTTAATGTGGACTGATACAGAAAATCCAAAGGATGTATATTTGGATGCCTTGACTCGAATGAAAGATACATCGATTGTGGGGCGCATTTATCCTTTGTTAAATGACAATAATGCAACACTTCGATTGCAAACGGTTGATTCCTTAGTTCAGATTGGTGCTAACTCCGTAGGTTCTCAAATTTTGGCGATGGCACAAAAAAACAAAGATCGAGAAAAAGACAAAACCTTTGCGATGGCTCTTGGCAAATTAAAAGTTGCTTCGGCTGAGTCGTATTTACTTGGTTTGACGAAACTCCAAGATGAATCACCAACACTTGCAGCTTCTTACCTGGCTCTAGGAAGGATCAAGGCAAAAAATGCAAATGATGTTTTGGTGAGAGCACTCACTTTGCCTTATGACAAAGGAAAGGAAAATGCTTCGATGGCATTGATCGAAATCGCAAATCCAAAGATTGTCCCGCAGGTATTCGCTGTTTTAAAATCTGACAATTTAGAATCAAAAATGTATGCTACAGACGTATTATGTGCGATCCCATCAAAAGAAGCATCCAAATTAGCCTTCGGATTATTAAATTCAACTGATGCGAAAAACTGGGGTTATGCGGCAAAAATTGTTGGCCGGCAAAAGTACAAAGAAGCAAAAAATCGTTTGGAAGAATTACTAGTAAAACCAAACACACCAGAACGTGACAATTTTGCGGAAGCACTTGGATGGATTGGTGACCCAAGTTCCGTTCCAGTCTTACGAAAGGTGTTACTCTCTGGTGAAACAGACGGGCCATATGGTTCGGCTTGGGCACTCGGTGTGATGGGTGCAAAGGAAGCTGTTCCAGATCTTCTCCTTGCCTTAGACAAAGGGGATGCAAAACTTTTAGGGTATGCACTTGAGGCTCTTGGTTCGATTGCTGATCCGAGTAGTTTGCCAAAACTAAAAGAACTTTTAGCTGAAAGACCGAAAATGGCTCCGCAAATTTTATCCACAGTGGCACTGATCCCAAGCGATGAAGCAAGACTTCTCATCGAAGAGGCGACTCGTTCTAAAAATGCAGAAGTGTATCGCCCAGCCATGGAAGAAATCGCCAAACGGAAAGATAAAAAATCCATTCCAGTCCTTCTACAGTTTGCCAATGGAGATGATGCCGAAAAACGAAAGTTAAGTTATTATGCTCTCACTGCTATCACTGGTGAAAAATTTAGAACCGCAAAAGAATGGAATCTTTGGGTGAAGGCAAATCCTTAGATTGAAACGAATCTCTTCTGGTGGATTTCAGTGATCCTTCTTTCTTTTTGGAAAATCTGAAACCCCAGAAGAATACTGTCAAATTTGTCTTAAGAATGCAAACTTCTCTCCAATCGATTGAGAAATCGTTTGATGTTTGGCACACCATACTGTTGTTTGGGGATATAACTAGCGATGAATTTCCCATTTTTTAATACAAAAAGTCCATGTGCTAAACGATTTGAATTGGACACTCCTACACCTAATTTATGTTTAAAGCGATTCACATCATTGGTGTTACAATTTTGAAGGGAATATCCATGTGCTTTTAATTGTGGGTGGAGATTTTTGATCTCAGACCAAGATTCTTTTCCACAAGAAGCAAGATGGAAAATTTTGGCAGGTATTTTTCGTTTGATCACTTCTTCTTCTAAATCTAGGACTTGTGTCGAACAAGCAAACGATCTGACATTTGGTAAGGTGGAAAGAAAAACGATCCCCTTCACGTTTCCCAAACAAGGGAAATTGGCCTTCGTGTTGAGCACCGGTCTAAAACCAAACTTACCATCGATAGGTTCGCCTGTTTTTGGTCTTTTGCCAATGAGTTCCACTGGCAGGTCACCTAAATACACTTTCATTTCGTGACCCTCAGAGGATCCAACTCAGATTCTGTTAGTTGTTCAGAGGATTCCATCATCTCATCCCAATTGGGAAATGGATCTTCTAAGGTTTCCCAAAATTCTGGGCCCTGTTTGATTTCATCCTCAGTTAACAAACATGCATTCAATGAAGACCTTAGTTTTTTTTCATTCAGATCCCGACCGATGAGGACAATTTCTTGCCTCCGATCTCCCCACGGTTCCAACCAATGTTGTTTTAAATTCTCTTGGACATCAGGATCATCAGGAATGTCTTCTGAAGCGATACTTGCCCACCAATACCCTTCCGGTTTGTAAGAAGATAAATTCCCTGCTTGTGAATACAGAAGAACCCAATCCATTTTGGAGGCAAGCCATACGAAACCTTTTGCTCTGATCAAACCTGGTTTTTCGGAATCTAACCATTCATAAAAACGTTTTGGATGCATTGGCCTTCTGTTACCATACACGAAACTTTTGATTCCATATTCTTCTGTTTCCGGGATATGTTCCCCTCTTAGTTCTTTTAGCCATAAGGGAAATTGTTTTGCCTTTTCAAAATCAAACTTCCCCGTTTGGAATACCTTATCAAAGGGAACCTGTCCATAATCGGTTGTAATGATTTCTGCCTGAGCATTTAAGGAACGTAAAATGGTAAGGAGTTTTTGTTTTTTTGATTCTGATAAGAGGCTAATTTTATTGACGACCAACGTGTTGGAGAATTCTACTTGGTCTACAAGTAAGTCCACTATATCTCTATCATCTTCTTCTCCAGCACCTAATTCTCGTTCTTTCAGTGAATCCAAACTTTCAAAATCATTTAAAAAATTGACTGCATCCACAACGGTAATCATTGAATCCAATGTCACGAGGTCAGATAAACTCACTCCGTTTTCATCTGCAAAGGTAAACGTCTCTGCGATGGGTAATGGTTCAGAGATCCCAGTGGATTCAATCAGAATAAAATCAAATACATTCTCTTTAGCAAGTTTTGTGATTTCAATGAGAAGGTCTTCTCTTAAGGTGCAGCAGATACAACCATTGGACATTTCGACGAGAGATTCGTTAGTCCGGCTGAGTTTCCCCCCATTCGCAACTAACTTTGCATCAATGTTCACATCGCTCATATCATTGACGATGACTGCAACGCGAAGCCCTTCTCGATTGGAAAGAACGTGATTGAGTAGGGTTGTTTTGCCAGCACCTAAAAATCCAGATAAGACTGTGACGGGTATTTTTTTGTCCATAGGGTTTACCACTTTTTGCAATTAAGTTGCATTTAAAAGCAGTGGCTAATTCTGTCAATCACAAATGCAACAATGTTGCAAAATGTTCGATCGGAGTTGGGAAGGGGATCGTAGTTGGATCCAAGTCATACCATGTCCATCGTATGTATTTCTTTCCATAGAAAATGATGGTTCGGCATCTTACATTTGCATTCGTGCCGAGTTGAAGCGGATTGATTTTTTGCCAAAGGAATGTTTTCAGTAATTCCTTGCAATCTTTCCGAATGCAAAAGACGATAAAGAAAGATATGGACGAGTATACATTAAAATCCGCAAAAACCATCAATACGATTCGTTTTATTTTATTTGGCATTTACGTTTTAGGGATTTTGGGAAGTTTGGGTTCCATTCGCCCAGACCAATTGATCGTGATGGTGATGTCAACTTCCTTGTATGGAGTCCTTGCGTTTACCCAATTGTATCTCTTCCGAAAACATAAAAATCCTTATCCCTTTTTGTTTGTGGTAGGTGATGTGATCCTTGTTGGTTTATCCACTTGGGGGCAATCTATGATCACATTGGATTTATCCGCTGCTGCTTTAAAACTTGGAATCAATTATACGATTTGTTTTTTTGTGATTCTATACTCTGGTTTTTTATTTTCTGCAGGACAAACTATCATTATAGGAACTCTTCTCATCATCATTCACATTGGCTCCTTATTTTTTTCCTATTTGGAAGGAGTGAGTTTTGTCGACCGCAATGATGTACACCATTTGGCCCATTCGGTTTCGTTACCGATTGAAATTGTAAAAGTGGTGTTTTTGATTCTCTCCACATACTTTATGAGTCAGATGGTACGACTACTCAACGCAATTAGGGAAGAGGCAATGGAAGGGAAAAAAACAGCGGATTCCCATGCCAAAATAGTATCAGAACAAAAAGAAGCAATGGTCGATACGGGAGAAAACTTAAATCAATCTGTTGCCGCCTTAAAGGTGTTTACCGATGATTTGAATGGGCTTGTCCAAAACCAAGCGGCATCCATTGAAGAGATTTCAGCATCTCTCACAGAAATTGCTCAATCCACAGAAAATTCCTTTCATTTTGTAAAGGACCAATATTCTCGCATCGAATCCCTCAATGAAGAAAGCCAAACCTTAGAAGGCATCGTTGCTTCCGTTAGAAACGAAATTGAACTCATTTCCAATCAAATCAAAGAATCTTCCAAATTTAGTAATTTAGTCACAAGTTCCATGGAAAACTTAAACAATGTTCTCTCTGAGGTAAGTTCGAGTTTTCAGAAAGTAGAAGATGTAAACCAAATCATGAAAGAAATTGCTGATCAAACCAACTTACTTGCGTTAAATGCCTCAATTGAAGCGGCTAGGGCTGGGGAACATGGGCGTGGTTTTGCTGTTGTCGCACAAGAAGTTGCCAAGTTAGCAGAAAGTTCAGCATCCAATGCGAGTATCATCTCTAAAACCATTCTAAAATCGAAATCGGATCTCATCAAAGGGAATCTTTCGGCAAAGGAAGCTACTTCGATGGCAAGTAACCAAGAAAAAGAAATGTTGAACATCCAATCCAAAGTGATCAATTTCAACGAAAAAATCATCGATATGCAAAAGTTAAACGCCCGAGTTGTAGAATCTCAAAAACAATTGAAGGAGATTTCCTCCCAACTCGAAACTATCGCCAACGAACAGTCCATTGGAAACCAAGAAGTCATGCGTGCGGCTCAAAACATTGAAGATGCTGTGCAAGTGGTGGCAGAAAATACTAGGATTCTTGCCGAACACATTGAGGACATCCAAGTGCTTGCCAATCGGATCAAATGATCCTTGTTTAACACTATTAACTTAACGGATTTGACGTTTGTTCAGAAATCAACAAGGGAAAATTATTTGTAATTCTTTTCCCTATATTGAATGGTGAGTGAAAGTCCTGGTCTGGAGCCAATAATTGTATGATATCTAATAACTATTTTAATGATAATGATGACTTAATTGATCATTTCGATTCTCTCACACCTTGGAATGCGGTGATCGACCAATACGAACAAGGGTTCGAAGATTTTGCCGAATTCCAAAAATCAGGGAAAGAGGAATTAACCTTTGCACCTGGAAATTACGAAGATGCCATCGAATTTTACCGTTCCACGTTGGAAGCGGGTGGGGACATTGCAGGAAACGACATCTCTCAAATTGCCAAACAAATGGATGAAGAGGGACTCAAATACAAAGACGGACAAGTTGGATTCCCTAAATCAATGTTAGATGTTACGGAAAAAATCAAATCAGCAGGTTTATTACCGTATGGAATCCACAGGCATTACGGTGGACTAGGATTACCTTCTGTCGTACAATCGATGTTATCTGAATGTGTTTCTCGTGGAGACGGATCTCTTGCGATCACTCTTGGTTGTATGAACCTTGCCGAAACTGTTGAACGTTTTGGAACAGAGGAAATGATCCATGAATTTGTTCCCAAAATGGCCGCAGGAGAACTTTGTGGGGCAATGGCTCTCACAGAACCTAATTACGGTTCTGACCTTCCGAACTTACAAACAAAAGCTGTGAAAGGGGAAGATGGAGTGTGGCGGATCACTGGGACAAAACGTTTCATCACCCATGCATGTGGATTTGGTGATGCACCATCCATCATCTTAACTTTGGCACGAACTGGTTCCACAACCAGTGGCGCTCGTGGTCTCTCTTTCTTCTTAGTTCATTCCAAAGATGTGTTTGTCGCATCCATCGAAAAGAAAATGGGTCTTCATTGTTCTCCTACTTGCGAAGTGGTATTTGAAAATGCACCAGGCATTCTCATCGGTGAAGAGGGCAAAGGACTCGTGAAGTATTCCATGGCGATGATGAACCAAGCTCGTCTAAACATTGCCGCACAGGCCATGGGAATTGCAACCGCAGCGTATTTCGAAGGAAAGAAGTATGCAGAAGAACGAGTCCAATTTGGAAAAACCATTAGTAACATCACCGCAGTGAAAAAAATGTTGGAGCGGATGGAACGAGAAGTGGCGGCTATGCGTTGTATTCTTTATGAAGCAAGTTTTGCTGTGGACCAATACCGTTGGAAAGAAGAACGAGGCAAGATGAAAGGCCTCACCGAAAAGGACATCAAAAAAGATGAAACTTTTAAAAAATGGGAAAAACTTGCCTCACTATTCACTCCACTTTCCAAGTATTACATCACGGAAATGGCAAACGTTGTCGCATACGACGCTCTGCAAATCCATGGTGGGTCGGGTTACACTGAAGATTATGATGTGGCACGTTTGTATCGAGATGTTCGGATCACAAACATCTATGAAGGTACCACACAACTCCAAACGGTAGCTTGTATCGGTGGTATTGTTTCCGGAATGACAGAAACTGGAATTTATCGTGAATACCTAAAATCGGAAATGGCCGGATTTGTTTCATCCTCCGAGCTAAACGATCTATTCAAACAATTCGAAACAGTTGTGGCGGAATTTGCAGAAATTGATTCGACTCCGCTTCGCGAAGAGTTGGCATTTGAAGTGGTGGAATCGGCAGCTAGATTTCATAACAGTATGTTACTCGAAAGAAGTGTGGGAAGGTCCAAAGTCGAAAGAAGGGCACATAGAAAGTCTCTGACTGAAAGTTATATTTTAGACAGTGCGGCTGTTCTTGCAGCCAACCTAACCAAAATACGTGGAAAGAAAAAAACTCCAGTCACTGCATAACGATCTTCTGGATGAACCTCTTCTTCCCTGTTACGCTTGTTTTGCGGGGAAAGGAGAGGTTGAAATTTCTGCCAATTTAATCGATACTCGAATTTCCTCTCCCTTTTCTTGGAGGGGAGACCAGTTCCCACCCATTCTAGACAAAGAAATCCCTGACCACTTAGAACGAATTTCAGAGTTAGGAATCCCTTATGTTTTTGATATCCACACACATTTTTTTCCAGAAACCATCATGAAGTTGATTTGGCGTTGGTTTGACAATGTGAACTGGGCCATTGGATATCGGTTGCCAGAAATGGAACGAGTGAAACGTCTGCACCATAATGGAATCAAAAACTTTACCACTCTCAATTATGCACACAAAAAGAATATGGCAAAGTCGCTCAATGATTGGACGTATGCCAATTTCCGAAACTGGGAAGGGGCCATACCGTTTGGAACCTTTTATCCCGAAGAGGGAGTGTTAAACTATGTGAAACAGGCAGTCGAGGAATATGGATTTTTAGGATTCAAACTCCACTGTGAAGTATCCAAACTCAATTTAAATGATCCAGAACTCAGAGATTGTTTTTTGTATTTGGAAACAAAACAAATCCCCATTGTGGTTCATACAGGAACAGCTCCACTTCCTGGTGAATTTACAGGGATTCATTTTTTTAAACCCTTCATTCAAACCTATCCCAAGTTACACGTTATTGTTGCTCATATGGGTGCCCATGAAATTTCCGCCTATGCCTCGTTACTTGGTGATTATCCTCAATTGGCACTTGATACAACCATGGTGTTTGTGGACTTTCTTGCGACAGGAAACGCTTCTGATGTGGATTCTGCCATCCCATTGCTTGAAACATTCCAAGACCAAATTTACTTTGGATCCGACTTTCCGAATCTCCCTTACAATCTAAACCACCCCATTTCGAAAATTCTCGACTTACCGATCTCAGACAAAGCCAAACAAAAAATCCTCTACCAAAACGCAAAAAACCGATTTTTCAAATGAAACGTGGTTGCATTTGCAACAGCGTTGCAAATGATAGGCAAACAGAGGTAGTGATGAAATTCTTACAACCAATCATAATTTTTTCGATTCTTTTGACTCTGGGTAATTGTGCGGAGTTATTTTCTTCTAAGGATAAGGACAATAATAACGATGCGATCCTTGCGGCCCTTTTGTCAAATAGTGGGACTTGTGGGCAATCGGCACGGTCTGGTGCGGCAGGAACAGGAACGCGTTATAATTTTTTCGGTTGTTCCGGGGATGCAACAACTACTTTATTAGGTTTAGGATTTACTGCCCAAAACATAACCTTCAATGGTGGACTTTCCGGAACAAGTGATGCATCCACAATTGTGACTCGTGGTAGCAGTTTGTCTTCTTCTGGAGGATCAAAGAAAGCTGGGATTGAAATCACTTATGTTTTGAACAATGCTTCATCGATTTTAAAAGCAAATTTACCAAGTGAAGCTAGTATCAATGGACCAGGATTTTCTATCTTTGCTACTGGTGCGAATAAACTTGTCAATGATGCTGCAAGTGCATTTGATGATAAACCTGCCAGTTGGAGTTCCTCGGTCGGTGTTGAAAAAATTTTGTGTCTAGAAGTTCACGAAGAAGGGACTGGAGCGCATATTTTTGGTTGGGAAGGTTCCTGTGATACTGTAAATAGGAATTCGTATCAATTTGAACAAGAAGATGTCGCATTAGCTGTCTCTGGCGATCGAGTGGCACTGAAACTAAATAATGTTGTCGTAAAATCAATGACGATATACTCATCTGTTATTGGTCTAGGCGCAATGATTCGATAAGGAAAATCTTTCAATACAGTGAAACTCGGATTCCTAAAATCTTTTTCTTATCCGCGACTGGTGGTACTCCTACTGCCAGTCTTTTTGTCGTTCTTTGTGTATGCTGATACCAATGATTGGGAAAAAGAATTAGAAGAAACCAAACCAACCAAATCGAATGCCTTCACTAGAACAACTGAAAAGGGAAGTGGAACTGATGATTGGGAAGCCGAACTCGATAAAGACTTAAAAGACCAAGAAACACGTAGTAAGGTCACAGAGGGAAGTCGCGGTGTGACGTCGAATGCCCAACAACCAAACCAAATCAATCGCTCTGCTCAAAATCTAATGATGGATGTCTCTGCTGCCATTGACATAGTAGGCGCTTGGGACAGAAATAAACCGAGAGGCACAGGCGAACGGATTGATAACAAACTGGATGTACGATCCGCCGAGTTTGGGTTCACGGCAGCTGTTGACCAATGGATGCGTGCCAATTTCCTCGGGGCCGCACACGGGGAAAATGGAAAGTATAACTTTGAAGTACACGAAGCCAATGTGTTATTCCCTTTTTTACCGTTTAACACCTCTTTGAAGGTGGGCCAGATGTTCGTTGATATTGGACGTTTGAATCGAATACACCTACACGACCGGCCCTTCACCATGAATCCCATTGTCCATGAAAAATTCATAGGGTTTGAATCGGCAATGGATACGGGAGCGGAATTTAGTGTATTACTTCCTTGGAAATGGATTACCCAGGAACTGGTATTAGGTGCTACAAATGGAAAACGATGGGGTCATTCCCATTCCGAAGGCCAACAAAAAAATAACCCAATGGGATATGCCCACCTCAAACATTTTTATTACTTTGGAAACAATTGGGGGACCCAATTTGGATTCTCTGGTGTCCGGTTTGAACCCACAACAGACCGTCGCAACCAAAGGTATTTGTATGGAATGGATGCCGTTTTACGATGGAACCGTTCCAACCTTCGAGAACTCATGATCATGTCGGAAGGTTGGTACCAACAAGAAATTTTCCCCGAACAAATGGACCCAAGTACCTTTCAAAAATCAAAAGCTCCTTCACGAGACCAATGGGGGTATTACTTTTTTGTGGATTATAAATTCCATCAACTTTGGTCCCTTGGGTATCGTTATGATTATTTTACCGATAAATCCCTGGTCGACAAATATGGAAAACTTGCAGACAATGCAATTGAAGCCCATTCCGCACAAATCACCTTTCATAGCTCTGAGTTTGGAAGGATCCGAGGATCAGTGGAAAGGCGTTACATCCAGGATTTTTCCAAAACCGAATTCCAAGAACAAAGGGAATGGAGATTTTATGTGCAAGCGGTTGCCATTTTAGGATCTCACCCTGCCCATAGTTATTAAGAGGAAAGAACGTATATGTGTGAAAACAAAATAAAAACCGGAAAAAATGTTAGATGCAATCTTCTTTCTTTGACTACCAAAGTTTCCCTTTTGGTTGTATTCTTATTTACATCACCTGTCTTTGCAAAGGTTTCTTTGGTAGCAAGTATCTCAGACATTAAATACATCGCCGAACAGATTGCAGGTGAAAGGGCTGATGTTTATGGAATGATTCGAGGTGTGGACGATCCCCATTTTGTGATGACTCGTCCTGATTTTTTAGTGAAACTGAGCGAAGCTGATGTCTTATGTGTGATCGGACTTGATTTGGAAGTAGGGTGGATCCCATACCTCCAACAACAATCAAGGAATATGAAAATCCAAAAAGGACAACCAGGGTATTGTGACACTTCTTTTGGAGTGAAGATCCTGGGAGAACCAACGGTGATGATGGATCGTTCCATGGGAGACATGCATATTTATGGAAACCCGCACTACTGGAATGATCCCATCAATGCCATCCAAATGGCACAAAATATCAAAAATGCCCTCACTCGTGTTGACCCATTGAACGGAGAATACTACGAAGGGAATTTTAACTCTTTTAAAAAACGCCTGATCCAGGTCACGAAAGAGGAAATGAAAAAAATGGAACCATACTTTGGCTTAAAAGTGGCGGTTTTCCATGACCAATTTGTGTATCTTGCTTCTCGGTTCAAATTCAATGCGAACTTAACCATAGAAGAACGACCAGGTGTTCCACCTTCGGTTCGTTATATGGACCAAGTTATTAGTTATATGATCGCAGAAAAGATAAAAATTATCTTGATTGGACCTTATCACAATCCAAAGTATGCAGAGTATGTTTCTTCGAAAGTTCCTGGGTCAGTTGTTGTGACTCTCCCAATCTCTGTGGGAGCCCTTGATACCACAAGTTATGAAGATGCCTTACGGATGAGTTTACAAAAAATACGTGATGCAAGCGACAAAACCAAATAGTCTTTCCACTCCTTCCACCTTCATCCATGCGGACCATTTGTCCGTGGGTTACAGGAAAGAATTCCCGGTTGTGACTGACATCCACCTTCATATTGAGGCGGGCAAAACCTACGCTCTCGTGGGTGGCAATGGAGCAGGGAAAACCACACTCTTTCGCACACTTACCGATTTACTCCCACCACTTTCGGGTTCCATTCAGTTTTCCAATGAAATCTCTACTTCCTATGTGCCTCAGGCAAAAAAAATGGCACTCGATTTCCCCTTACGTGTGGAAGATGTCCTCCTCATGCCAAAAAATATTGGATTTAGTTTTTTACCCAAAAAAAGATTTTCCGAAGAGGATCTGGCACTCATTGAAAAAACAGGTGTTAGTTCTTACTTAAAAAAACAAATCTCCCTATGTAGCGGGGGGCAGTTACAAAAGGTTCTGATTTTACGATCTCTACTCACGAAAGCCAATTTGATATTTTTAGATGAACCAATGGATTCTTTGGACCATAATGCCAGAGAACTCTTCCAATCCATTTTATCAGAATACCTCAAACTAGGGAACCGGTCCTTGTTTTTTATCACCCATAGCCTCGAACACGATTGGGGGTTTGGATTTGATGAAGTGTTTGAGATTGATGAAGGAAAGTTGTACAACATCACGAGAGGAGAAAGGCCACCAAACTGCCACCACCATGACTAGTCTCCTCTCCAGTTGGAATTTATTTTTACCACAAGTGTTAGTGGGTAGCCTTGTCGGGGCATTACTCTCAGTACTTGGGATCCTCATTGTACTCAGAGGGATGACTTTTTTTGGAGTGACCCTCTCACAAGCCGTTACGTTTTCTGTGGCATTATCCCTTTTTATGGAATGGCCCGGAGAAATATTTCCCATTTTGTTTTCTTGTATTTTGGTGTTTCCACTTCTCTATGTTCGAAAACTTCCGGGCATGAAAGAAGAGGTGATCCTCGGGATTTTATTTGTATTTTTTTCGGCTGCCTCTCAGTTCATGCTTGCCCTCGGTGGGAATGTCCAAAACCATTTGATGGCGGCTTTTTTTGGGGACATCCTCACGTCTCAAGTGAGAGCTGATTCGCTCGGGATCTATGTGGCGGTTTTCTTTTTTTTCCTCTATCTCAGTTTCTTTCGAAGGTTTTTGTTCATTAGTTTTGATCGAGACGAATACAAAATCCAAGTGGGAAACCCTCTGCCTTTTGATTTACTCTTTTACATCATCCTTGCCGCATCTCTCACTGTAGCAGTGAATTTGCTTGGAACGTTTTATAGCATTGCGCATCTTTTGCTCCCTGTGTTTGCCTTACTACCGATCATTCGTTCCTTAAAAATTTTAACCATTGTTTGTGTTTTGTTTTCCGTACTCTCCACTTGTCTTGGATTTATGTTGTCCCTAGTTGGTTTGGAACGGAACGGAGAAATGATTTATTTTCCCACTTCTTCAAGTATCATTCTCGTGCTTTGTTTTTTTGCATTTTTCCTTCACCTCTCGCGGTATCTAATCACTTCGTTTTTTTCCAAAAACGGCCGATAGGTAATCTGTGGAAACCATTCCTTGTAATACTTGTGGTCATAGATCCTTTTCTCCATTGTACGTCAAAAAAAGCCCTCTAGAGGAAACCTTTTCCATTGTGAGTTGTCAGACTTGTGGGCTTGTGCAAGTGAACCCGCAACCTAGTTTCAGTGAGGTAAAAAAATACTACGACGATTCTTATTTCACGAATCGTACGGAACGTGGGTATGATAATTATTACTCGAGTGATCTGCGAAAGGAAATCTCCCGAGTGTTCCAATTGAACTTAAGTGATTTGGATTTTTTCACTTGGGAAGAAACGCGAAAAAAACAATCCTCTCTCCCAGGTAAAAAACTATCATCCCTTGATATTGGTTGTGCTGCCGGATACTTTGTCGCCTATATGGCCGAGCGAGGGTATGAGGCAAAAGGGATCGAAATTGCAGATGGGCCAGTTCAGTTTGCGCGGGAAAGTCTTGGACTCAATATCTTCCAGGAGAATTTTTTAGAATGGGATTTGGACATTCAGAACCAATTTGATGTGATTACCCTTTGGGCCACGATCGAACACTTACACAAACCCAAAGAGACCTTAGAAAAGATCAAGAAACACTTGTTACCTGGTGGGATTCTCATTTTGTCCACGTGTCGGTATGGCCTACTTGCCAAATGGAATGGGCTGAACTGGAGGTATCTCAATGTACCGGAACATTTGTATTATTATTCATTTTCAGGATTGAAACAATTGTTGGTCTCACTCGGTTATCATTCTCCTAAGGCGTTTACCTACGGGAGCGGGCTTACGGGTCGTGCGGGGGCGAGTTTTTTTTATCGCTTACGGAAAGCATTTTTGGACCGTTTTGTGAAATGGTTCCAAATGGGAGACATGATGGTCTTCTCCGTTTTGAAAGATTAAGTTTTCAAAGAAAGGGAGAGTAAAATATCTTCCACACAAAAATTGACTACTTCCTCTAAATCGGCAGTGGCATCCACAAAAATCGTCGATTCCGGTAGGATTGCCAAATAATTTTGATAGATTCGGGTTTGTTCCTTCTCATCATCAAATGCTTCTTTGTTCCCACCGCGAGTATTCCTTCGTTCCAATGCTTCCTCTGGCGAAAGGTCTAAAAAGTAAACACGGTTTGGTTCCGGAAAACCCTTGTCTTCATTCATGTACAAAATGTCCGCCGCATGTTCTTCGTCTCTTCCTTGGTAGGCAGCAGTCGAAAAATAGTATCTGTCCTGAACCAAACAAGTATCACTCTTTAACGTTGGTAAGATGGTCTCATTCACGGAGAATTCCCGATCGAGTAAAAAAAGTTTTAATTGTTCATCTGGCGTGAGTTTGATTTTCCCTTGGAGGAATTCACGGATTTTTTGGCCATGAATGCTGTCCGTTGGCTCTCTGTGCCATAGGTTTGAGATGGATTTTGTACTAAGGATTTCGGAAACTTTCTTCGAGACTGTCGTTTTCCCTGAACCATCGATCCCTTCGAAGACAAAAAATTGCGACTTGAATGGCATATCTCTTCCATCTTCAGAATCATCGTTTTTTCCTCGACTTATTTATGAATTTCGACAGTTTAGTCTAAGGAGCAAATACATGAAAAAAATTTCGTCTATGCTAATCATTGCTTTTTTGGCTGTATTTATGATCAACTGTGCCTCTGAAGAAGTAAAACAACCGACTCAGCCAGTAGTAGAAGAACCAAAACCTTCTAAAAAGCCAAAATTGGATGAATCATTCAAAACAAGAGCAAGAGACATCAAGTAATTGGTGCTTACGCTAGGAAGCCACTCAGGGTAACTTGAGTGGCTTTTTTTTTACCATTTTGCTAAGTTATTCTACAAAATTCAAAAAATTTCCGCATTCCCGTTCTTTAATGTCTAAATAATGAGCATGATGCAGTGAACTTCACTACAATGCCCATTGGTACCGATCTTGCAATGAGTTTGTATGTATCCCTCTATGCAAATAGAAAGCGAAAGTCACAAACTAGTTCGAGAATGGAAAGAGTGGCTTTCCCATGGGGAAATTATCCCCGTGTTCCAACCCATTTTATCATCCGAATCCACTGGTATTTACGGGTATGAACTTCTTGGTCGTTTGTCCACACCACAAGGCCTACTCAGTTTAGGAGAATTTTTTTTAACTCATACCTTAGGTTATGATGAATTATTTTTTTTGAAAAAACAAGTCGATGAGGAAATCCGATTTTCCGCCTTACAAAAGTTTGCAAAAGAAGCTCCTCCTGAAACAAAATTATTCCTGAATATTTCTCCGAACATTTTATACCATGCCTTGCTGAATTTAGAAACTACCTTACCACAAACCATACGGATGGTAAGAGAGGTGGGACTTGACCCCACTCGGATCGTCATTGAAATCACAGAAGAACGATTCCCTCATAATTTAGAATTATTAAAACCGGTTTTGAATTTATATCGAAAAGAAGGATTCTCCATTGCTGTGGATGACGCAGGCTCTGAGGCAAGTAACCTGGATCGCATCGGGTTATTCCATCCCGAGATCATCAAAGTGGATTTACAGATGTTACGTAGATCCACATTCTCTCGAAATTTCAAAGAGATATTACTCAATTTATCAAAGTTAGGTGAGTCTCTTGGGAGTAGTTTGTTATTTGAAGGTATTGAATCAGAGGATGAACTCTATAATGCCTTAAATTACGGAGCTCGTTACATCCAAGGGTATTATTTCGCCAAACCAGAACTACATTTTGCCAATCGATTTGAATACAGGTCAGAGATGCAGTCTTCCTTGGAATACTTTCATGCAAGGAAACAAAAAGAAATGAACCTTCAGATTGAATGGGAAACCATTTGGAAAAATAAACTATCTGAAATTGTGATGGGATTTGGACAAGAGGATGGGATTTGGGAATGGAAAGAAAACTTCTCCACCACTGTGTTTGGTGATGGTGATTTTTTTCGGATGTACATCACAAACCATATGGGTTTCCAGGTCTCTCCCAATTATGCACGAACCGATTTAGGGGATATGAAACCTGATTATTCCTTTTTGGGAAAAAACTGGTCTTTTCGGCCTTATTTTTTTGAACACCTTCATAAATCAAAAACGAGCCGGGACGCATGGACCCTCTCTCAGATGTACCATGATATTTCAGAGAGTATGATGTTGCGTACATTTGCGAGAAACCTTTCCGAAAATTTGATATTATTTATCGATGTGGTCGTGTCTCGTAGCTGAAAGTTTTTGCAGTCTGGTTCGAACCATGAATCTTGGTAAGAGATATGGCAAAAATCCAGTTTTTGCAATTACCCGTGCCACCCCCAAGTTATTTTGCGGCCACTGGCAATGTTCCCCTAGCAGCTGCTAGTTTAGCAAGTTGTTTAGAATCCAAGCAAGATCCTATCCTTGGGATTTCACCGATTGTCATTCCACCGGAAGATACTGATTCCCTTGGGGATTTAGATTTAATCGATCGGATTTGTAAAGAAGGTCCCGATTTTTTGGGTTTGTCTTTGTACTTATGGAATACGGAACGAAGTTTATACATCGCAAAAGAAGTCAAAAAAAGAAATCCAGACATTCAAATCCTCATTGGAGGACCCGAGGTCAATGAAGACAATCCCTATGTTTTAGGCGAAACTGGTTTTGATATCGCCGTTTCTGGGGAAGCGGAACATAGCTTTCGAAGTCTCATGAAGGGATTATTAAACAAGGAATCGCTTGAAAATTTTGAAAATGTAGCTCACCGAAAATCAGATGGGACTTTGAGTCCATTTGGAGTCTCCGTCCCTGCTAACTTTCCTTTGACGGATTTCCCGTCGCCTTATACAACAGGGCACTTACAAGTGAATCCAAAACGTTCTACCTATTTGGAAACTGTGAGAGGTTGTAAGTCACAGTGTACGTATTGTTTTTATCCAAAATCATCACAAAGTTTACGAACATTGGATATCAAAGAAACCATCCATTTGATTTCCAACTTAAAAGGAAAAGGGGCAAAGGAACTTGTATTTTTAGACCCAACCTTTAACCATCGCCCTGGTTTTGAATCCTTTTTAGATGCCATTGCAGAAGTGAATGCTGATGGCCAAATGACGATGTTTGCAGAACTTCGGTCAGAAGGTGTCACTCCTAAACTTGCCACCAAACTTCGAAAAGCTGGATTCAATCGGATCGAACTTGGACTACAATCGGTCAATGAAGAAACATTAAAACGTGTCAAACGTTATGGCAGTCCCCATAAGGTGGCAGAAGTAGCAAAGATGCTTGCGGGTGAAGGGATTGATTTACTCCTTGATCTCATCATTGGACTTCCTGGGGACACACCGGATGATGTCGAACGAGGGATTCATTTTTTCTTAGAACATGGGCTTGGGGAATGGGTGCAGGCCTTTCCCCTTTCTGTACTACCTGGCACGAGTATGCGTAAAGATGCTAAAAAAGAAGGCCTGATTTTTATGCCAACGCCACCGTACCGTATTTTAGAAACTCCAACCTTTAGCCAAGAGGCCTTACGTGATTCGGTGTACTTTGCTGAGGACCTCCTTGAACGCAGGTTAGACGAATTTCCGAGACCATTTTTATGTGAATGGAATCCGAAGGTTTCAGACCGGTTTGATTGGTATCCAGAGAATTCGACTGAAAAGAGAAAACTGGCATCCTTTCAATCGATGGAACGCGGGACAAGGCACCAAAGTATTTGGTTCCATCCAGAAACTCTTTCAAAAAACTTGGCTCAAATCCTAAACTCCATGGGAGAAAAAATTGAAAAGGAACCTTTTTGTACCATTGATTTTGTGATCGAACTAGTTGAAGTTCCAAATACAAAGGACATCCAATCGATCGAAACCTTTCTTGATTCCAAACGGAAATCCTATCTTTCCCGAACACTTGCCTATCGGGGGGAAAACTTACAACACCGTTTGGTATTTGTGATTCCAAGAGAAATGGAACCACTCAGGAATTGGCGTAACTCTTTGGATGGCAGTGAATCATTTCTTGTATACGAAACCATACCAGCTGAAAGCATCCAATCCTTAGACCCAGAAGAATCCCATTTTTATCTGGTAGAAGGGGAGAGGATCACACCAAAGGACTGGGCGCATTTGAAAGATACGATGGATCCCGAGACCATTAACTTTGTGTCCCGAAAATGGGAAGAACGATGGTCGATCGAAGTATTAGGATACGGGGAAATTTAAAGCGAAACGGCCGTTTAATTTTTTTGAAGCTGTTTTCGAAAGAATTCTACGTTTTCGAGAAATCTTTTTTTCTCACCAGAACGGGAAGAGTGGCCCGCAATCGCTAGACCTACTGTTAGGTGGCCTTCTTCATTTTTGGTTATGGTTTTGATTTGTCCAAACGCAGTTAAGGGTGACTGCATCTTAAAAAAGATATCAAACTGAAAACCTTTGAGTTTGGGTAGGCTTTGGATGAGATCGGGGTGGTCCACGATGACTTTGAGTCCACCTTCCGAAATATCGATCACCGGAAATTTTCCATCCGACTTAATCATATTGGAGTGGCGGATTCGGTCCACCATTTCAAAACATAATGTTTTCATCTCCATGGCTTTCAAGAGATCAAAATTTTCGGATTTACTTTGCATGTGGATGTAACCGATGGGAATCGATTCTTCCTCATCATTTAAATACAAAATAGGGAGGATGAGTTCCGATTTGATTTTGAGATTTCTTCGGTTATTGATTTCCTTTGCAATGTCTTCTTCAATTTCATCTGCAAAGACCAAAAAGTCCTCGTTAGGTGATGTTACATAACATTCTTTGTTGTTCACATCCTCCAAAAGTAATCCTTTTTTGGTTTTTTTAATTTGGCGGATCACTTCATTGTCTTCGCGGGAATTGAAGGTGGAAATTTTAATAAAATCCACTGAGTTTTTCAATTTGGTTTCAAAATCTTGGAAGTTAACTTTCACTGCAGTAGGGACATGGAACATATCCGTTTCAATTTTTGCTTTGCTTGAAACCACATTGGTGATCCAGGCAGAACCGGGAGGGACTGGGATTCTCGAACTTTCCCTGTCTTTTTTGGCAATGGCAATTTTATTCAATTGTAAGACGTATTGTGATTCGCCCTTTTCTTGTTCCACAGTGCATTCCAGGTGGAGGTAACGACCAAGGATTTTGTAGAGAGTGATTTTTTGGCCGACCGAAAGTGTGATGGTGGGTCTCACACTGACTAAAATTTTGTTTCCGTCTTGGGAAACTTTTTTGAGATAACAACTTTCTCCTGAATGGATATCATCCTTCAGGTTCAATTCCTGGTTTAATAAAAATTTGGTCAAAACATGCAGTTTTTTTTCCGTGTCGGAAAAAACATCCAAGGAACGTTTGTTTCTTTCTACTGTTTCCATAAAAGGTCGTGGTACTCACTATTATCGGTCAATTTTCTCCTGAAATTCTCTTGCACGCAGAGTTTTCTTACCTAAAGTAGAAAAAGGAAGGATAATTATGTCAAATCACCCCCTACCAGGAACTGAGCTTCTCGACGGAGTCAGTGGACAAGAGCTCTTCTCGGTCAACATGGGACTCACGTATCGAGATTTTTTAGTACTACCTGGCTATATAGACTTCAATCCAAGCGATGTGGAACTAGAAACAAAACTTTCCAAAAATATTTCACTCAAAAGACCACTCATGAGTTCTCCCATGGACACTGTGACTGAGTCTGAAATGGCGATTGCACAGGCGCTTATGGGTGGAATTGGAATCATACATTATAATAATACGATAGAGGAACAAGTGGATCTCGTTCGTAAGGTGAAACGATTCGAAAACGGATTCATCAAAGATCCTATCTTACTTTCTCCAGAACATACGGTTGCTGATTTAGATGCAGTCAAAGAAAAATATGGATTCAGTGGGATTCCCATTACCGAAAACGGAACCGCTAATTCCAAGTTAGTTGGGATAGTTACAAACCGTGATGTGGACTTTGAAAAAGACAGAAATATCAAACTCGGTAAGGTGATGACGACAGAACTTATTACTGCCAATGTGGGGATCAGTTTACTCGAAGCGAATGATATCCTTCGCACAAGTAAAAAAGGTAAACTCCCCATCGTAGACAAACAAGGAAAACTTGTGGCACTCATTTGCCGTAGTGACCTGAAAAAAAATAAAGAATTCCCTCAATCATCCAAAGATGACCAAAAAAGATTACGTGTTGGTGCAGCCCTTTCCACCTTACCTGAGTCACGCGATCGTATGGCAGCTCTTGCAGGAGTCGGCGTTGATGCCATCATCATCGATTCTGCCCAAGGGAATTCCAGTTACCAAATTGAAATGATCCAATGGATCAAATCCAATTTTCCTAATATTGATGTGATTGGGGGAAATGTTGTCACTAAAGCACAAGCTGCCAATCTCATAGGGGCCGGTGCCGATGGCCTTCGCATTGGAATGGGACCTGGTTCCATTTGTATCACCCAAGATACGATGGCTGTGGGACGAGCGCAAGCCACAGCTGTTTTTAAAACAGCGGAGTATGCACAAGCGCATGGAGTGCCAGTGATTGCTGATGGAGGTATCTCCAATATCGGGGACATTGCTAACGCACTCGCCATTGGAGCTTCGATGTGTATGATGGGTTCCATGTTTGCTGGAACAAAAGAAGCACCAGGTGAGTATTTTTATGAAAATGGAATTCGTCTAAAGAAGTATAGAGGAATGGCAAGTTTAGAAGCGATGAGCAAAGGTGGAGACAAACGGTACTTCTCTGAATCACAAAAGATCAAAGTGGCACAAGGTGTCTCTGGTTATGTGGTTGATAAAGGATCTGTTCTGAACCTCATTCCTTATCTCGTGCAAGGACTCAGACAAAGTTTCCAAGATATGGGATACCGTAATATCCCAGATTTACACAAAGCGTTACGAGAAGGGAAACTTCGGTTTGAACGTAGGACAGAGTCAGCACAAGCGCAAGGGAGTGTTCACGGATTGTATTCCTATACCAAACCTTCTATGAGGGCAGAATAAAGAAATTACATGCGAAAACTTTGGATTTTATTTTTATTCATTTCGTTTGTGTCGTTAGAGGCACAAACGCCTGAAGCAAGTTTGTCGGCACAAGAACTTCTAGCAAGGCTTGACCGAGAGATGGATTTTGGCAAAGGCCTTGTGAAAGGAACCTATGTCCTCATTCGAAGGAATGGAACGTCTGAAACTTGGAAAATCAATCGGTTTTTTAATGGGGAAGATGCACTTCTACTTTTTGACAGAAAGGGACGAGGGCTTGAATCGAAACTTCTCACAAAGGATGAAGGGGAAAATGTATTTTTCTTCAATGTCTTAAGTGCCAAACTCTTTCGCAAAACGGATGATGAGAAATACGAATCCCTAATGGGCACTGGATTTTTTTATGTGGATTTGTCTGGTTATTCGTATCAGGCAAATTACAATCCACTTGTGAATGGAGATTTGGAAATTGGTGGAGAGATGTACTATCGTGTTTCGCTCAAACCCATCCTACCTTACTTCTATAAAAAACTTGTTTTACTTGTCGGGAAAAAAGACTTAAAACCCTATCGTGTGGACTTTCATGACCGCGATGGAATTTTATTCAAAACATTAAACCTAAAGTATGGGCCAGTCAAAATCAAGGATGCAACTGGAAAAGTGGAAGAAGTCCAAAAGGCATCCCGTTTGGAAATGTTAGATTTGAATACTGGTAGCATTACGGTTTGGGAAATCCAAGAAGTGGACAAAACAGTGAACCCAGACACATCTTTGTTTAACGTGGACAACTTAAGCAGATAAAGTAGATCCACCTTGACGGAACCAGGTCTGATACTTTTCCGAAAACCTTTTTTTAAAAAAGAGTCCATTCAACTCACCAAAGAAGAGTTAAACCACCTAAGGGCTCTTCGCTTACAATCCGAAAACAATATCATACAAATTCGAGATGGGGAAGGTGGTCTATATAATTACCTATACACTCCCAATTCTAAAGATCTTGTCTTCCAAAATGAAGAGTTTGTTCCAAGAAAAACAAACCGAAAAAAGATTGCGATCGCATTACCCAAAGGGAATCGTCTCGACTTTTTTTTACAAAAAGTAACAGAGATTGGTTTAGATGAAGTGATCTTTTTGGTGTTTCGCCATTCCATTCGTAAGGAATTTAATTTGGAACGAGCGGAAAAAATCGTAAAGGAAGCAGCAGCCCAATCCAAACAAACGGAAATTTTAAATCTATCGATAGAACCAGCCAAAGATTGGATGGAAACACATAAAGAAAGTTTGGTGGTGTTCCATCCTTTTGGAAAGGACATATTTCAAATCCAAAGTTTAGCCGGGAAAATTCCGGTGATTGGACCAGAAGGTGGTTACCATGCAGACGAAGAGGAATGGATGGAAAAAAATCAAATCCCAAAACTCACACTGCCGGGTGGGGTGCTTCGGACAGAAACCTGCGGCATCGTCGCCGCGAGTTTTTTGGTGTACGGAACTTAAAAAAAGATTACTGGTTTGTTAAAAGTAAAAGAGTTCCAGATAGGTTGCAGTTGGTGGAACAATTGCTGAAACAAGTAGATGCTGCCGTGTAATTTTCCCCAGTGATGTCTGGATACTTTGCTGCACAATCAGCATTACAGGCAGTAAGACTTCCTCCCGTGCAGGAAACAAGGAAGGTGAACAAGTTTCTCTCCAAGGTTTTGTCTTCTCGCTTTTGGCAAGATGTAGAAAAGAACACGACAAAACTAAGCACAATCAGTAAAAAAAAACGTTTCATAACACTAAGACTGGTCTCTCCTAGCATTTCGTCAATCGGTTCGTAAAAATCTTGACCCTTGTGACTTTTCCTATGCATTGGATGAGATTCCCGTATGGCAGAAACTTCCAAAAAAGTATTAGAGAAAAAAGGACAGGGCGAATACGAATTCACCGCTTATGGGGAATTTTTGTCCTATTTCCATGCCCATATTGATATTTTCAAACGCCTTCTGAAGGCCAAAAAAATGGACCCGACCAAAGTGGAAGAGGTCGCAAAACAAATCAAATCCTACATGACGGGAAATATCAAAAAGACGGATCAGTTTTTTGAACACCTGCCTCAATTTGCGACTTTGTTAGGTGTTTCGAAAGAAGAAGTTTCATCGTATCTCAATTCCAATTTCATCGATGTTTTGACGAAAGTCCAAGACAAACTCAAAACCCAAGAATTAGAAAAACTCACCAATGCGCCGGCCCCTACTTATTCCTCCATCACGGAAGAAATTGTAGAAGGACTCCAAGTCACTCATCCTAAGGATTATGTGTTTGCCCAAAAAGGAATTCTGATGGTTTTGGAAAATCCGATCACAGGGGAAATCATTGAACCACAGGGTCTCATGGCAGCTTCCGCCAAAGCCGCGTTAGCCATGCCCGCAGGAAGTGATTCCGAAAAAGAGCCAGTTTCCTTAACAGAAGCACTTGCGGTTGCCAATGCTCCTCCGACTCCCATTGTCAAAAAACAATCGATCATTCCTGAAAAAGAAAAGTCCATCTTACAAGAAATCACAGAGACCTTTGCTGATATTTTAACTGGAGAACAGTTAGAAATCAAAATTGGTCCTGAAGTGACAGAAACATCCCACCAAGAACCAAGTGCCAATACGAGCACAACAAAATCAGACGATGAGTATGAAATAGAAGATTTAGAGTTTGATGATTCTTCCGATTCCAAAAACGGAAATAGTAATCCTTCTGAAACTGCGGACGAACATGATGATTTTTCGGATGACTTGGGCATTGAATACGAAGAAGAGTCTCCTCCACCTCCACCACAAGTTAACCTCAACTTAATAAGACTCGGTAATTTTTCGATCAAAGAATTTATGGATTTGGTACAAACAATTACCACCTACCAAACGAAGGCGGACCAAGTAGGATACCAAAATTGGTTACGCACCTTGTCTGAATTTGACAAAGCAGTGGTCTCTTTGAGAACACAAGTTCTAAAAGAACAAAAAAATGAAGTCGTGGATTGGAATGCACTTTTCCAAATGATGAGCACTAAGTCAGAATTAAAACCTGATGTTTTGAAAGGCATTGTCAAAAAAATCAAAAATTTTCAAATCGTCAAACTGACGTTAGATCGTATGATTCAAGAATTCAAAAAAGGAAGTCCTGAATTTATGCAAATCGTCAAAATGGCTTGGCCACACATCCAAAAATCATTTTATGAAGTACCCAATTATGGGCAGGTGCAAACCTTACTGAAAGGGATCTTGTCCCGAGTGAATGATGAATCTCACAAAAAAGAATTTATGAAGATTTTTACCATGGCACTCAATTTCATCCAATCCAAATTTTTGGTGTAAGTGATGGAGCGAGAGAACCGTTCTCTCACCGGTTACCAAAAGAAAGAGAATTCTTTCCGTTGGTCTATGCGTTTGGGAATTGGGTTTGTTACGCTTTATTTGTTCTTTTGTATCCAAAATGGTTCTCTGTTAGGACAAAACAAAACGGATGTCATCGTTGACCCACTCTTACAAAAACCTTGGATCCCGGATGCGGAAGAAGAGGAATTCAGAAGTTACCATCGGTTTTTATCTGAGTTCAAAAACAAACAAACTTCTGTGAAAAAAAAAGATCGGTTTGGACGGAACTACCTCATGTCCCCGTCGGGAAAAATTTCGTTTTTAATCGATGATGAATACTACAAAGAATTTCCCATTCAAATGGAAGCAGACATTGCCTCAAAGGAGTTAGTGGCATTGTATGATGTTCGCAAAGAAAAGGATGTTGTTTTCCTTGGAAAGGGAATCCACCTTTGTTACCGACTCAAAAAAGAAAAAGAACCGGGGTTTTTTCCAGAATGGTTAAAAAGTTCAAACGAACTCACAAATAGAGCTGCCAATGAATGGTCTGACCAAACAATTCCCTTGGATTTGGTGAGTGATCCTTATGGCTGTTATGTGGATGAAATTTCTCCTATGGACTTTTTGTATTTGGAATCTGAATCCTTCCGGTATCGTATAAAAATTCCAACTTCCCTAAGGTATGAAGGACTTTTTGGAAATAGACTTGGATTGTATGGAGAAAACCGAGATACCATCTACAGGCTTGTACGGTTTGTTCAGTTTTTGTCCAATTACCTTCCCGAAGGGCAAACAGAGTGGGATGAAGCTCTCAAACTCCAAACATCTGGAAAAAAAAAGAAAACATTACCCAAAATCATTTTGTCAATTGGTTCTAGTTTTGATAAAGTAAGACCACTGCGTAATACCAAAAATTATTTTGTGTTTTGGGATTCGGTTCGATCCTTAACCAAAAGTCAAATGAAACAGCTCCAATTCAAACGATTAGAGGTTAATAATGAGTATGTGAGTGAATGGGTGGAAGTAGATGATATTGGAAATCCCATTCCCATGGAGATGAAAGAGTATTATCTGTACAATGCACCTAGGGGTTACTTTTTATCACTTTCGTATCCCAAACGAGAAAAACCAATTGCTGAAAGGTATTGGAATACGGTTCGGAAAAGTTTTACTGTGAAGGATTGATGGGTTTTTTAGATGTTTGCCACCTTTGTTGAAAATAAATACCGAAAAAAAAGAGAACCAAATGATGATTCACCCTCACCACTCATCCTACTTTGGATTGGACTTATTTTTATTTTTGTATTTTCCATCATCTTACTTCCGTTCGGTGTGTATTGGCCGTTATCCTATTCCATCTGGGTATTCATTATCTTTTTTTTGCCTCTCGTATTTTTGGGCATTCAATTTTCAAAAACCTATGGGTATAAAATCCTAATTGCCGTTTTTTTATCATTACTGGCAGGTGGGAATGTATTATTGTTTTTAGGAGATGCCATCGGTTACAAGTCTGGCCTTACTTCCAAGTTTGATGTTTTGCCAGAAGAGGCCCATGGATACCTCAGGTATCGGTATCTATATTTAAAAGATTATCGTTTGGATGATTCCGATTCAGGAAGATTCCAATCTCCTCTCCTTGTCAGACGTCGTCCTGGCGGGGCAGTGTATGGACCCATCATCACATTCCATTACAAACGCATTCGATCCGTCTCAGGTAAGGAAACTAAATTTCCATTCTATGCTCTTTGTTATACAAAGGACAAAGGAAACTGCCAAATTCCAAGCCTCTATTCAGGTGGAGTTGTGATCCGCGATTCCAATTGGGAAACATCGGAATCAAAATTTGAAACAGGATCCGTCTTTATTGTTTGGAAAGATCGTTTGGATTCGGAGTATGAAACGAAAGGAATTTTTTCGTTTTTGTTTTTAGTGATTTTGATGCTCTCTTGGGGAATTGTAGTGTATGTTTCGACAAAATCTTAGCGGTAAATCTGATAATCCACGCAAGAAAATCAATTGGGCAGGTAAGAATTTGAAAACTAAAATCAAATTCAATCTGTCTAAAATTCGTTCATAGATGTTTCTCCTTATGAGACCCGCAGGGAGGGGCCAATATCCCTGATTTTCTTTTTTTTCTTTCCAATCCCATTCCTCTTTCTAACTTCCTTCCATGCCCTCTCGTATCCGAGCACTTGTTTTACTTTTCCTTTCCCTCGTTTTGGTGGAGTCTGATTTTTCACAAAACGTAGCTCCCTCCATCGAATTTTTCACTCCGAATGGTTTTGTCAAAGCTCCCAAACAAATCACAGCACGGTTTACAAAACCGATGGTGGCCCTTGGCGACATCCGTCCCAATACCGAAATTTTCCAAGTGAAATGTCCTTTTTCAGGGACAAGTCGTTTTATCGATTCCACAACTTGGGTGTATGAATTTGAATCGTCACTTCCCGGTGGAGTTACTTGTTCTTTTGTATTGAATGATGGGATTAAAACTCTGAGTGGGGAACGGATCCAAGGGGAGAAGAATTTTTCATTTCATACAGGTGGACCTTCGGTAAAGTATTCATCACCATATAACGGTAGTTCGATATCGGAAGACCAGGTCTTCTTATTAAAGTTAGATGGTAAGCCAGACCTTGTAAGTTTTCAAAAATTTGCTTATTTTCGCTCAGAAGAATTAGGAAATCGTATCCCTGTGGTTCTCATTTCAGGGAACGAACGAAAAAATTTGTTACAATCAGTTGGGAAAAAGGACAAAGAGGAAACCGTTGTCCTAAAATCCAAACAAACCTTTTTACCCGATCGGCAAATCCAACTTGTACTAGGTAAGGGAATCAAATCGATCTGGGGAGGGGAGATTCCAGAAGACGAAGTATTGTCGTTTACCGTGAGGCCAGTATTCTCTGCCAGATTTAGTTGTGAAAGGACCACTGCCGATGCCAATTGTATCCCCATCCTTCCAGTCAATTTGTCTTTTAATTCACCCGTATCACAATCGTTACTGGATGAGATCAAACTAATCGGAAAGGATGGAAAGGAATATCCAAAACAAAAAGAAACGAGCAAAGGGAATGAATTTTCAGATTGGGTGAGTTTTCCTGGACCATTTCCCGAAAATTCCGAGTTCACTATCAAAATTCCAGAGATAGTGGATGATGCTAATAGAAGTTTGGCGAACAGTGCCGCCTTCCCTTTACAGTTCAAAACAGACGAATTCCCTCCGCTTGCCAAGTTCAGTGCTAAGTTTGGTATCTTAGAATCAAAAGCAAATCCTGCCCTACCTGTCACCTTACGGAACTTAGAGGCAAACCTCCCCATCAAAACGACTTCCCTTGGGATGGATGGGAAAAGCCAAAAGACATTGGACATATTGGAAATTCAAAAATGGTTCCAAACCCTTTCACGAGTCGAACGTAACCAATCCGTTTTTCAAACCCCATCTTCGCATACAAAAGTAAATTCCTTCCAACTTCCCAAACCAAATGGAAAAAAACCAATGGAAGTAGTCGGCATTCCGTTGGAAACACCTGGATTTTATGTTGTGGAGATCGCAAGTGAAGTCCTTGCAAACCATCTTTTTGCACAAGGGGAAGGGAAAAAAATGTATGTTTCGAGTGCCGCCCTAGTGACGAATCTTTCCCCTCATTTCAAATGGGGAAAAGATACAAGCCTTGTTTGGGTCACAAGTATGAGCACGGGTCTACCTGAGTCAGGTGTGCAAATCAAAATTTTAGATTGCCAAGGCAATGTTAAGGGAGCAGGGATCACGGGTAAAGATGGAACTATGCTTTTTGGAAATATCAATTTCCAGGAAATACCTTACTGTGGTTATCATGAGTTAGGTTCTGGTCTTACCGTTTTTGCCCAAAAAAATGATGATATCAGTTTTACATCAAGCACCTGGGAGAAAGGGATCGAAAGTTGGCGTTACCAATTGCCACAAGCAAATACGGGTTATGCTAACTATTTAGAGTCCATTGTCCTAGATCGAACTCTTTTGAAAAAAGGGGAAACAGTCCACCTGAAACATGTTCGGCGTAGTTTTGGAAACAAAGGTTTGTTACCTGCCGATTCGAAGGAGTATCCTTCGACTGTTGTGATCAAACATGAGGGATCGGGAGAAAGTTTTTCCACTCCACTCGTTTGGTCGTTTCCGGGACATGCGGAATCAGAATTCAAAATTCCAAAAAATGCAAAACATGGTGTGTATCTCGTTACCTATCCATATAACAATGAAGATACAAGTTACGGACGTACAGTCACACAATTTCGAGTGGAAGAATTTCGTCTTCCTGTTCTCAAAGGGAACATACAACTTGCTGGTGGTTCTCAAAGTTTAGTTTCGCCTAAAGAGGCAAAAGTCCTTTTTGGATTGGAATACCTATCCGGTGGTGGGGCATCCCAGGTACCAGTCAAAGTCCGTTCACAAGTGGTCCCTAGTTTTTATTCACCCAAAGAAGAATATTCAAGCTTTAGTTTTTCGCAAGAAACCATCAAAGAAGGGAAATGGAAAGTCAGCGGGTATGAAGAAGAAGAGGTAGAAGAAACAAAACCAAAAGTAGTTTCGACAAATGCCAAAACGGATGCCAAAGGATTTTTGGAACATCACTTCCAAGACTTAAAATCCATTCCTGGTTATGGGAATTTCCAAGTAGAGATGGAATATGCAGACCCTACAGGTGAGATCCATACAATCTCTCGCAGTTTCCCCGTCTCTCCCGCCGAACTCCATTTAGGTGTGTTACCAGACGGATGGTACTTTACGGAAGACAAGGTGAAACTCCAACTCGTTGTGCTTGATCCAAATGACAAACCAGTGTCTTCCCAAAAAATCAAAGTGAATGCGTATAAAAAAGAATTTTATTCCAATCGAAAACGCCTCGTAGGTGGGTTTTATGCCTATGAACATTATGAAGAGGTCAGCAAACTTGGTGAGTTCTGTGAAGGGAAAACAGATTCTAAAGGGATTCTCATCTGTGAAGGGAAGTCTCCAGGAACGGGCGACTTAACCTTTGTTGCGGAAACAAAAGATAAAAATGGGAATCGTACGAATTCAAGTTATCACGTATGGGTCAGTGCCAAAGAGGAAGTTTGGTTTGATGTGAGTGATCACAACCGTATGGACATCTTACCGGAAAAACGTTCTGTGAAAGTTGGTGAGACCATCAAGGTGCAAGTTCGTTCTCCCTTCCGAGAGGGAACGGCTCTTGTCAGTATGGAACGAGAAGGTGTCATTGATTACTTTGTCACTGCAGTGAATGGAAAGGATCCTTTCATCAGTATACCTATCAAAAAAGAATATGCTCCCAATGTTTACATCTCGGTTTTTCTCGTACGTGGGCGGATGGGAGATCCAAAACCCACTGGCCTTGTGGATTTAGCCAAACCAAGTTACCGTTTGGGACTCTCGATGCTCAAAGTGGGATACAAACCGTACAGTTTGTCCGTATCGGTCACACCCAACCAAAAACAATACCAAGTCAGGGAAATGGCGGAAGTGGCAATCGAAATCAAAACATCCGATGGTAAGATCCCAACCGAAGGGACGGAAGTGACACTTGCAGTTGTTGACGAGGCACTCCTTGAATTATCGCCTAATCCCACCTGGAATCTGTTAGATGCCATGATGGGAACAAGGCCCCACCAAGTGGTTACCTCCACAGCCCAATCCCAAATCATCGGAAAACGTCATTTTGGATTAAAGGCAAAACCAGAAGGAGGAGGGGGAGGGAAACAATCCACACGTTCCTTATTTGAAACTTTACTCTATTGGAAAGGGAAGGCGATAGTCGGAAAAGATGGAAAGTTTAAATTTAGTTTTCCTTTGAATGACTCCCTCACTACCTTTCGGATTGTTGCAGTTGCGACTTCCGGTTCTAAAGAGTTCGGAACAGGGATGGCAAAAATCCAAACTTCTCAAAAAATCCAAACATTTTCGGGAATCCCACCAATCGTTAGGTTAGGTGATATATTGCAGCATGAAGTGAACCTACGTAATGCCGGAGACTCAAAAGAACAACTCCGCGTTCGATTGAGTGTCGTGGATACCCTGAACGAAAAAGAAATCAAATCCGAATTGGAAACCAAATCGGCAATGATTGCTCCTGGTGAAACCAAACAAATCACATGGGACATCGCTGTTCCCGAAGACACCACCAAACGGAAATTCACAATCGAAGTCTCCTCTCCGAACGGAACGATCCTTGATAGTCTCAGTGTCGAACAAACGGTCATCCCTGCCTTTACAGAACGGGTGTACCAAGCAGGACTATTTTTATATGAGGCAGCTTTTAAGGAAACAATCCAAACTCCTCCAGGTTCCTTACCGAATTCAGGAAAAATGGTTTGGAAAGCATCTCCTACCATCCTCACAAGTACAGGTGGGATTCAAAAGTACTTCCAAACCTATCCATATTCGTGTATGGAACAACGAGTTTCAAAAGCCATTGGTTTACGTTCCGACGTTTTATGGAATGATGTATTCAGCGATTTGAATTCCTTTTTGGATTCAGATGGACTTGTGAAATACTTTGCTAGAATGGAACACGGTAGTGAAATCCTCTCTTCCTATGTATTAACATCGGCTAGGTTGTCAAATAAAACCATCCCAGAGGAATCTCTTAATCGGATCATGGCGGGTTTACAAGGGTTTTTGGAAGGAAGGGTGTATGGAGAGAGATACCGATTTGGGGCTGACCTTGTTGTTAGAAAAATCATTGTTTGGGAAGCCCTCACTCGTTACCAAACCTATGATTGGGAACAGGTAAGACCTATCTTTGAGGGAATCGAATTTTTACCAACAGCTTCCCTCATCGATTTATCAGAAATTTTGAATCGGGTGAATGGTGCCGATCCAAAAATCAAAAATCGTCTTTATAGTGTTTTGCGATCAAAACTGAACCTTCAGGGAACGGAACTCATCATTGCGGATTCTGGTTTTACGAATCCATGGTGGATTTTGGGCAGTCGGGATTATACAATGGCTAAGTTTTTACTTTGGTCCTTATCGGAACCGGCCCTTCAGAAAGACCTACCTCGTATCATCAAAGGATATGTCAAAATGCAAAAACAAGGAAGGTATGATAGTACTTTAGGAAATGCGTATTCTATTTTTGTATTTGATCGAGTGAGTAAACTCTTAGAAGGAGAAAAAGTGACGGGTGGAAAGGTAAAAGTCAAAACAGAAAAAGAGAATTTACTTCTCGAACCAAATGGCAAACAAACTGTCACACAAACTCTCGGCACAAGTCCTGAATCTGTTTTGGTCACATATGAGGGGAAAGGCAAACCATGGGTGGAATGGTCGGTGCAAAGTATCCTTCCTCTGAAAGAACCCATTGCGAGTGGGTATCGGATCAAACGATCCATCGAACCTGTGCAAGTGGCAAAGTCGGGAGTGTATTCGAAAGGTGATATCATCAAAGTCAAAATCGAAATCGATGCGGATTCGGATAAAACTTGGGTGGTCGTAGAAGATCCGATCCCTCCAGGCTCCCTCCCTCTCGGACGTGGGTTTGGGCGAGAATCCCAAATTGGGCAGGACAAACCGGGGGATACTTCGTTTTACCTCAGTTTTGAGGAAAAAACCTTGTCCCTCTACCGAGCCTATTTTGAATATTTGCCGAAAGGGAAACATGTGTTGGAACACAGTTACCGCCTAAACCATGTCGGGAATTTTGTGATGCCTTCCACTCGGGTGGAGGCGATGTATTCTCCCGAAACCCATGCGGAATGGCCGAACGAAATCGTGAGGATTTCAGAAAATAAGGACTAGGAAAAGTTTACGGATAAAGAGGGTTTGGAATGATGACTCTAATGGGTCCGAACCAAGTCCCTCTTTTCCCAATCCGAGTTTTTAAAATTTCCCTTTCTTATTCAGTTTTTTTTTATCTATTCTTTCTCATCTTTAATACTAGTTTTACCATTATGGGAGTTGATGTTGGTGACTTCCTAAAACAATACTTAGGTGCTTTTTTTGGGGTATACCTATCTACCACCTTTAAGGTATTTGCCGTATCTTTTTATCTCCATACCAGTATTTTTTCCCTCGTGTATTTGGTGTTTTATTTTTGGAAACAACTAAACCCCAAATGGTATGTGTTAGCTGGGATTGTCTTTTGTATCGAATGTTTGGCGCTTTTTCAGTCGATGGTCAAGTTCCCACAAATTTACGGTGAGTTTTTTTTCTTTCGATATCCTGGTTTTGCACCTTTTCTTTATTTTTTAACCGATTTTGTTTCTCCAGTTCTACCTAGCGTTTGTTTAGTGGTGATCGTTGGTATTCTTTTGGGGACATTGGTTTGGCAGACTTACCTTCACAAAAACAAAGAAAGTTTTTTTGCCATCTTACATGTTTTGGTTTTGGGTTTGATTCACATTCATGGATTGTATCCAGTTGGGATTGTCTACTTCATCCTTGTTCTGTGGCAAGGCAAAAGATACCAAAACATTCATTTGAGAACCTATGGATTGTTACTGGTTTTACTTTTGTTTTTGTATCTCATTCCGAGTGTTTGGTCTCAAATTTCCTCGTTGCGGTATTCTAGTACCAGAGGAAAACCTCCTATCTTTATTTTATCAGCGGACTCTCTTCGTTATGACAAAATTGGTAATATGGTAAATGGAAAAACCATGACACCAAACATCGATTTGTTTCGGAAAGATGCCTTCCAATTCCATGACCACCACACTACAATTCCTCGCACCTTTCCTAGTTGGGCCGACACACTCACAGGGAAATATGCGATGGAACATAAGGTTCGTGATATGTTCCCTTCACCGGAGGAAAAACAAAGGATTGGTTCTTCGTCATTTCCCACCCTGCAACAATTTTTAAAGAAATTGGGATATGATCATTTTGCGATTGGTAGTTTTGCGGCGGATATTTTTCCGCGAGCCAATTTTGGTTTTGATGCCGTATTTGCACCTAACTTCAATGCACGGATCATGACGGTCCAACGAACAGCGGAAACACAAATCTTGGTTTTACCTTTCCTCGTTGGATCATGGTTTTCTGGTGGGATGTATTTAGAAGAAATGGATGGGTTATCGACTTGGGGAGATGGGGAACGTCTGTTGAAACGATTTGAATCCCTTGTGAAGGAACGAAAAAATTCTCCTTATTCCATTACCTATTTTTCGAGTGTCATCCACTTTCCCTATACACCTGCCTATCCTCATTACAAACAGTTCACAGATCCCAACTATTATGGGAAATATAAGTATCTCAAGTTTGTGGATCCAACAGATGCAAACCTTCCGAATGCGGAGGAAATCTCTCAAATTCGTAGCTTATTTGATAGCGCCATTTATGCCTTCGATCAAGAATTTGGTGAAATGGTTGGTTATCTAAAAGAAAAGGAACTTTATGATGAGGCAATCATCATCCTCACAGCGGATCATGGAGAAGCTCTGTATGAAGATGTTCATGGACAAGGCCATGGAGAACACTTACGTGGGGAAGCTGTCACTCATGTTCCTTTTATGATCAAGTTTCCAAAGTCCTACCAAACTTCTAGTTTGGATCAGAATTTTTATGGGATCACTTCAAGTGTGGACTTAGTTCCTACCTTGTTGGATTATTTTGAAATTCCACTGCCTTCCGAATACCCAGGCAAATCCTTGTTAGCTGTTATGAACGAGGGAGATTGGAAAGAGGATCGATTTGTATATTCTGAAACAGGGATTTGGTTTTCCGACGTTGGGGATCATTTTTTCCAAAAACAAAGAATCCCTTATCCGAATATTTTATCACTCCACCAAGTGGTTCCCGAAGAAGACTACCAAATTATGATCACAGATCCAATTTATCGGGAAACGATTGCCTTCTCCAAACACAGGAGCATTCAAAATTCCAAGTACAAACTCATTTATATCCCTACCCGCGAGGGAGTGAAGTTTGAGCTGTATGACAGGATCAAAGATCCATACAACAAAAACAATTTATATCCAAATCATCCAATGGCTTCCAAAATGAGAGAAGCCTTATACCAAACTGTAGTGAGGTGGGAAAATGCCTCCCTTGCAGGTGAATATTTAATCCCGAGTTCTTTATCAGACATCAATGAAAACTTATAAACAAAAAAGAGGAAACTATGCCGCAACGTAACGACTTAAAATCAATTTTAATCATCGGATCAGGACCTATCGTCATCGGGCAGGCATGTGAATTTGACTATTCTGGAACCCAGGCTACCAAAGCACTTCGGGAGAAGGGAATTCGAGTCATATTAGTGAACTCAAATCCCGCCACAATTATGACGGACCCAGATCTTGCCGATGCCACTTACATCGAACCTCTTACCGTTCCCGTCCTTGAAAAAATCATTAAAAAAGAAAAACCGGATGCCATCTTACCGACGGTAGGTGGTCAAACTGCGCTCAACTTAGCCCTCGCCCTCCATAGAGAAGGGGTTTTGGAAAAATACAATGTGGAACTGATTGGTGCAAAGGTAGATGCGATTCGGAAAGCAGAAGATCGCGAACTTTTTAAACTTGCGATGGAAAAACTTGGAATCCGTGTCGCGAAGTCCTTTATGGTTTCCGACATGGAAGCCGCAAGAAAAGCAAAAGATGAAATTGGATTTCCCATCATCATTCGCCCGGCCTTTACCTTAGGAGGAACGGGTGGCGGAACTTGTTACGAAGAATCCGAGTTTGAGGAAATTGCTCAAAAAGGATTATCTGCTTCCCCAATTTCTCAAATCCTCGTAGAAGAATCCGTAATGGGATGGAAGGAATTTGAATTAGAGGTGATGCGGGATCTAAATGACAATGTCGTCATCATCTGTTCCATCGAAAACTTAGATCCAATGGGAGTCCACACAGGTGATTCCATTACAGTTGCCCCACAACAAACGTTAAGTGATAAAGAATACCAAAGGTTACGTGATATGTCGATCGACATCATCCGTGAAATCGGAGTGGAAACAGGTGGATCTAATATCCAATTTGCAGTGAACCCAGAAAATGGGGATGTGATTGTGATCGAAATGAACCCAAGGGTTTCTCGCTCCTCAGCTCTTGCTTCCAAGGCCACAGGATTTCCTATCGCAAAAATTGCAGCACTTCTTTCGATTGGATACACTCTAGATGAAATTCGAAATGATATCACCCGTGTAACGCCCGCAAGTTTTGAACCATCCATTGATTATGTAGTCACAAAAATCCCTAGGTTTGCGTTTGAAAAATTCCCTGGTTCTGATAATACCTTGGGTGTCCAAATGAAAGCAGTCGGAGAAGCGATGGCAATTGGTCGTAACTTCAAAGAAAGTTTCCAAAAGGCCTTACGTTCATTGGAAACTGACAGATTCGGATTTGGAAGTGATGGGTATTTAAAGGAACTGATGGAATGGGAAACCGTTCCCAAAGAACAAAGACATGAATGGCTCACAGCAAGAGTCAAACGCCCAACTGACAAACGAATTTTTTATGTAAAGATGGCGTTTGATTTTGGAATGAGTGTGGAAGAAATCCATGAAATTTGTAAAATTGATCCTTGGTTTTTATACCAATTTGAAGAGCTTTTCCAATTAGAAAACAAATACCGAAAAGATGGGAATACAATCATTGAAGAGATGAAACAAGCAGGGTTTTCGAATCGACAGCTTGCTTTTTTATCCAAGGAAGAACAAATTTTAGCACAAGTGAGAAGTGGTGCGGCCATTGAAATCACAAAAGCGAAAGTGGAAAAAACCTTACGAGAGGAAGAAGAAAAAATCGAATCTTATTTGGAAGAAAAAAACATTCATCCCGTTTACAAACGGATTGATACTTGTGCGGGAGAATTTGAAGCCTTCACACCTTATATGTATTCCACTTATGATGAAGAAGACGAGTCGGATGTCACATCCAAGAAAAAAGTGATGATTCTCGGCGGAGGACCAAACCGCATTGGACAAGGGATTGAATTTGACTATTGTTGTTGTCATGCTTCCTTTTCATTACAAGAAGCAGGTGTGGAATCCATCATGGTTAATTCCAATCCTGAAACAGTTTCTACAGATTATGATACCTCGGACCGATTGTATTTTGAGCCTCTCAGCTTAGAAGATGTTATGGCGATTTTCAAAAAAGAAAGGCCAGATGGAGTCATTGTTCAGTTAGGTGGACAAACTCCACTCAAACTGGCAAAGTCTTTGGAAAAAAGAGGAGTTCCTATCCTTGGCACGAGTCCTGATTCAATCGACCGCGCAGAAGACAGAAAACGGTTTGCAGAAGTACTAGAAAAGTTAAACCTAAAGTCTCCAGAAAATGGCATTGCTTCTTCCAAAGACAAAGCAAGAGAAATCGCTCGTAAAATTGGATACCCTGTCCTTGTTCGGCCTTCCTATGTGCTCGGAGGTCGTGCGATGCTCATTGTGAATGAAGAAACAGAATTAGACAAATATATGGAAGAAGCAGAAGAGGTTTCAGAAGACAGACCCCTTCTTGTGGATTCCTTTTTACAAGATGCAACGGAAGTGGATGTGGATGCACTCTGTGATGGAAAGGATGTTTTCATTGCGGGAGTTATGGAACACATCGAAGAAGCTGGGATTCACTCAGGGGATTCTGCTTGTGTATTACCTCCGCAAAGTATCTCACAACGAATGATCCAAGAAATTGAGGAAGCCACACTTCGCCTAGCTTTGGAACTCGATGTAAAGGGACTTATCAATGTACAATATGCAATTAAAGATGAAACCCTTTATGTCTTAGAAGTGAACCCAAGAGCATCAAGAACAGTTCCTTTTGTTGCCAAATCGATTGGAATTCCGATCGTAAAAATTGCCGTAAGACTTATGTTAGGTGAGTCTCTCGCCTCTTTTAAATTGGGAAAACGTTTTTCTGCGCCAATGATCACTGTAAAAGAGGCGGTACTTCCATTCAGCAAATTTCCTGGTGTGGATACCATCCTTGGTCCTGAAATGAGATCTACTGGAGAAGTGATGGGAGTTGCTGCTACCAAAGGGGAAGCCTTTGTGAAAGCACAGATCATGGCAGGGGAAGAACCTCCGAAACATGGAACGGTGTTTGTGACGATCAATGACAAAACGAAAAAAGAACTTTTGGAATCAGTGAGGTCACTTTCGAACCTTGGTTACAACATCATTGCAACGGAAGGGACACATAAGTTTTTATCGGACAATGGGATTTTATCGAGTAAAATAAATAAAATCTACGATGGTTACTTCCCGAATGTAATTGATTACATCAAAGAGAAAAAAATCCATCTTATCATCAACACTCCACTCTCACGTGTGACTCGTGAAAACGCGTTTACGATCAGGCAAGCTGCGATCAAATATAAGGTACCGTGCCTCACAACAGCGCAAGCAGCCAAGGCACTCATCCATGGACTTGTGGAAATGAAAGACAAAGGATTTTCTGTGAACTCTTTACAAGAAATTCACAAAAAGAAATAAATTTAGGAATTCGCGACGATTCATCGCGAATGGTTCCTTGGATACTGGTTGTATCCAAGGAATTTGGGTGTTCCATCGGATTTTAAAAAAAGGTCCTCGTCTTTTTCTAAATTTCGATTTCTTTTAAGAGGGTTTCAATCCGTTTGCGGTTCACTCCCAAGTCGGATTTACCGAGTCGTGAAGCCGATCGGAAATGTAACAGTTTTGATTTTTCATCAAAATAAAATTCTACATCATCCACATAACGCATGAGAAGTGAAGTGAATTCTACATAAAGATAATTGTTTTCTTCTTTGATGATTTTGGTTCTTGGAAAACTTAAAATCCTTTGTTTTAGAATGCCCATCGCCTCACTTGTTGGTTTTTTATATGGTTCAGGATTTCGGAAATGTTCTTTGTCGCTTGGATCTGAAAAACTATTGATACAATTGGGTGTTTTGGGACAGTCCAAAAGTTTGCCCGTGCGGATTCCTAAATTGTCTGGTCTTGTGCCCGTACAGTTTGTGAGTAACATTACGACGAACGACAGTGTTATGGCTGTTGTAGATTTGTGATTTCTCATTGTTTCCTTCTCATTTTTTTACTTTCAATTAGACAGTTCGACGGATGCAGTTTCCTTCACCACAAGGCGTTTTGACTTTAAGATGGAAAAAATAAAAAAGAGTAGGGTCAAAATTCCTAAGTAAAACAAGGTTGTTGTGATATAACCAGATATAGGTGGGTAGATCAAACTATATCCAAATTCAGGATTTTGAATTTCATTTCCTAATTTTCCCGAAATTGGTGTTTTTTCTCGTAGGTCTTCCTCGGAAGGGTAGGTATAGGGGTCAAAATTTGCCGCCCATTGGTAAGGATTTCCATAATACAATGTGTAAAGAGAATCTTTTGAGACATTGTCAGCAAAGAATAAAATTTCCTCTAACGGTTGTACGGTGATCACTTCCTTTAGATGGAGGGTTTCATTTTCTCCGTCTTCAATTTGAATGGTAAATTCTGAACTTAGTGGTGAAGAAACTGGAATTTCGGTGAAGTTTCCGTCTTTTTCTGTATGGTTGATGGTTCCCTGGAATACGGTCTCCCATTCCTTTTTATTGATTTTTCCGCGAATGGTGACGTAACGTTCCCAATTTTTTTCTTCGAAGGAAAGTTTGACTGTCTGAAAACTACTCTGGTTTTGATTTGGAAAGGAGAATAGGACAGAATTTTCTTCGAGGATGGGACTTGGGATTTGGTGTGTCCTTTCAAAATATAAGTTCTTATTTTCTTTGGACCTGGTAACCGATGGAAATTTGAGATTGGAACCTGTTTCTACTTCTAGGCGAAGATATCGGTATTTCGTATTTCCTAAATCAATTTCACCAGAGGATTGGGAACCATATTTATATAAAAAAACATTTTTAGTCTCAGAAAATTTGTCTGGATTGTCACCTAACTTAAGTGTGATGGATGTTTCATAATCGTAAGCGCTTGATACAGTCAATTTAGAATAACTCATTCCTTCGGGAAGTTTCGGAAGTTCTAAAACGTAAATTTCCAATTCATCCTTTTTGGTAAAAAGTAATTCGGGTTTGAGTTTTTCTGTGAACTTACTGATTTCTTCCGCATTTTGAATCTTATAGGGAATGATCTCTCCTCCTTTTGTCAATCGAAGGTCTCCATAATACGAATGTTTATAAAACTCTTCATCTAATAATACTTTTATGATTTGGTTTTCTCCGTTTTTGTTAGAAATGGAGATTTCTTTTTTATACTTAAAGTTTTCGACTGGAAGTGGTCTTGCAAAAACCGTCGACTGAGAAAATAGAATCACGATAAAAGTGAAGGAGTAAAATTGGTTCATGTGGTTTCCTTTTTGATTCGATTGTAAAATGTTCCTGTAACGATGAGTGTGATTCCTAAAAACAAACCCGCTAGGATGCGGTATCCAAGGGATAGGTTCCAAAAATCGTACAAATAGAATTTGGCGACAACAAGTGCCAGGGAAACAAATCCCGCCACTTTTAAGGATTGGATCTGTTTTTGGAATCCAAAGACTAGAGTGATGAGTCCATAGAAGATCAAACTAATGGAGTATAAAAAGAGTCTTTTTTCGGGAGCAAATCCTAAATAAATTTCCACAAAGTTTCCTAACAAAAAGTAAGGATAGGCAGAATATAAAAAGAATTTGGAAAAAGGTGAAAACTTTCTGCTATAAAAATAGGAAAGTAGAAGATACAAACTTCCTGTAAAAAAGATAAAAAACCTTCCGTTGAGAAAAGGGATTTCATTAAACGAACGATAGGTGAATGCAAAAATATAAAACAAGGCAAAAAACCAAACAGGAAAGGTTGCCAAATACATATAGAGTTGTTTGGAATAGGTGGCAGCCATTGTCACAACAAAAGCAAAACTAATGAGGCTAAATGCTAACGTTTTTCCAGTCAGTCCCATTACGATCACACTGATGATCAGTGGTAAACCAAATAGGCCTATGATATCGTAGAGTTTCTTTTTGTTAGTGGTGAGTGAGTTGTCTTCAATTGATCTTTGGTAGATGGCATAAAAAACAATCAGAACTAAGGTGAGTAAAAATGGTTTGAGTGTGGGGTAAAAGATTCCAAAAATCCAAAACGCCTGTAAAAATCCAAGTCCTAATGTAAAACCAATGCTTACGAGTGTTAGGATGGGGTTTTCTTCGATTGTGTTTTTTAAGATTTGGAATTCACGAATCAAAAAGAGGAGATACACGCCTATCTGAAACACCAATGGGAAAAATACCTTGGCTTCATTTAAATTCCCATCTGCCCATGCGGCAAAAATGAGATGGTTTGCCAATAGGATGATGAGGGGAACAGCCTTCCAAGGCATTTCCTTTCGGATCCAAAAAAATAATGCATTCCAAATGAGTAGATACGTGAATAAAAATGGATAAGAGTTTTGGCCAGTGGAAACTAAAATGGGAGCAAGGAACACTCCTAAACTCGCAAATCCAAATAACACTTCACTTTTTTCCGAGTAGGACAATCCAACAGCAGTTAGGCTAAGCAGGATGAGACCCACAAAACAGGTTTCTGTGCCATACAAATCATACCAAACATAACCGGAATAATAGGCTGAAAATAGAACCGCGATTCCGAGACCAAGTAAACTCGGGGAAAGGTAGGGACGAGTTTCTTTTGTTTTATGACCATACCATAAAATGGGTAGGGAAGATATAATTCCGATCCAAATGCGCACGGATTCATTGATCCAATACTCTTCAATGGCCAAATAGAAAAACCAAACGGAAGCAAGGATGAGTGAAAACACACCTAGTTTGACAAATAGATTTTGGCCTATCCATTGGATGAACCAATTGGGACCTTCTTCTAATGATACCGTATCTTTTTCTTCTATAACGGGTGTTTGTTTTGGTAAACCAAGTGTGACACTAGAAGAAGTGGCCTTTGATTCTCCAAATGAAAGGACTTTTTCTTTTAAGAAAAAAAGTTCTTTCTCCATGGATTGGATTTTAGATAAAATTTCTTTTTTTTCTTTTTCTTCCACCTGGATGAGATTACAGATAGAAGAATCGAATGGATACTATTTTTTATGCTGGATCGTTCCACATTCCATTTTCACGGATGAGTTCGATGAGTAAATCGGGAGCTTCTGTTTCCGAGACTCCTTTTTTGACAATTTCCTTTCCTTTGTAGAGGTGAACCTTACCGACCCCGGCCCCCACATAACCAAAATCAGCATCTGCCATCTCACCTGGTCCATTCACAATGCAACCCATGACAGCAATTTTTACGCCTTTTAAGTGGCCGGTTTTTTCTTTGATTTTTGCCGTTGTGGATTGTAAGTCAAACATCGTCCGCCCACAAGAAGGACAAGAAATGTATTCTGTTTTGGTCAATCGAAGGCGCGTGGCTTGTAAAATATCAAAACTCAAATGCAAACACTCTTCGGCCTCTCCATCACCAAAAGAAAGTCTGATGACATCTCCAATCCCATCGAGTAAACTTCCTCCGGCTTTAATGGAGGCATCATACATCAATTGGTCTTTGTTTTTTGCAGAAACATTCAATACAATAGGGTAATCTGATTCTTGCAAAAGGCAGGCAAGTTTTCGTAATGAGAGAAGGTCTCCATCACTCACAGAAAATAAAATATTTTCGATTTTTCGTTTTTTACATTCTTTTAAAACTACAGTCGCCTGTTCTATGTGAGTGGATGAAAAAGTCCATTCCACCGAACGTTTGTCTTTAGCAAATCGGGACACAAACTGTAAAAGGTCATCCCAAGATTCTTCAGACTCTTTCAAAAATAGAGATGGTGAAATTACCCATTTTTGGAATCGGTACAAGTCTTCTGCAAGGGCATCATATTGGTAGAGAAGCTCCTCGGAAAGTGAAACAGAAACCGGCAAAGGAAAAGAACCTCTTCTTGTCATCGTCCCAAGAGAGAGTAAATCCAATTCGGAATTGATCTGGAAATGCATGAGTTCAGGAACACGGCCTGATTTGGCGCCCCTTTGGATGAGATGGAGGACTTCTTCTTCGGTTCCCTCGCCAAAAAAAGGAAAACAAGATTCGATTCGCACCGGATTTGAGTCTCCGATTTTACTTTCGCCAATCATAAGTTCTTTGGAATAAAAGCGTGAGTATTGGTAAGGGTCTCTGAACTCAGTATAAATGATTTCCCTTTCTTTTGGGATAGAATTTTCTTTTGTCGTAAGCGATGCAAAAAAGAGATCATTGTATTTGCGGACCAGTTCCTTGGCAACGGGGATTTCATGGATGGCATCTTCTGTGAGAGACACTCGAACCGTATCACCAAGTCCATCTTCAAGTAAACTTCCAATCCCAATGGCAGACTTAATCCTTCCGTCTTTTCCATCCCCTGCTTCCGTCACACCTAAATGTAAGGGATAATCCATTCCTAAATCATAAAAACGAGCCACTAACATACGATAGGCTTGGATCATCACTTGGGGATTGGATGCCTTCATGGAAACAACAATGTCACGATAAGAATTTTTTTCGGCAATCCGAATGAATTCTAAAGCAGACTCCACCATCCCAAGGGGAGTGTCTCCAAATCGGTTCATGATCCGGTCGGATAAACTTCCATGGTTGGTTCCAATCCGCATCGCCACTCCCAATTCTTTGGCTCGGAGGACTAGGGGAGTGAATACTTCTTCTATCCTTGCCAGTTCTTCGTGATAGTCATTGTCTGTGTATTCGATGATTTCAAATTTTTTTTTGTCAGCAAAGTTTCCTGGGTTGATTCGCACCTTTTCTACCCATTCCACACATTTTAAGGCAACTTGTGGTGTGAAGTGAATGTCTGCCACAAGAGGGACTTTTAATCCGAGTTCTTTCATCTTTTTTCGAATATTGGGCAAATTATCTGCGTCGGCTTGGCTGGGAACTGTTAGGCGAACAATCTCTGAACCAGCTCTTTCCAAATCCATAATTTGTTGGATACTTGCATCCGTATCTCTTGTGTTAGATGTGATCATGGATTGGACACGGATGGGGTTTTTCCCTCCGATTCCAACGTCTCCCACTTTCACTTCCCGAGTGGGACGCCTTCTGTAGAAAAATGGTGATTCGTTATATTTGGTGCTCATTTGAATCTTATGTTCTCATTATCTAGAAAATTAAATTCGAAATTTTGGGCAAGCAGTATGAAAAAAATCTGAGACTTTCAATTTCACTCCCTCCCAAACCGAAAATCTATTTAGGAAGAAACCCTGGGCTTTTTTAACCAATGAACACGGAAGTAAAACAAGGATTACAACGCAAATACCAAGTACAGGTGACTGTGGCAATTTACCGTGAGGGAAATTTGTCCTATAAAAGTGAAATTTTATCCCCTGCCTATTATGATAAAAGACAAGAAGCTCGCGACCATATCCGTCAAGAAATCCGCGAACGTTTGGCCCATTCCAAATTCTTCCGTTCTACACGTTTGGACTATGATTTAGTTCGATACACGGAAGAGGGAAGTTGTAATACCTACCTCCGTTATAGCATCCAAGATTCGGACACTTGAACCCACAAAAGAAACTCCGCGATTGGTATCTTTTACACAAACGGGATTTACCTTTTCGTAAAAAGAAACAAGCTTATCCCATTTGGATTTCGGAAGTGATGTTGCAACAAACGAGGGTAGCCGCGATGTTACCTCTCTTTGAAAATTTTGTAAACCGATTCCCAAACCCAGAAAGCCTTGCAAAAGCGACTGAAGAAGAAGTCCTTTCTTTTTGGAAAGGACTAGGGTATTATAGTCGTGCTCGTAATATTAGAAAGGCTGCAATCCAAATTGTCCAACAATACAACGGCTCTTTTCCCAAAGACTTAGATTCTGTATTAAAACTTCCAGGCATTGGTAACTATACAGCACGTGCGATTTTATCAATCTCCTATGATTTACCTTTGGCAGTTCTAGATGGAAACGTAAAACGTGTTTTGTCACGTTATTATGGTTATACGAAAAATATTCTCGGACCTCAAGCGGAGAAAGAATTACAACTGAAGGCAGATGGGTTTTTGAACCTAGACTTTCCTGGAGACCATAACCAAGCGGTGATGGAACTTGGAGCTACCATCTGTTTGCCAGAGTCTCCCAAATGTTTGGTTTGTCCTTTGATGGATGGCTGTTATGCAAGGATCCATGGAAAAACAAAAGAGATCCCCCTTCGAGAAAAAAAACAAAAACAAGTGCTCCTAACTGGTGAGATTTGGGTCATCCAACAAAAAAATTTGATCCTTCTCATCAAAGAAAAAAAGAACCGGTTTTTAAAAGGGATGTTCCATCTCCCCTCTGGTTTTTTAGGTGAAATTCCAAACAGTGATTACGCGCCGTCTCCTTTTTTTCATTCCGTGCAATCGGAATACAAGGAAACTCCATCCAAAGGAAAGTTCAAACACACGATCACTTATCATAAATTAGAATATTCGGTTCATCTCGTGAATTTAAAAGAACCAAATCAGATCCAATCGTTATTAGCTGGAAATGATCTCGAATCCAAATGGGTAGAAGTATCGGATTTAGAATCTGAGTTCCCATCTTCCCTCGCAAAGAAAGTAAAAAAGATTTTGCTTTACTAATTCAAAAATACCTCTTACGATTTTTTGGCTATGGCAGAGATCATCATTTGGTTAGAGTTATTCATTTCCAAAATCCCTTTGCCAATCTTAGAAGTCTGGGGAAGGTTTTCGTTTTTACTCGGTTCGATGATTGCCATTTTTGCCTTTACCGGTTTTACCTTTCGGAATGGAAAACAGTTCCGAATTTCCAGAGAGGTTTGGACTTGGAACCTCAAAAGTTTTTATTTTTTTCTCATCACCTTTGTTTCCATTTTTGTGACAGGGTATCTTGGTAGTTCCATTGTACTCATCCCTGGTGCACAAACCTTAGAAAGCTTAAAAGACTTATCAGTCTTCCTATGTTTGAATTTTTTTGGTTACCCTGCTTTACTCGCCGTTCCCTTTGCCTACGGACTTTCTGATTTGATCGAAGGAGTTCCTCCTGAATTTTTATGGGACTGGTTACCTGGATACTTTATCAATCCATCTCTTTTTTGGATCTCTTACCAAATGATCGGAAAATCACCAAACTTTCGTAATGTGAGAATTTGGGTGTATTACCTTATCTTTGTTTTTCTATTTTTGTTATTAGAACCATTTTTATGGGGATTCCTTTGTTCCAAACAATTTGGCCCGGAAATTTCCTATCATACCATTAGTTCTGCTTTGATTTTTACTACGGGCATCACTTGGATCCTTGCACCTTTGGTTACGTTTTTACTGTTTCCAATTGTCAAACGTTTTGGATACTTCTGGGCTAAAATTCCATTACAGGTAAAAGAGGTGAGTATCACCGAACCAAGACTCATTTGGTTATCTTCTTCAGAAAATTTGAATCCAACAGATTCGTTGGCAAATGATCGCACGGGGATTTCATTACAATTATTTATCGTTGCACCGTTTGTATGTTTGGTTTTGTTTTTGGTGGGGATTACATCCTATGTGACCTTAAAGAATGCGGAATTGTCTGCCTACCAAATGGTAGAAATCTTACACAAACAATGGTCAAAAAACATCCGATTACAATTAGCCGAATTGGAAACAAACACGGGAGAGATCACTTCCCAAAAAGAGGCACTCTCTCAAATATTAGAAACATCCGTAGTGAATCCGCAAGGAAGAATTTTTTTACTCGATTCACAACTATCTCTCATATCCAGCTTATCGAACGAACCAAAATCCTCGCGACTTCTGGAAACCCTACGAGTCGAATTAAAAAAACAAGCAAGTGATATCCTATACCCCGAAACACGATTGAGTTTTTCTGTTGTCACCAAAAAACCACTTTCCAGAGAAAATTGGAATGCGAATGTCTCACGTTATGCGGTCTCCAAAACAAAGGAAACGATTTACCTTGTGACTCTTTTCCCCTATTCGTTTTATCTGAGTGGGGTGTATACGGGGAATAGTGAGTCAGCGATGGTATTTGCTTGGGCGATTTTACTCAGTTTGATCCTTGCTGTGATGCTTGCCGAACTTGTGACAAGGCCCATTTTGCGATTTTCCAGTGCTTCCAAGTCATTGGCAAAAGGAGACTGGGACTTTCCTGTGGGCGAAAGTATGATTGCGGAACTACGTGGCCTTTCGGATGCCTTTCGGTTTATGTCGAGAGAACTTAAGTTCAGTTTTGAAAGGGTGAGTGCAAGCCAAAGGATGGTGATGGAAACAAACACAAATTTAGAAAAAATTGTGAATGATCGCACCTTGGCTCTTATGGAAAGCAATCGAAACCTACTTGATACCATTGAAACGAAAGAGCGGATCTTACTCGACCTTCACAATACACAAAACCAATTATTACTCAGTGAAAAATTGGCGGCTCTTGGACAATTTGCCGCAGGGATCACACACGAATTGAATACACCACTTGGTGCCATCTCCTCCAGTGTTCGCGCCATGTCCGAGATTTTAAAGAAAGATGTCTCAAATCTACCTTTATTTTTAGAAACATTAGACCATGACCAATTAAATGATTTTCAAACCTTACTCATGTTAAGTGTCAATTTTGGAGATCGAAGCTCAGGTCTTATGAGCCGTGCAGAAAAAAAAGAAAGATTGGCCTTACTCCAATCAAAGAATATCGAATACCCTGATGAGATTTTAGACCATTTAACATCGATTGGAGTCACAATCTGGGATTCCCAAATTTATGAAATCATCCAAAAACCAGGAGCTCATCTCATCCTTTCAAATGTTGTCACATTGGGAAGTTTGTATCGATTGGTGTATGTGGTCCAATCAGCTACGGAAAAAGCCTCACATGTGGTGAATGCCCTCAAACATTATCTCTATACAGACCAATTGGTGGGGGATTCTAACACACAACATGTAAACATTCCTTCCGAACTTGATTCGATTTTGACACTTTACCAAGCCAAAATCAAAAAAGATGTGGAAATCATTAAGAACTATTTTACATCTGATTCTTGTTTGGCGGATCGCGATAAACTCAATCAAGTATGGATTAATTTGATCAATAATGCTTTACAAGCAATGGACTATAAGGGTAAAATCAAAATCTCTGTAACCTCAGAATCAGATTTTATATTAACATCGATTAAGGATAATGGGAAAGGGATCGATCCAGAAATCCAAGATAAGATTTTTTTGCCATTTTTTACGACAAAAAAACATGGGGAAGGGATCGGGCTTGGGCTTGACATTTGTAAACAAATCGTGGAAAAAATGAATGGAAAAATTGATTTTATTTCGGATCCTTCTGGAACTGAATTTCGTGTCTACATACCAAGAGTCTAAAGAAGGGGAAAACGTTTGAATTTATCACAGATCAAAAATGAGAAAAATGCCATTCTATGTGTTGATGACGAACCCATCTTACTTCTTTCTCTCGTACAAGAACTAAAACGAGAAATTGGAGGCAGTTACACTTATGAAACTGCCCAAAACCCAGAAGAAGCAATGGAAGTGATCGATGATCTCTGCCAATCAGGAGTGGAAGTCATCCTGATTTTGTCCGATTGGCTCATGCCAGGCATGCGTGGGGATGAATTTCTCATCAAAGTCCACCAAAAATACCCTCATATCAAGTCCATTTTGATTTCGGGTCATGCCGATCGGGACGCCATCAACCGCGTCAAAGAAGAAGCCAAAACCTACGCCATTTTTTCCAAACCTTGGAACACCAAGGAACTTTTGGATGCAGTTCGTTTCTGTTGCAATTTGACCTAAGTCCATTTTTTTGGACTTAAGGTGCGTACCATCTACATCCGCAAACTCCGATTCGAAGAAGCTCGGATCAAACTCGAAAGGGAACTCCATGATGCCTTTATGGATGGGGAAACCTATGTCGAAATCCTTCATGGAATCGGGGAAGGTGTATTACGCCGGATGGCGATTGACTACGTAACCACTTGTGGGTTTCTGAAACTAGTGGAATCTGATCCTATGTTTCGACAAAATCCTGGGAGTACCCTTGTGGAAATCCTTGCTCCTTCTAAAGAATACATCAACCGATTGAAAGCATGACAGAACCAAATTCCAAAATTCAAATTTTAGACGTAACATTACGTGATGGGGAACAAACCAATGGTGTGTCATTTTCTTGGCAACAGAAGTTAAACATCACGAAACACCTATTAAAAGATCTAAAGACGGACCGAGTCGAAATTGCCAGTGCTCGAGTGTCTCCTGGTGAATTTGAGGCAGTCCAAAAAATCATCGAATGGGCAAAAGTTGAGGGACTCACTGATCGAATTGAAATTTTGGGATTTGTTGACTTTGACAAAACCGTTGAGTGGATGAAGGGAACTGGTGTCAAAGTATTAAACCTCTTAACAAAAGGGTCACTTAACCACCTAACAAATCAACTTCGGAAAACTCCTGAAGAACATTTTAATGATATCAAACAAACTGTCGAAGTTGCTGTAAAGGCAGGGATCACTGTGAATGTTTATTTGGAAGACTGGTCAAATGGATACTTACATTCCAGAGACTATGTCATCCAATATCTAAAAACAGTTTCAGAATTTCCTATCAAACGTTTTTATCTCGCAGACACACTTGGTGTCATGTCACCAGAAGAAGTGAAAAAGGCTGTCACTGATTTAGTATCACTCTTTCCAAACTTATGGTTTGAATTCCATGGCCATAACGATTATGATTTGGCGGTGGCCAATTGTTTGGAAGCCGTGAAGGCTGGGGCGCGAGGCCTCCATGTTGCTGTCAATGGTCTTGGAGAAAGGGCTGGCAATTCTCCATTGGAAGCAGTGGTGACTTCCCTCCATGACAAAACCAAATTTAGAACCTCCATCGTAGAAAAAGAAATCACCAATGCCTCTAGGCTTGTCGAAGTGTTTTCAGGAAAACGTATTTCAGACAACAGGCCGATTGTGGGAGAAGATGTGTTTACCCAAACCGCGGGTGTCCATGCCGATGGAGATAAAAAAGGAAATTTATATGCCAATCCCATCCTCCCGGAACGGTTTGGACGCAGTCGTGTCTACGCATTAGGGAAGTTAGCTGGGAAAGCAAGCATCACTGAAAATCTAAAACAACTCGGAATGGTACTCTCTCCTGAAATCGAAAAGAAAGTGTTGGAACGTGTGATTGAACTCGGTGACCAAAACAAAACCGTCACAAAAGAAGATTTGCCATACATCATCTCCGATATCTCTGGTGAAAATTTAGAATCCAGTTTCCGCATTGAGTTTTGTACTGTGACAAGTGGGATCGGTGTGAAACCCACAGCCGATGTAAAAGTCAAATTCCAAGGAAAACTTTTGGAAGCAAAAGGGGAAGGGGATGGCGGTTATGATGCCTTTATGAATGCACTGGGAAAAATCTTAGAAACTCTAAAGATCCAAATTCCAAAACTCTACGATTATGAGGTAAGGATCCCTCCCGGTGGGAATACCAATGCCCTTGTGGAAACTGTCATCACTTGGAAAAAAGATGCGGACATCCATCCGATTCGCACCATAGGCATTGACTCCGACCAACAAGTGGCTGCTGTAAAGGCAACCGAACGAATGTTACATATTGTGCTTGGGAATTTATGATTCACTTTTTAATCGTAGGGCTTGGAAACCCTGGAGACAAATACAAACATACCCGCCATAACATCGGATTTATGATCTTGGATCGTTTGGCTACTGAGTTTGGTGTGTCTTTTAAGGACGCTAAAAAATACGCTGAAACCACCTACTCTTGGGAAGGGGATAAAATCCATTTACTCAAACCCTTGGAATTTATGAATCTTTCTGGCAAAGCAACCCAAACCCTTGCCAATTTGTATAAAATCCCACCCTCTCAAATCCTAGTGGTCCAAGACGAAGTGGACCTACCCTTTGGGAAAATCAAAAATAAAATAGGTGGGGGAACCGCAGGTCATAATGGTCTAAAAGACATCGTGGCAAAACTTGGTTCACAAGACTTCCATCGGTTGCGTTTCGGGGTTGGCAAACCGGAAAAGGGAGGAATGGAAGTGGCAGATTTTGTATTGCAAAATTTTAATGCAGAGGAACGGAATACCCTTGATTCCCTCATCACGGAATCCGTTTCCAAACTACAAGATTGGATCCGAACAAACCGCACCCTCATCCAAAAGGAATCCCGGTCATAAATGAAATTTGTTATTTTGGTGCGATCGAATGCTAACTTAGGATCATTCCAATGGGGACGAAACCGATGACGAAAGAAAATGATCCATCGATCAATTTAAAACGTCTCATCCTCCAAACGGTAGGATCGATAGTCTTAGTACTTGTGATTGTGTTTGGTCTCGCCTATTTTTTTCGGCAAGAGTTACTCGGGTTTAGTGAACACTTCGTACGGATGTTTGGGTTTGTCGGACTATTTTTTGGTATGGTACTATCCGATAGTTTACCTGCTTTTGTCCCACCCGATGCCTTTCTTATGCTTGCGATCACAGGTGAGATGGATCCATTAAAAACCATCTTATTTATGTCAGTTGGTAGTATCATCGGTGGAAGTATCGCCTATTGGATTGGACTTTACCTCATCCCACGTTTCCATTTGGGAAGGCAGATGGTTTTACACTATGAAGACAAACTCCTCCCATACATTCGCAAATACGGATTTGGTGCTGTCGTTCTCAGTGCCCTCACACCCATTCCTTATTCCTGGATGGCCTATACAGTGGGCACATTTAAGATGCCATTTCGATTGTTTTTTTTAGGTTCTCTCTTTCGGTTTGTGCGAATCTCTGTTTATTTTTATGCGATGTACATTGGTTGGATTACGGGAGGGTAAAATGTCCGAGGATCGTTTGTTTCCTAGATCAGTGGATGAAGTGATTTTGGAAAAGGTGAGGTTTTTCTTTTTACCGGATCGGACTGCTGCCTTTGTGAAAAATTTGGTCGAGGGGAAGGTTTCAGAGAGATCACTCATCTGTTGTAATTCCGGTTGTGATGTTTGTAATGAAACCATATACAATTGTTATGTGGCAGTGAAAAAAGAATTGGGAATACATTAAATTGGATTCACTTTTTTCAAATTCAAAACAGGTGCCACTCGCCCATTTGGTGCGACCCAAAACATGGTCGGAATTTGTGGGCCAAACCAAAGTGGTGGCGGCACTTCGTTCCATCACAAAACCCACCTCTATTTTGTTTTACGGTCCACCGGGGACAGGGAAAACAACTCTCGCACACCTCCTTGCTGAGTCTTGGAAATTAGAAAAACGGTATTTGAGTTGTGTGACAAGTGGAGTGAAAGAAGTTCGCGAAGTTTTAGAAGAGGGAAAACGCCTCGGAACCATTGTCCTATTTTTAGATGAAATCCATCGTTTCTCTTCTTCCCAACAAGATGCCTTGTTGTCGGCTGTGGAAGAAGGGGAGATCATCCTCATTGCCGCCACAACTGAAAATCCTAGTTTTCGAGTGAACAAAGCCCTCCTCTCAAGGATGCTTGTTTACCGACTGACAACTCTTACTGAAGAGGAAGAGGACCAAATCTTTTTGTCATGTTTAGAAAAACAAAACACAAACCGAACCATCTCGGAAACGGTAAAACAGGAACTCTTTCGAAGGAGTGCGGGGGATGCAAGAAAACTCCTTGGGTATTTGGAACGGATCCTTTTTGCCACAAAGGAAGGAGAGGCCATTACTGATGAAAGGCTTTCTGAAATTTTAGGTGATACCCTTGTCACTTATGATAAAAATAGTGAAAGCCATTACGACATCATTTCCGCCTTCATCAAGTCCTTACGAGGCAGTGACCCAGATGCCGCATTATTCTATTTGGCACTCATGCTCGAAGGAGGAGAAGACCCACTTTTTATTGCCCGGAGGCTTGTGATTTTTGCAAGCGAAGATGTGGGGAATGCGAGTGTGCATGCCCTCCCTCTTGCCATCGCTACTTGGCAGGCTGTCGAACGAGTGGGAATGCCCGAAGGTAGGATCCCCCTTGGCCAATGTACCACCTTTTTGGCTTCCGCACCTAAATCTAATGCGAGTTATGTGGCAATCAACCAGGCCTTGTCCTATGTGAAACAAAGGAACCGTTCCTTCCAAATCCCAAATCACTTAAGGAACGCACCCACCGTGACGCATAAAAACGAAGGAGCGGGAGTCGGATACAAATACCCACATGATTTCCCAGGACATTTCCTGAAAGAACGATACTTCCCGGAGTCCTTTTATCCAAACCCTCCTTCCTTTTATGAACCCACAAACCAAGGGATGGAAAAAAATCTGAAAGAACAATTGGAGCGTTTGTGGGGGGACCGTTATTGAGAGTTTATCTCAAAAATTGGACTTCTCCCTACAAATCTCGAAAAATACACGAAAACAAAGGGGAAATTCTTTCTCATCTTGACAACTAACCCCTTTCATGAGAGCATTTTCATACATGGGATCCGCACCGGATAGTTTTGCACCAATCCTCTTACAACTTTTGCTCGGAGTCGGTTTCTCCGCTCTGATCTTATCTCTGGCCTTTCTTTTAAACCCAAAGAAAAAATCGAAACCCCAAGATACATTCGAATGTGGTGTGACGTATTATGGAGATGCGAGGGGACTGTTTAATATCAAGTTTTATCTTGTGGCAGTTCTTTTCATCCTCTTTGATATTGAGGCTGTGTTCTTATACCCGTGGGCCGTCAATTTGATTGGTTTCAAAGAAGCGGGTTTGGGTACGTTTTTTCTTTTCGAAATGTTTTTCTTTTTACTCATCTTAGTTGTGGGTCTATATTATATCTGGAAAAAAGGAGCACTGGAATGGGATTAACAGAAACACTATCCAAACCAGGCGAGATGTTTGGTGATATGTTCCAAGTTGCCACACTCGACAATGTCGTGCAGTGGGGGCAAAGTTTTTCTTTATGGCCTTATCCTTTTGCCACAGCTTGTTGTGGGATTGAATACATGAGTACGGCTTGTGCCGATTATGATATTGCTCGGTTTGGAGCCGAAAGACCATCTTTTTCTCCACGCCAGGCCGATATGATCTTAGTGCTTGGGACCATCACTTATAAGATGGCTCCCGTATTACGCCAGATATACGACCAACTTGCAGAACCCAAATTTGTGATCTCTGTGGGAGCCTGTGCCTCATCCGGTGGAATGTTTCACACCTATGGTGTGTTACAAGGTGTTGATCGAATATTACCCGTGGATGTGTATGTTCCAGGTTGCCCTCCAAGACCAGAAGCCATTCTTGATGCACTCGTAAAGCTACAAAAAAAAGTACAAAGCCAAGGATTGGAAGCACGTCGCCAAGAAGTCATGAGAAAGATCGAAGAGATCAATGAACGTAACAAACCCCTCGTAGTGGCATGAAAGAAAAACTTACCGAATTCATCACAACCCGATTTGTGGATTGTTTACTCCCGCAAAGGGACATAAACACGAATCTTTTGTACTTCAGCATCCAAAAAGAAAAACTCCCTGAAGTCGTTCGCACTTTAAAAGACCACCCTGAGTTTGCGTTTTCTTTTTTGAATGACCTCACTTCCATTGACTGGCTCGGAAAACGAGAACCTAGGTTTGAAGTGATTTACCTCCTTCGCTCCCCAAAACTTGGTCACTTTCGTTTGCAACTCAGAGTGCCCGTAGGGGAAGGGGAATCGGTTCCAAGCCTTTCCGAAATTTTCCCTGCTGCCAATTGGCCTGAAAGGGAAGTATTTGATCTTATGGGAATTCCATTTTCAGGTCATCCTAGAATGGAAAGACTCATCATGCCTGATAATTTTGTAGGCCACCCACTTCGAAAGGATTATCCATTAGAAGGCCCTGGCCAAGACTATCTCATTGAAGACCTACTGACCATTCACGTAAAAGAGGATATTACCGGTTAGGCGGTAAACAATCATTATGGTAATGTACGAAAAAACAGCCGAACACTTCGGCCAAAAATTCAAAGACCTACCAGAAGGTCATTTACTTGTCAACTTAGGGCCAAGCCATCCTGCCACACATGGAATATTACAAAACGTAATCCAAATTGATGGAGAACGAGTGGTGGATACAGAATCCGTCATTGGGTATGTGCACCGTTGTTTTGAAAAGTTAGGCGAACGTTATGACTACAACCAGTTTTTGGTTTGTACTGATCGCATGAACTACGTATCCACTCCACTCAATAATATTGGATGGATCCTCACTGTCGAAAAGATGATGCAAATCCAAGTGCCCGATCGTGTGACCTATGTTCGGATGATCATCTCGGAACTTTCTCGGATCATGGACCATATCATCTGTAATGGAATTATGGGTGTGGATCTTGGTGCCTTTTCTGGACTTTTACATCTTTTTCATCATAGAGAGAACATTTATCAAATTTTAGAAAAACTCACTGGGGCACGCCTCACCACAACCTTTTGCCGAGTGGGAGGAATGGAACGAGATATTTATCCGGAATTCCAAACAGAGATCAAACTCATTTTAAAGGGCTTAAAACCAGCGTTAGACGAATTTGAAGAACTCCTCATTCGTAACAAAATTTTTAACGAAAGGACAAAGGGCATTGGCGGGATTTCCGCAGACAGGGCCATTGCTTATGGATTTTCGGGTCCTAATTTACGGGCAGCAGGTGTTCCTTGGGACGTGAGAAAAGATGACCCTTATATGTTTTATGATAAGGTAAATTTTGACATCCCTGTGGGAGAAGATGGTTCTGCTCTTGACCGAACCTTGGTTCGTATGGAAGAAATGCGTCAATCCATGAAGATCATCGAACAGCTGATTGACGGGATCCCTGAGGGACCTTATCATGCCGATGTCCCTCATAGTTTCCTTCCACCAAAAGACCGAGTGTACCATAATATGGAAGAACTCATTTATCATTTTAAAATCATCATGCATGGTGTAAAAGTCCCACCAGGAGAATACTATCATGCCACTGAAGCGGCCAATGGAGAGCTTGGATTTTATGTAGTGTCCGAAGGGGATAAATCACCTTGGCGAGTGCATGTAAGACGGCCTTGTTTTTGGTACTACCAGGCATTTCCGGAAATGGTGAAAGGTGGTTTACTGGCGGATACTATCGCCACCATGTCATCGCTCAATGTCATCGCAGGGGAGCTTGATTGTTAATGGCGTATCAATTTTCACAAGAATCCGAAACAAGGTTCCAAAGGCTCATCCCACAATTCCCAAGCAAACGTTCTCTCATTTTGCCCTGTTTATTTTTGTTACAAGCTGACAAGGGTTTTGTGGACACAGAAGGCATGCAGTACATTGCCGATCGAATCGGCGAACCAGTGTCCTTAGCACACGTTCACGGTGTGGCAACCTTTTACACCATGTACAATAAAAAACCAGTTGGGAAGTTCCACATCCAAATTTGTGCCAATATTTCCTGTTACCTGGCTGGTTCCGATTCCATCACAGAACATGTATGTTCCAAATTGGGAATGAAGAAGGGTGAAACCACAAAAGACAAAAAATACACCGTGGATGAAGTGCAGTGCCTCGGTGCTTGTGGATTTGGTCCTGTTGCCCAAATCAATGACAAATATTATGAAAATTTAACTCCAGAATCCATCGAAAAGATTCTTTCTGAATTGGAAAAAGAAGGATAACATGGGACTAAAAACCTTACTTACAACTCATATTGATGCTTCTGATTCGCATACTTTGAAACACTACCAGTCGGTCGGCGGATATGAAAGTCTAAAAAAGGCACTTTCTGAAATGACCGCCGAACAGATTGTAAACGATGTAAAGAACTCAGGACTCCGTGGTCGCGGTGGTGCTGGTTTTCCTACGGGAAACAAATGGGGATTCATTCCCAAAACAGACAAACCGAAATACTTAATTTGTAATGGCGATGAAGGTGAACCTGGAACCTTTAAAGATAGGATGCTCATTGAACGTTTCCCTCATATGCTCATTGAAGGGATGGCCATTGCCGCAAAAGCAATCGATTCTCACCAAGGGTATATCTACATCCGAGGTGAATTTCACAAGGGCATTCGCATTGTAGAAACTGCTGTGGAAGAAGCATACAAAGCAGGCCTACTTGGAAAAAATATCTTTGGCCTAGGTTATGATTTTGATTTAGCTGTGTATTCAGGAGCAGGTGCTTATATCTGTGGAGAAGAGTCAGCTCTTATCAATTCACTCGAAGGCCGGAGGGGCCACCCACGTTTGAAACCTCCGTTTCCAGCAGTTTCAGGGCTTTATGCGTGCCCAACGGTTGTGAACAATGTCGAAACATTTTGTAATGTGCCACATATCATCCGTATGACGGGCGAGGAATACAAAAAAATTGGAACCGAAAAATCTCCTGGCACTCGTCTCTTTGCGGTGAGTGGTCACGTCAAAAAACCAGGGATTTATGAAGTGGAAATGGGTACTCCGATGAAGGAACTCATTTTCGATATTTGTGGTGGGATCAAAAACGATAAGGATCTCAAGGCTGTGATCCCAGGGGGAAGCTCTTCTCCCATCCTAACAAAAGACGAAGCGATGACTGCCACGATGGATTATGAATCCATTGCTTCTCTCAAATCGATGTTAGGATCTGGGGCAGTGATCATTTTGTCGGAAGAAGCAGACCTTGTGGAAACCACATACCGATTGGCAGAATTTTATTCACATGAATCTTGTGGCCAATGTACACCATGCCGCGAAGGAACCCATTGGGTCAAAGATCTACTTCATAAAATCAAAAAGGGAGAAGGGACTGAAAAAGATGTGGAACTCATCTTCTCTCTTTCAAGGAATATGGAAGGTGGCACCACCATTTGTCCGTTAGCGGATGCGTGTGTGATGGCAGTTCGACCAACCATGACAAAATTTAAGGAAGAGTTTTCTCTTCGATTGAAAAAGGAAGTGAGTGTTTCTCACTAAAGGTCACCAAATACGATGGACTGGGCTTTAATTCTTGCTTGGGGGATCAAAATCCTCTCATTATTTTTTGTAATCCTTACTGGTGTTGCGTATTATACCCTCGCTGAACGTAAGTTTGCTGGTTTTATCCAAGATAGGCCAGGCCCAAACAGGGCAGGTCCTTTTGGAATTTTCCAACCTTTGGCGGATGGGATTAAGTTTATCGCCAAAGAAGAAATTTTTCCAAAGAATGTATCCAAAGGGATGTATCTGCTTGCTCCGACCATCTCCATGACTTGTGCGATTATGGCTTGGGCCGTGATTCCATTCGGGGGAACACTCCCTGCACCAGAATGGCTTACGACGCTTACGGGTGTAGCCACAATCGACTTACAAATTGCAAACCCAGATTCTGGTGTTTTGTACATGCTTGCCATTTCATCCCTTTCTGTTTATGGAATCATGATTGCGGGTTGGTCGAGTAACAACAAATATTCGTTACTCGGTGGAGTTCGCTCGACAGCACAGATGATCAGTTATGAACTTCCGATGGGCCTATCCATAGTCGCCATTGTGATCATGACGGGTTCACTCAAACTCACCGACATCAGTGACTCTCAAAAAGATATGTGGAATATCCTCTCTCCGCCTGGTTTTGTTGCCTTTTTTATTTATGTGACTGCGATGTTTGCCGAAACCAATCGTCTGCCATTTGACCTTGCGGAAGCGGAGTCAGAGCTTGTGGTGGGTTTTCATACAGAGTATGGCGCTTTTAAATTTGCACTCTTTTTTCTTGCGGAATACATGAATATGATCACCATGTCGTGCCTCACCACCTTACTGTTCTTTGGTGGATATAATGTACCGTTTCAGCTCGGGGCAGGGTCAGAATACCAAGCCTTCATCGGACTTGGGTTTTTTATTCTAAAAGTATTGTTTTTTGCCTTTTTGTTCATTTGGGTGCGATGGACCTTACCTCGCTTCCGTTATGACCAACTCATGAAACTCGGTTGGAAAAAGATGATCCCTTGGGGCCTCTTTGTTGTGATGTTTGCCTCCATTTACACTGTGTATTGGAAGGAAGGATGGATGAAATTATTTATATGAACCTAGAAACCTCTCCTTCCCTTTTGTTATTTGTATTTTTTGGCACAGTGACTGTGGTTACGGCCTTAAGTGTGGTCTTTCAAAAAAATCCAGTGGTATCGGCTGTATCTCTTGTGTTTACTTTTTTCGCTTTGGCTGGAATTTATGGAATCATGGGGGCATTGTTCATTGCCACCATGCAAGTGTTAGTGTATGCAGGTGCCATTATGGTGCTTGTGGTGTTTGTTCTGATGTTACTTTCCCAAAGAGCAGAAACACTTTCACGATACCGTAAACACCCGATTCGATTGGTGCTTTTGAGTGTATTTGTTCTTGGATTTTTTTTCCTATTGTATTCGGCGCTAACGACTGGAGTTCCACATTCGGAACAAATGGGAAAGGGATATGAAAATGCAGAATACAACTTTCCCATCCAAGGCACATCCACAGTGAATGCAAAAGGAAATGTGGCAACTGTTGGTGCATCCACTTATTTAGACTATCTATTGCCATTTGAAATGATCTCCATTTTACTTTTGGTGGCAGTCCTTGGGGCAGTAATCCTTGCCAAAAAGAAACTCACTGAAGCCGATCAAACAAAGGATACAGTTTTATGAATCAGATCATTAATGGGATTCCTGTTACCTACATCCTTGGACTTGCTGGAATTCTTTTTTCCATTGGTGTCCTTGGGGTCCTCATCCGACGAAACATTGTCATCATCTTTATGTCTGTGGAACTCATCCTAAACTCAGTGAATTTAGTGTTTGTTACCTTTTCCAAAGCACTTTCCCACATCAATGGCGAAACCATTGTGTTTTTTGTGATGGCAATCGCTGCTGCGGAAGCGGCGGTGGGTCTTGCACTCGTCATCGCTATTTTCCGGCATAAAAAATCCACAAACGTGGATGAACTCCAATCGATGAAATGGTAATCCTATGTTAGATTTATTTCCAATTGTTGTCCTACTCCCACTCCTTGGTTTTTTACATAATGGCCTATTAAAGGACAAAATCCCACATCGTTTTGCAGGTGCGATCGGAACGTTAGCAGTATTCATTCCTTTTCTCATCACCTTAGGTGCGTTTAACGAATTTAATCCAATGGAAAGAACGGCTCCTCATTTGGTCTCTGTCTTTGATTGGATTGTGATTGGAAATTTTAAGTCTTCATTTGGATACCAAATTGACCAACTTTCATTGTATATGACACTTATCATCACAGGCATTGGGTCACTCATCCATTTGTATTCGATGGGGTACATGAAAGGGAATAAAGGTTACAACAGATTTTTTGCATATTTAAATCTTTTTATCTTTTGTATGTTAAACCTAGTGCTAAGCGACAACTTAGTTTTAACCTTCCTTGGATGGGAAGGTGTAGGACTTGCTTCTTATTTACTCATTGGGTTTGATTATGATAAAGTTTCCGCGGCCGAAGCGGGGATGAAAGCCTTTATCCTCAATCGAATTGGAGATGTGGGTTTTATCTTAGGGACTGGATTTCTTTTTTGGTTAGGTGGAAGTTTAGAATACCTAACTTTACAAACCAATTTGAGTGGGCATTCGAATCTTTCTGAGTATGCCAACATCATTGCCCTCTTTTTCTTTATTGCCGCTATGGGGAAATCAGCTCAAATTCCACTTTATGTTTGGTTACCCGATGCGATGGCAGGTCCTACGCCCGTATCAGCTCTCATCCATGCGGCAACCATGGTGACGGCAGGGGTTTTTCTCATTGTCCGGCTCAATTTTGTGTTTTACCTCGCACCCGAGACTTCTTTTTTCATCGCTTGCATTGGAGCTTTAACAGCACTTTTTGCTGCGACCATTGGTATCCTACAAAACGATATCAAAAAGATCCTTGCATACTCCACCGTATCACAGTTAGGTTTTATGTTCCTTGCAATGGGTAGCATGAGTTATGTGGCGGGACTTTTTCACTTGATGACGCATGCGTTTTTCAAAGCCTTACTTTTCCTGGGAGCAGGTTCTGTGATCCATGCCCTTCATCATGAACAAAACATCAAACACATGGGGAAATTATTCGGAAAAATCAAAATCACTTCGATCACGTTTTTACTAGGAACTTTGGCGATTGCTGGATTTTTTCCCTTTTCTGGATTTTTTTCAAAAGACTTAATTTTGGAAAAAGCATACACATACGGGGCCTATGGTTCTATCCTTTGGACCATGGGAGTGGTTGCCGCTTTTTTTACTTCGTTTTATATGTTCCGGCTCGTGTTTGTTGTGTTTTTCGGAAAAGACAATACAGACTCACACCACAAAATCCATGAATCTCCTTGGACCATGACCTTACCTCTCATGATCCTTGCCATCGGTGCTGTTTTCGCTGGTTTTTTACAAACCCCACATTTCTTTTTGCAGATTGATACTTTGGAACGTTATTTTGCTCCTGTGTTAACAAGTGGATACCAACTGGCAATAGGGAAGGGAACACTTGCCAAACACATTGAGTTATCTCATAACATTGAATTTTCACTCGCAATGTTTTCTGTCATCATCGCAAGTATCGGATTTCTATTGGCATACTTTTTATACCAACGAAATCAAAATCCTATCCTCGAAGAACATACAGGTTTTCGAAAGATCCTATTTCATAAATACTACATTGATGAAATCTATGAAGTTCTTTTTGTGAAGCCCTTCGTGTTTGTTTCCAAAGCCATTGCCTATTATTTTGATACCAAAATCCTCGATCGTTTTTTTATCGGGATTGGTGGAAGTTTTGGCGTGATTGCAAATGGACTCCGTCGATTACAATCCGGGTTCATTGGTGATTATGCGTTGTATGTTGTCCTTGGTACATTTTGTATCTTGGCCTATCTTTTGACAAGGGGGGTGTAAGGTGCCGGATCAAATTTTATCCATCATTATCTTTTTACCAATTGTTTCCACATTTCTCATCGTAATCCAAAAACGCGTGGGGGCTGTGGTCGTGATCTCGGCTCTGTCTTCTGCCTTTACGACAATTTTGTCTCTTGGTTTATTCTTCTTTTATGATGCTTCCAAAGCAGGATTACAATTTGTCCATTGGATTCCGGATTGGATTCTTTCTGGCAAACTCAGCGTAGATTACCATGTGGGACTTGATGGAGTATCGCTCCTTTTATTTGCTCTCACCACCTTTATGTTTTTTCTTTCGAGTATTGCCTCTTGGTCCAATATTCCTAAAAAAATCAAAGAATTCCATATCTGTTTGCTTGTCCTAGAAACGGCGGTTCTCGGTGTTTTTGCGTCTGGGAATCTTGTCTTATTTTATGTGTTTTGGGAACTCATGGTACTTCCCATGGTCCTCATGATTGGAATTTGGGGTGGAGAAGAAAGAACAAAAGCCGCACTCAAATACTTTCTATTTTCCATGGCTGGTTCTTTGTTTATGTTAGGTGGAATCCTGACTTTGTATTTCAAAACAGGGAAAACATCCATTGAGTCATTATCAACCGCAAGCCTTGCTTTGTATTCGGAACCCTTACAATGGTTTTTGTTTTTTAGCTTTTTTCTTGCCTTTGCGATCAAAATCCCACTTTTTCCTTTCCACACTTGGATGCCGGATGTCCATACCCAAGCACCTACTGTTGGTTCGGTGGACCTTGCTGGTGTTTTATTAAAAATTGGTGCTTATGGATTCATTCGATTTTGTATCCCATTTTTTCCCGAACAAAGTTTACTCTCTCAAAATGGAATCCAGATCCTTGCCGTGATTGGGATTGTGTATGGGTCTATGGCTGCCCTTGTCCAAACTGATATCAAACGGATCATTGCGTATAGTTCTTTGTCTCACCTTGGGTTTTGTATCCTTGGGATTTTTTCTTTTACCACAGAAGGAGTTGTGGGAGGGATGTTACAAATGGTTTCCCATGGAATTTCCACTGGTATGATCTTTCTTATGATCGGGATGATTTATGAACGTGCCCACACAAGAAACATTTCCGAATTTGGTGGCCTAGCAGGGCAGATGCCAGTGTTTTCTACCTTCTTTTTAATCGCCGTACTTTCTTCCATCGGACTTCCTGGAACGAATGGGTTTGTTGGTGAGTTTCTGATTCTCATCGGTGCCATCAAATCCAATGTTTGGCTTGGTGGGATTGCAGCCACGGGTGTTGTTCTTGGTGCCTTATATCTATTATGGTTTGTAAAACGATTCCTATTTGGGGTCAGTAAAACAATCCAAGCAAAACCTTATAAAGACTTAAGTTTTCGTGAAATTGGAATTTTAAGTCCACTCGTAGTGTTGATTTTTTGGATTGGATTGTATCCAAAACCTTTCCTTTCCATATTAAATTCCTCTTCGAATGTGTTTTTGAATTCCGCATCGGTTGTGACCATTGAAGAAAGAAAACACATCCAAAAAGATTTTTTAAGCCAAAACGACCAGAGGTTATTTCCTGATTATCTCAGTTTGGGAATGGAACCGAAGTCCTATGAAGAACGATTAGGCAAATTCCAATCAAAATTTGTCCTACCAAATTTTGGTTCCGCACAGTTGCCTCTTCCCAAAGTGGAAGAGGATTTAGAGAATTTAGAAAATTCCATCGAGTCAGATTTTGATTTGGAATTAGAACCGAACGAGAAAAAAGGAAACTAACAAATGTCATATACTCCTTCCTCGAATGACTTAATAGCGATTTCACCCATGCTCATATTGTGTGGGGTAGCTTTACTTTCCCTAGTTGTCCAATTTTTAATCCCAGAAGAAGATGAAGGGAAACCACTTTGGGTTCTTTCTATTTTAGGAATCCTTGTGGCTATGTATGCTTTGTATCATACAACCAATTCACCAGGATATGGAAAGTTTTTTGGTTCTCAAATTTCGATTAGCCCACTGACGGTTTGGTTAAGTGCTATCTATTTAATAGCAGGTCTCATCACCTTACTCGTTGCACCTCCCTTTTTATCACAACACAAAACATTATTCCCTGAGTTTTTCCCCTTAATGCTCTTTTGTTTGTCTGGTATGATGTTTTTGACATCTGGGTATGACCTCATTGTCATCTTTGTAGGATTGGAAATCCTTTCCTTATCACTTTATGTGATGATAGGTATGGCTCGGACATCTGTTTCCGCATTGGAAAGTGCGATGAAGTATTTTTTACTCGGAACATTTAGTTCTGGTTTTATGTTACTAGGGATTGCATTTTTATACGGCGGATCGGGGACAACGAACTTGGACGGAGCCCTTCGAGGATTATCCTTAAAAGGATATGAGGCGAATTTTTCGAAACTAGGTCTTGGATTGTTTTTTGTGGGTGTGTCCTTTAAAGCTGCCCTTGTTCCATTCCACTCCTGGACACCCGATGTGTATGAAGGAGCACAAACTCCTATCACTGGTTTTATGGCGAGTGCGGGAAAGGCATCCGCCCTTGGACTTGTTATCATTTTGTTCAACCATATCCCAATGGGTGAGATGGGAAATGTTTGGAAGTATCTTATGGGAACCATTGCCCTGATTTCTATGACTTGGGGGAATATCGTTGCTTTAAAACAAGATAACCTAAAACGGATGTTAGCCTATTCTTCGATTTCCCATGCCGGTTATATTGTAGCAGGGATTGCTTGTGGGGCAGGTCTTGAAGCACTGTATTATCTTTTTTCTTATTCCTTACTGAACCTTGCTGCCTTTGCCATCATTTCCTATTTGGAACAAGGAAAACATGAGGTGACTGTGAATGGAATCTCTCACTTAAGTGGTGAACATCCATTCACAGCTCTTGCTTTGAGTCTCGTGTTTTTGTCCTTTGCTGGGTTTCCACCCCTCATCGGTTTTTGGACCAAACTTTTCCTTTTGCAAAAAATGGCGGAATCGGATTTATTCTTCCACCGGGTTTTGTTATTTGGAGCTGTTGCCAATTCTTGTATCGCATTTTATTATTATATGAAGATCACCATCCAGTCCTATATGAAACAAGAGACTGGGGTTGTGGCCGGGGCACGGGATCTGCCGAGTTTGCCAACACTCGGATTTTTAATCTTTTTGCTCTGTGTTTTCTTTACGGCAGGTTGGATTTTTTTCCAGCCAGGATCCCTTTTGTAATTCTGTTATAGCAGAATTACATCCAGGATAGCGAAAAACAAGTTGCTTCCCAATCCCAGGGGAAAAGGCTTGCCTAAGTAGGTAAATGGAAATGGCAACGATAGTCAAAAAACAAGAAACGATCCAGGACAAAGACCAAGTGAAAGCATACCTGACCCAAAAAGGGCTTGTGTATGAATCTTACAAAACTCCTGAATCTTTGGATTTGATCCTCGGCCAAAAAGGTTTATCCGATGCGGAAAAAGAAGAAGTCCTTTCTGGTCTGGAATACCGATTTGACCAATTGAAAAAACAACATGGCTACAAAGCAAACGACCTTGTGGTCCTTCATGACGAAGTGCCAGGGATCAGTGACATGTTAGCTAAATTTGACAAACTTCACATCCATACAGATGAAGAAGTTCGTTACATCATTGATGGGAGTGGGATTTTTGGCTTCATCATTGACGGAGAACGATTTGAAGTCCATGTTGGGAAAGGTGATTTTATCTCCATCCCTGCCAATACAAACCACTGGTTCACATTGGACCAAACAATGCGGATCAAAGCCGTTCGATACTTTAAGGACAACTCAGGTTGGACACCCGTTTATGTGGATGAATCGAAAGTCCTCATCAATGCATAATTGTATTTGAACACTTCTTTTCTTGTATAAGAACCAAATCCTTCATTCGCCTGTTAGGCGGGTGATGGATTTTAGGATTCTGCTTTTCCAAACCATTCCACAATGAATTGTAGTGTGCTCCTTCCTTGGTAAAAGTTTTCTTCTAAACTCCCTACCAAATCAAAGCTACCATGATTGGACATAAAGCTTTGGAATTCTTCCCCTTTGTTCCAAATCATATATTTTAAAGAACCACTCCCAATGATATGGAAACGAACATGTTTTCCACCGCTGAGAGGCGTTAGGTGGATAGCTTTGGCATTCCTGATCCCAAGTTTGATATCAGGATTTCCTTGGCCAAAGGGTTCTAAGTCTTTCCATTCCTTTAAGAGTTTTTCACCCATTTCTTCAGGTAAAACGGTAAAATCGGTATTGATCAAATGTTCTTTCGGTCTTTCTTCATCTTCCGCTAACCAAAGTTTTGCTTTTTCGTAGAGGGCGGCTTCCAATTTCGGAATTTGATCGATGGAAATAGAAAAACCACCTGCTTCGGGATGGCCACCAAAATGTAAAAAATGTTCAGATAAGGATTCGAGTAAGGTGAGGACATTTTCTTGTCCATACGAACGGACACTTCCTCTCGCATCACCGTTGTCAGGTGCAATAAAGATGGCAGGTTTTTTGTAGGTATCTACCATCCTTGTGGCAACGATCCCACTCACTCCAGGTTCCATATCAGGTTCGTAACAATAAATCGCATCATGCGTGGTTCGTTCCGGTTTCCGTGCAAAGTATCGTTCTACACGGTCCATGTTTCGTTTTGTTCTTTCTTTTCGTTCTTCATTGATGGAAAGAAGGAGTTTTGCCCTTGTTTTCGCTTCCAATTCATTTTCGGAGAGAAGTAGGTTTACTGCTTCTTCTGTTTTTCCCATTCGACCTGCAGCATTGATCACAGGTCCAATGGACCAACCCAAGTCTTTTGTGGTGATCCCAAGGGGATTGAGTTTCAGTTCTTTTAATAGTTCTTTGAGACCTTTCCTTTTTTTGTCACCTACATAAAGTTTGGTGAGAGAAGTGAGTGCCAGTTTGACAAAATGGCGGTTTTCTCCGACAAGAGGCATCATATCAGTGATGGTACCGATCCCAGCAAGATCCGTTTCTTCTTCCAATTGTTCAAAAAATTCCGGGATTTTTTGGCATTGGTAAAAAAACAGTTTTCGTTCATCATCTAACGGGATATTGGTGGAAAACTCTTCTGGGAAGGGAAGTGCACTCGATAGATCGATGGGGGCCGATTCTGAATTTTTGTCTCCGATGGGAATTTGATTCTCCATTTTGGATGGGTTTTCCCTTGGATTTTGAATCAAATCTAACTGGTCTTTGGAAAGTTTGATTCCATTTCGGAAATACAAAACTTCTTTCGTCCCATCTTCATTTGTTACTGTTTTTGTATACAACTGGTTCCATTCTTTACTAGTCCGAAATAAAATGGCAGAGACAAGTTTGAAGGATAAGGCAGCAGTGCAGATTTTTTTTTCTGGGTATTCGGAATCCGTTCGTCTTGGGTTCACTAAGGCGCAGTTTTTAGGGATACGAACGGGAACTTCATGATGGTCAAGGACAATCACTTGGATTCCCAATGCAGTTAAGGAATCGATTTCATCCGCTTGGCTTGAACCAAAGTCTAAAGTGACAAGTAAGTCTGGTTTGGCTTTTTGGATTTTACTCACAGCTTCTTTACAAAGACCATACGGATCACTTTCTGAAGAGACCATTACTTCCAAGTTGGCTGTCAAAAATTCAGGATGAGATTTCAAAAAGAAAGCAAGTAAACAGGTAGAACTCACTCCATCGGAGTCGCGGTCTCCATATAATAAGATTTTTTTATTAGATTTGGCAAAGGAAAGGAGGAGAGATACCGCGTCTTCGATGTCCGGAAGGGAGAAGGGGGAATGAAGACAAGAAAAATCAGAGAATAGGAGTTCTTTCGGGGAAGTGTTTTTTAGACCTTCTCTTCGATCCACTAAGTATCGAAGTAAAGGCCTTTTGGATTCAACTTTGGTTCGAACTTCAGACAACAAAGGTCCGAAGTGAACCTTTGTTACATGATGCAATTGCCAATAATTTTGGAACCAAATTCCACTTCGAGTCCAGGAGTTTTGATATCTCCTACAACTTTTCCATTCTTTTTTAATTCCACTTTTTCTTTGGCATCTACATTTCCTTTCAGATTACCAAGCACAACCAAACTCCCCACTTCCACATCTGCTTCCACATCACCTGTTTCATCGATGATGAGTTTGCCATGAGAGGTAATGGTTCCTTTGAATTGGCCTTTGATTTTTAATGTTTGGTTAAAAGAAAGTGTTCCGCGAAACGTGATGTCATCGCTAATAATTGTGTCAATCGATTCGTCTTTCATCAGTAGGGATAGTGTTGTCCCCTTATCGTGTTTTGGCAACTCTATCGTTTTCTGTAATTTGGAATAAAAGAAAAAAAGTTCATATTTTGTAGGGAATTCTCTTGTCGCATCCCTTCCATCTCTGAAACTGGGTCTCAAGAATAGGAAATAGTCGTGAAAATTAGGCGCTTCTGGAAGTCAGGGTTTATCCTCCTTCTAGCGGTTTTCATCAATCTAAATCTGGTCGACGACCGATTTGTATCTCCTCTCGAAGATTTGGACTTCCAATACCAATCCTACGAGTTGGAAGAAACGACTCGTGCTCTCTCTTCGACTAAGGAATCCAATCAGGTTCTAAAACTCGTTCCCACCAAACGAGAGCACTCCCTTGTCAAAATTTCCGTGAATCGATTTTCGATTCTGACAACGGAAACTGAATTTTTTACTGAAATCTCGATTTTATTTTTCTTTCTCTACCTCCCTCCGCCTATTTTGGCGTAATCGTTGCATATAGTTTACGTTTATTCCCTACCAAACCAAACTGTAGGGTGAAATTTAATTTGAAATAGGTATTATGTTAGAAAAAATCATTCAATTTTCCATTCACAAAAGGGCCACAGTTCTTGTGATCACCGCAGCCCTTACCATTGTGGGTTTTTATAATGCACTCAATTTATCAATTGATGCGATCCCGGATGTGACAAATGTCCAAGTATCTGCTGTCACATCCGTTCCTGGATTATCCCCTTTAGAAGTAGAACAGTTTATCACTTATCCCATCGAACTTGAGTTCAACGGGATGCCCAAAGTGACTGAAATTCGTTCCATATCAAGAACTGGCGTGAGTTCAGTCACTGTCATTTTTGAAGATGGAACAGACATTTATTTCGCAAGGCAACTTGTGAATGAAAGGTTAAAACAAGCCGAAAACTTCATTCCCAAGTCATATGGAAAACCAGAACTTTCACCGATTGCTACAGGTCTTGGTGACATTTATGAATTTGCATTGGTTTCCGAAAGCCATACCCCAGAAGAGTTACGAACGGTTATGGAATGGGAAGTGGCAAGGCAACTTCGTTCTGTCAAAGGGATCATAGATGTAAACGTTGTGGGAGGAGATGCCAAACAATTCCAAATCAAAATAGACCCCAAACGGCTGTTATCTCATAATTTAACACTTTCACATATCACGGAAGCATTACAAGGTGCCAATGTAAACTTGGGTGGTGGTTATATTCAAAAAGGAGAGGAACAATTTGTCATCAGAGGGGAAAGCCAATTCAAATCCATTGATGACATTGCACGCCTTTCAGTTCGAACCTCAAAAGATGGAATCCCTCTCACGCTTGGCCAAATTGCTCGGGTAGAAACAGGACCTGCCCTTCGGTTTGGTTTGAGTACAATGAATGGTAAACGTGAAGTGGTGGGTGGAACTGCCATGATGTTACTCGGAAGTAACTCACTGCAGGTAGTCGGCCGAGTGAAAGAAAAGATGAAAGAGATTGAATCAAGACTCCCGCAAGGGATGAAGATTCAAGTCTATTACGACCGGTCTGAATTCATTGGTCGCACACTTTCCACCGTATTTACCAACTTAGTGGAAGCTGCCATCATCGTTCTTGTGTGTTTGATCCTAACACTTGGCACCGTCAAAGGGGCGTTTGCTGTGGCTCTTGCCATCCCTGTTTCCATGATGATCGCCACAATCCTAATGAATGCCTTTGGAATTGTTGGTAACCTCATGTCATTAGGAGCTCTCGACTTTGGTCTCCTTGTTGACGGTTCCATTGTGATGTTAGAGTCAACACTTCATGGATTTTTGATCCGAAAAAGTTTCCTACTTTCTAAAACGTCCGCCCAAGACATGGAAGATGGAATGGAAGAAGTGATCATGGAATCCTGTATCAAAGTAGTGCGGGCTTCTGCTTTTAGTGTGGGGATCATATTACTCGTGTATCTCCCTCTGATGACTTTGGAAGGTGTGGAAGGGCGTATGTTTCGTCCGATGGCAATTACCGTCGCATTTGCATTAGGTGCTGCATTATTGTATTCCATCACAACTTTCCCTGCTCTCATGTCATATATTTACAAAAAACCAATTTTACATGAGTCTGCATTTTGGGAAAAATTCCAAAACAAATATGCTGAAATTTTAACCTATGGAATGAAATTCAAACGCCAGTTTACATATGCTGGGATTGGTGTTGTGGTTTTGTCTTTTATGTTGGCCTCCACTCTCGGATCTGAATTTTTACCAAGGATTGATGAAGGGGAGATTGCCATTGATATCAAACGCCTTCCTTCCACGGCCATCAACCATTCTCGAGATCTCAATTTGGAAATGGAAAAGGTCATCTTAAAATTTCCGGAAGCCATGAGTGTTGTTTCCAGACAAGGACGTGGTGAGTCTGCGGCAGAACCCATTGGTTCGGAAGAAGGGGAGATGATGGTGAAGTTGAAACCCAAAAAAGAATGGGTCACCGCCAAAGACCGTGAAGAGCTCATGGAAAAGATGAAAAACTCAATCAACCAAAATGTGCCTTCGTCTTATATTAGTTTGTCTCAGCCAATCGAAAACCGCGTCAATGCCTTGTTATCTGGTTCGAAAGCCGATATCGTCATCAAAATCTATGGTGATGATTTAAAATCGTTAAAAGCAATTGCTGACAATTATGCATCCAAAATCAAAAAGATCCAAGGGGCAGCTGACTTACGAGTCCAAAAACTCCTAGGCCTTCCTCTTTTGGAAATCAAAATGAACCGTGGAAATATGGCTCGGTATGGTGTGAGAGCAGAAGAAGTACTCACAACGATCGAAACCTTACGTGTCGGATTCAATGCAGGTAAGGTGTATGAAGGTTACAAACGATTTGATCTCATTGTGCGTTTGGATGCTGATGTTACTGATTTGGGAGTCATTTCCAATGTTCCCGTAATGACTGAGTTAGGTGGAACGGTTCCCCTCGGCCAGGTCACAGACATCGTGATGACAGAAGGTCCTGCCGCCCTTTACCATGAAGGACTCAAACGTAGGATCCTTGTGGAAGTAAACGTCCGCGGGCGGGACATGATTGGATTTGTGGATGATGTACAAGCGGCCACTGAATCCATTGAAGCTGGATTACCACAAGGTTATTATGTGGATTGGGGTGGACAGTTTGAGAACTTTACACGAGCAAAAAACCGATTGGCGATTGTGATCCCAATTGCTGGAGCCATTATCTTTGGAATGTTATTCATTGCTTTTGGTAGCGCCTACTATGCATTAGGTGTATTTATTCTAGTTCCATTATCCCTTTCGGGTGGAATTTTATCACTTGTGTTGCGGGGACTTCCTTTTTCGATTCCTGCTGGTGTAGGATTCATTGCGGCTGCTGGTATTTCTGTCTTAAACGGAGTGGTGTATGCTTCTGCCTTAAAAGACCAATTAAAAATCACAAGGGATCCATCGATTGCTGTTGTGGATGCGGCCGTTTATACACTTCGTGCTGTGGCCACGACTGAACTTGTGGCCATCATTGGATTTTTGCCGATGGCGATTGCATCGAGTGCTGGAGCTGAAGTGCAAAGGCCACTTGCCACTGTGGTGATGGGTGGTGTTTTGGTGGCTACCATATTGTCACGATTCTTATTACCGATTGCTTTTGAATTTCTTGTGACACTTGCACAAAAACAAGAAATCCGCCAAATGGAAAGAGAACGAAAGATGAATGAATACTTTGTGGAAGAAATGAAACAATACAAAACTTCCGATTTGGTTCATACATCTTCCCATGGTCATGGACATACGCATGACGAAGAAACAAGTTTTCATGAAGAAGATAGAAAACAAACAAAACAAAAATCAAAACGTAAGAGGACTTAGATGAAACCGAATTATTATGTAGCACACCCTTGGCATGGATTAGAACTAGGACCAAAGGCACCAGATGAACTAGATGTATTCATTGAGCTCACACCACAAGATACTGTGAAGTATGAGATTGATAAAGCATCTGGTTTCATCCGAGTGGATAGACCACAGAAATATAGCAATCGTTCTCCGACTTTATATGGATTCATTCCTAGGACATTTTCTGGAGAAGCTTCTGGGAAACATTGTTCGGAAGTAGTGGGAAGGCCAGATATCCTTGGTGATGGAGACCCAATTGATATTTGTGTATTGAGTGTCAATCCGATCACACATGGCAATATGATCCTCACTGTGATACCCATTGGTGGACTTCGGATGATCGATAAGGGTGAGGCCGATGACAAAATTGTCGCAGTGCTCAAAGGGGATGAAGTGTTTGGGCAAATGAAAGATATTTCTGAAGTTCCAAAGGCTCTTATCAACAAACTCCATCATTATTTTCTCACTTATAAATTAGATCCAAACTCTCCATCCACTGGAACAGTCGAAATTACAGAAGTGTATGACAGAGTGGAAGCAATTAAGGTCATTCAATTTGGAATTGAGGATTATATCAAAAAGTTTGTAACTGTATGAAGTATATATTAAGATATCTATTCATCCTTAGTTTGGGTTTCATCACAACGAACATTTCTTCAAAAGAAAAAGCAGTGTATGAACTCCATTCTAAAGATGAGTTACTGTTTTTAGGTGAAGATTCCCGGGCGCAGGATGCAAAAGAAAAGTGGAATTTGGATGAATTAGAAGAGTTTGCCGTCACAAGTAATCCTCTGTATTTGCGTGAAAAACAAAATATTGGAATGGCACGCGGGGATGTGATCACAGCGAGTTTGTATTACAATCCAATTGTGAATATGCAACAGCAGTTTATGGGTGCCTCTTCAAAAGCGGCCACTGGTTTACCGGAAACCTCTTTTATTTACAACCAACCATTTGATATGAGTGGTGTGATCCCTCAAAGGGAAAAAGTCGCCAAACAAGAGTTTTTGGCAACCATTGCAAGTTTTCGAGATTTTGATCGACTATTCCGATTACGTCTGAGACAAAATTTTTGGACTTATTTGTATGTAACCGAACAAATTAACTACCAACAAGAGTTTTTGGAAAATTACCAGGACTTACTGGATTTAACCAAATTACGTGCTGAAAAAGGGGACATTTCTTTTTTGGAATACGATCGACTTGCCTTGGAACGAGTGCAGATCGAAAGAGAATACAGGAATGCACGGATCCTGAGGGCGCAGGTAGTAAAAAACCTAAGAGTATTGATTGGAATCTCTGATATCAATTCACCTCTAAGTATCAAAGGAAGATTGGAATTTATTTCCACGAAAGACTTTGGAATTGATCTGAATGATTTTGATATCGAAGAAAGACCTGACCTTGTGGCTCTTAAAATCAGACAACAAAGAGAAAGAATGAATATCGAACTAAAAAAACGAGAAGTCATTCCTCCGCTCACCCTTGGGGTAGAATTCCTAAACAAAGGGAATGAAAATGTAACAGGGATCTATGCGGCAACTCCTCTTCCAATTTTTGATCGTAAACAAGGGGAGATATTAAAATCAGAAGAATCTTATAAAAAATTAGGATTTGATGTAGATGCGAAACGGAACGAAATTTTGTCAGAAATTTCTGCGGCAATTAAAGAATTACAAGCCAGGGAGTCACAACTCTTGGATTACCAAAAAATGGGGCTCTTAGATAAAAACAAAGAAGTCCAAGAGAAGTCTAGACTTGCTTACATTCGCGGTGCTTCCAATTTGGTTACGTTTTTGGAAGCAGAAAAAAACTATCTTAGTGTATTAAGGAGTTATTATGAAATCATATACCTCTATTACAACGCTTTGGAAAGTTATAAGGCATCCATTGGGAAAATGGACAACTCGGAGTTATAGGCCAATATGCAAAATGAATTGAATTTAAAAAAAATTAGAAATATAAGTATCCTTGTATTACTTGGAAGTTTGTTGTATTTCGGATATACCAAGTTTTTTGGAGCTGGAAAAAAAACAGAAGCTCTTACCGAAGATAAATCAAAATTTATCATCTCGAATGAAATCCAAAAAAACCATCCTTTCTCAGTCGTTTATCTGCAAGAAAAGGCATTGGAAGAGGAATTACAACTACCTGGCACTGTCTCGTATGACATGAATAATGTGGCAAAAGTTGGATCTCGTGTGAATGGCCGAATTTTACAAGTATTTGTAAAAGAAGGGCAATATGTAAAAAAAGGAACTGCCATAGCTTCCATCCAATCCGTGGATTTAGGAACGACAGAAGCCAACTACTTAAAAGCCAGAGCTAGGTTGGAGGCACTCAAAGTACAAGCAGATCGTGCAAAAGACTTATACGAGAGGAAAGTGACATCTGCAAAAGATTACGAAATGTCATTAATGGATTATAAGTCTGTCAAAGCAGAGATGGAAACATCACGAAATGCCTTGGAAAACTTAGGCCTCAATGAAGCTGAAATTGCAAACCTAGAAGCTGGAAAATACAATTCTAAAAACCTATTCATCAGAACTCCCATTTCAGGCACCGTAACAGAAAGGGAAGCGATCATTGGACAAGCGGTGAATGCTCGTGATAATTTATTCACTGTCGCCGATTTGTCTGTTTTGTGGATCAATTTAGAAGTGTATGAAAAAGATTTGGCATCGATCCGTATGGGAAATGAAGCAAAAGTAATTCCCATTGGTTCCAAGGATGAATCTCTAAAAGCAGTTGTTTCCCATGTTGGTGATATCATTGATCCTGTGAAAAAAACAGCTGAAATCCGTTTGGAAGTTCGTAATTCCAAAGGAAGGCTTCGCCCTGGTCAAAGTGTAACAGCAACAGTAGTCGGTGCGATGGTCGCATCATCGGTAAACAAAGCAAAGGTGATCCCTGCAGGATGTATTCATAAAATTGAAGGTGAAAACTATATCTTTGTTCGTAACGGCGACGGTTCATTCTCAGCCAAAAAAATTGGTTTGGGAAAACTCTACGATAATTGGGTGGAAGTCACAGAAGGTGTGGCTTCGGGAGAAGCCATTGTGGAAGAAGGAAGTTTTGTCTTAAAAAGTGAATATTTAAAACTATAACAACTAGTTTTTTGTTGACATAACGCCCATTTCCTATTTATCTGTTTAGTATGAAAGACCTCACGGAAAAACAAGAATTTGTTTTACAATACATCTCGGACACAGTACGAGAAAAGGGATTTCCACCCACGATCCGTGAGATTGGAGACCAATTTGGGATCACTGCCAAAGGGGCCTATGACCACCTCAAGGCCATCGAAAAAAAAGGATACATCCGCACCTCTAAAAACCAGAGCCGTGCCATCGAACTCCTGAAAGGGAATGCCGATGAGGCACTCCTGGTTCGTGCTTCCGGGATTCCTCTCCTCGGACAGGTGGCAGCGGGAGCTCCCATCTTGGCAGAAGAAAATATTGAAGAATACATCGCCGTTCCTGATGATCTGGCAACAAAACCGGGAACCTTTGCCCTCCGCGTCAAAGGGGATTCCATGGTGGAAGCCGGGATCAGTGATGGAGACATTGCCATCATCCAAAAGAAAGATACTGCTCGTAATGGTGAAATTGTAGTGGCGCTGATTGAAAATGAAGCCACCCTCAAGGTTTTTTTTAAGGAACCAGACATGATCCGTTTGGAACCAAGAAATGCAAAACTCAAACCCATTCGCACAAAGAAAGCGACGATTATCGGAAAACTGATCGGTCTCTATCGCATTTACTGATTGACCAAGAGTAGGTTTCCTTCGATCTTAGAAGGGATGTCGAAACATCTCTTCCTTTCAGTCTGTCTCGGATTCACTATTTTCCTCGTTAGTTGTGCTCCCAAAAAACAAGAAATCAATGCCTATGATTTGAAGCGCGTCCTGGAACGGTTTGCACAAAACCGAATCCAAACAGGTCTTATGGCTGACACAAAAAGGCCCACACCTTCCGATATCCAACTCTTCGAAGAGGCTTGTGACGTTTACCGTCTGTCGATCCCTGAAGCAAAAGAAATGTTAAAAAAAGACAACAAAGCATTGTTTGAGTCAATATATGGAAATGAATAAAGTCAAATTCTCCGAACGCTTCCTTTGGATCAGCGTCACCTTATCTTTGCTTGGTTTGGTTTTTGTTCTAAGCATTGAAAAAGTAAAAGCAATCTCTTCCGATGGAGAAAAATACCTTCAAATTTTACATGAAGTGGTCGCTTATATTGAAAACGACTTTGTCGAACCACAAGAAGAAAAAAAGATTTATATCGGAGCGATCCAAGGTGCCTTACAAAGTTTAGGTGATCCGCATACTCGTTTCATTGATGTTGATGAATACAAAGAACTACAAAATGAAACGAAAGGTAGTTTTGGTGGCATTGGAGTAGAACTCAATTACCAAGAAAATGCATTTGTCATCGTTGCTCCCATTGAAGGGACTCCCGCCTGGAAAGCAGGCCTTTTGCCTCAGGACAAAATCATTGAAATCAATGGAAAACCAGTCAAATCACTATCGCAAGCAGAATCGTTTGCGATGATGCGCGGTGATGTGGGAACATCCATTTCGATGAAAATCGAACGAAAGGGCACAAAAGAACCTTTTATTGTCAACTTAGTCAGAGAACTCATTCAAATTCGGTTCCTCCGATCGTTTTACCTTTCTGAAAAAGAAACCGGATATATCAAACTGGTTCAGTTTATGGGAAAGGATACGGGCAAAGAATTTGCCACTGCGGTCAAAAACCTAAAAGACTCTGGAGCAAAAAAGCTCATTATCGATTTAAGAATGAATCCAGGTGGTTTACTTGATTTAGCCATTGAACTTGCTGATTTATTTCTCCCACCTAACTCAGACATTGTGTCTGTTAAGGGGAGAGGGGGAGTTCTCATCAAAAGTTTTAAATCAGAATCAAAAGAGCTTAAGTATTTGGATTTACCTGTGGCGATTTTAGTCAATGGAGGTTCTGCAAGTGCTTCTGAAATTTTAGCTGGTGCCCTAAAAGATCACAAACGAGCGATAATCGTCGGTACACAAAGTTTTGGAAAAGGTAGTGTACAATCGATCATTCCACTTTCGTTTGGAGCAGGTGTTGCCATCACAATTCAAAAGTATTACACTCCTTCAGGAATTTCTATTCATGGGAAAGGAATCACTCCGGATCATGTGATTAATCCCGTATCTGCAAATGAAGATGAGAAATATGCATTGGAAAAACTATTTAAGAAAAATTTGATTCGTCCGTTTTTAGAATCACACTCGGAATTTGATGAAGATTCGATTTCTGATTTTAAAACTTTACTCAAAAAAGAAAACTTAAAGATATCCGATTCTGTCGTGAAGATTTTTTTATTCAATGAAATGAGAATGGGTACTTCCCAAACCAAACCTAGACTAGATTTGGACATCCAGTTATCCGAGGCTATCAACCTCTTAAAATAAATGGTCTACGGATTAGGCATTGAATCCAGTTGCGATGAAACATCCATTGCCATTGTTAGAGATGGCAATGAAGTTGTATCATTAAAAGTGTATAGCCAAATTGAAACCCATTCCCCTTACAGGGGGGTGGTTCCAGAAATTGCCTCACGTGCCCATTTGGAAAAAATCAATTCTCTTCTTGCTGTTTGTATGGAAGAAGCAAAGATCCAATTTTTGGAACTCAAATACATTGCAGTTACGGGATACCCAGGGCTTGTAGGTTCACTGATGATTGGTGCACAATTGGCTAGATGTATCTCACTTGTACACTCCATTCCCATTGTTCTCGTGAACCACTTGGAAGCGCACCTAACTGTGATAGGACTCGAAAATGAATTGCCCGCATTTCCTTGGTTAGGCGTTCTTTTGTCTGGGGGAAACTCTTCGATTTATATTTACAAAGGATTTGGAGATTTGCAGTTACTTGCAGACACAAATGATGATTCTTTAGGGGAAGCATTTGATAAAGTCAGCGCTGTCCTAGGTTTACCGTATCCGGGAGGTCCCTACATTGAAAAAGAAGCTTTGGAGTACAAACGACCAAAGGGAGAGAAAAACCCATTTCCCAAATTACTCAAAGAGGATGGGCCAGAAAAAATCCGATTTTCGTATAGTGGTTTAAAAACTGCCGTTCTTTATTACTTAAAATCCCTAACAGAACCACCTCCCATTCAGAAAATCTCCTTTTACTTTCAACAAACTGCCTTTGAGCTCGTTGTCCGAAATATCAAAAAGGCGATTCAAAAAACCAATATCAAAACAGTCGTGGCCGCTGGGGGAGTGCTTGCCAACGAAACACTTCGATCTGTACTTTTGGCTGAATCGAAAACTGCTCCTTTCCAACTGTATTACCCGCAAAAAAAAATTTACTGCACAGATAACGGAGCGATGGTGGCATGTCTTGGATACCATCTTTGGAAAGAAAAAAAATTTGTAGGACTCGATTTTAAAGTGAGTCCGAAACGAAACTTTGAACAAATAATATGAAACTAAAATTAACTTGGATCCCGAACACATTAACACTTGGAAACCTCACTTTAGGGTTTGTTTCCATGCTCCTTGTTGCAGAAACAAATCCTTCCCAACCCAATTCGCACGAGTTGTATTCGCTTGCAGGAGTGTTTATCATCTTGGCTGCGTTATTCGATGGTTTTGATGGAATGGCCGCGCGTGCTCTCAATTGTACAAGTGAATTGGGAGCCGATTTGGACAGTTTAGCCGACCTAACTACTTTCGGGATCGCACCTGGTTTTTTATCATACAAAATGTTCTTTTTTGATATCAAATTGGATCTATTAGACAAACCAGATTATTTCCCTTTAGGTATGTTCATTGCAGCCTTGTATCCAATTTGTGCCGCTTACCGATTGGCTCGATTTAATGTGGCACATGATCCCAAATCCTTCAATGGCCTTCCATCTCCGGTTGCGGGTGTGGTGATTGGAATTTTCCCTTTGGTTTTTTCTGTATCCCAAGTTCCCTTATGGACTGCGGTTACATTTTTTGTGATCACGGCATTACTGATGGTTTCCACCCTTCGGTATAGCAAACCGCAAGTGGCAATGCGTGGACTTTTTTCTTGGAAAAAATTGGGATTCAGCCTTCTTGGTTTGGGACTGATTTTATTTGCGATCGGATTCTATCGATGGCCGTATGTGATGTATGGAGCAGTTGGATTTTATGTGTTTTCCGGGATCGTTTCTTTTCTCATCCAAACCATCCAGGACTACCGAGTTTAGTTCACTCTATTTCAAACATTTCTAAAAGGTTTGCGACACTAAAAATGGTTTTGATCTCATTTGAGACATGAACCATTTTTACTTTTTTGTTTTTCTCTTTTGTCCAACTATATGTATGCAGAAGGATTCCAATCCCCGAGGAATCCAAATATGATAAGTATTTGAAGTCTAAAACCAATTCCTTGATCGAATCAGAATCGATGAGTTCCTTGATTTCGGTTTTTAATTTGGGAGTGTCCCGAAGTGACAGGGAACCATTCAAAATGATGATAACCTTTTCATTCTCTCGTTTGACTTCGTACTGAAACATAACTTTAGTTATGACAACATCTGAAAGAGGTAAATACAATCAAAAAACGTTTGATTTTTCTGAAAATGACTCTAGAAAAAGAGCAATGAAAATTAAGTTTTGGGGTGTACGAGGATCCATTGGTTCACCCATTCGGCCAGAAAATGTAAAACATAAAATCGAAAAAATCCTCACTTTGGCAAGTCCTACAGACATCCAAAACGAACAAAGTATTATCAGTTTTTTAAATTCCTTAAGTTTCTCATCTTCCTCAACTTACGGAGGTAATACGACCTGTGTTGAGATTCGTGATAAAGAAGGAAATTTGATCATCATCGATGGTGGGACGGGACTTCGGGAGTTAGGGAACCAAATCATGGCAACTGATTTTGGAAAAGGGGCGGGACACGCGTATTGGATCCTCACTCACACGCATTGGGACCATATCCAAGGGATTCCTTTTTTCATTCCATTGTTTTTACCTGGCAATCATTTTGAGTTCATCTCGTCCATGAGTGACGCAGAAAAAAGACTCGAGCACCAATTTGTGTTTACTCATTTCCCTGTTTCCTTTGACCATTATGCGGCCAAAAAAACCTTCCAATTCATAGAAGAAGGGGAAGTGGTATCCCTCGGTCCTCATATCCAAGCATTCAGCAAAGCAGTGCGCCACCCAGGTGGAAGTTTTTCGTATCGATTCACAGAAGAAGGGAAATCCATTATCTTTGCCTCCGATGCGGAATTCAATTTAGAAGAGATGGAAAATATTGATACCTATATTGATTACTTTCGAGATGCAGATGTTCTGGTCTTTGATACTCAATATACATTTGAAGAATCTTTGCAAAAAATTGATTGGGGCCATAGTTCTGCTTCTATTGCCACAGACATTGCACTTCGGGCAAAGGTCAAAAAACTTGTCATGTTCCACCATGACCCATCTTACGATGACGAAAAATTAGATTTGGTATACTTACGAGCGTTAAAGTACAAAGAGATGTTTGATCCTCATGGAAAATTAGAAATCATTATGGCGTATGAAGGTTTGGAAATAGAGGTATAATATGGCAAAAAAAAATTACATCATTGGAATTGATGCAGGTACAACTGGGATTCGTACATTTTGTTTTAATGACAAAGGGAAAGTGATCTCCTCGGCTTACCAAGAGTTCAAACAATACTATCCAAAACCAGGTTGGGTGGAACATGACCCAGAAGAGATTTGGGTAAAAACACAAAAGCTCATCACACTTGCCATTAAAAATGGAAAGTTAAATCCCAAAGATGCCGTGGCCATTGGGATCACAAACCAAAGGGAAACTTCGGTTGTTTGGGATAAAAAAACAGGAAAACCTGTTTATAATGCCATCGTTTGGCAATGCCGACGTACTTCTGATATTTGTAAGGACTTAAAAAAACAAAGCCTAGATTCCAATTTTCGAAATAAAACAGGGCTAGTCCTAGATGCTTATTTTTCAGGTACCAAAATCCAATGGATCTTAGACAATGTGAAAGGGGCAAGGGATCGGGCAGAACGTGGTGACCTTCTTTTTGGAACCATTGATACCTGGTTATTGTACAAACTCACAGGCCATAAAGAACATAAAACCGATCATACCAATGCATCTCGAACCTTACTTTTTAATATCCAAACCAAAGAATGGGATGAAGAACTATGTAAGATTTTAAGAGTTCCCATGTCCATGTTACCGAAGGCATTTAACTCCAAAAATCTCTTTGGGTTTACTTCTAATGTCAAATCCATCCCAGATGGAATCCCAATTTCTTCGTTAGTTGGTGACCAACAAGGGGCACTCTTTGGACAACTTTGTACAGAACCAGGGGAAGCCAAAAATACCTATGGAACGGGTTGTTTTTTACTATTCAATGTGGGGGATGAATTCCGGATTTCGAACCAAGGTCTCATCACCACATTGGCCCTCGGTCCAGAAGGGAAAACTGTGTACTGTTTGGAAGGATCTGTTTTTATCGGGGGTGCTGTGGTCCAATTCCTCCGAGACAATTTGGAATTTTTTAAATACTCAAAAGACTCGGAAAAACTCGTGAAGTCGATCAAAACAAAAGATGATATTGTGTTTGTTCCTGCCTTTGCAGGTCTTGGTGCCCCGCATTGGGACCAAGAAGCACGTGGTGCCATCTTTGGACTCTCTCGTGACACAACGCCTGCCCAAATCACAAGAGCCGCTCTCAAAGCCATTGCCTTACAATCCTATGAACTTGCCAATGCAATGGAAAAGGAAACGGGAAAACCATTGAAATTTTTACGAGTGGATGGTGGTGCCACTTCCAACGCATGGCTCATGCAATTCCAAGCTGACATCTTAGGAACAAAAGTGATCCGACCACAAAACGTGGATACGACGGTGCTGGGTGCGGCATACTTGGCAGGACTCGAACGTGGATTTTTTAAATCAGTGGCTCACCTTCGAAAAGAAGAAACCAAAACCACACAATTCACACCGAAGATGAAAGAATCCGAACGGAAAGAAGAAATTGATAAGTGGAATTTAGCCATTTCTCGTGTGAAAACGGAAACCTAATCCATTCCCTTCAATAGTCGAACCATAGGAGAGACGATTCAAAGGTTTGTTTTTGTTTGGTAATCCCTCCACCAACAAGAAACAAACCAGTTTCATAAAAGGGAATTTCCAAAATCAGATCTTTGGGAAGCCGATGGAATTCACTGGTTTCCAGTTCTTTCCGAGTGAGAAACAAATCAAAACGAACTGTATCCATCCATTCATTGGTCTTAAAAAAAAGTTTCGTTTTGGTTTTCCCGTAAAAGCTTAAGGACTCACCACTCACACAAAAATCAAATTTTTCTGAATTTTCAAACGGTATGGTTTCTATTTGGCTCTCGTCACCCTCATCACGGTAAGAAAAAATACTACCTTCTTCATAATAGAGATTCCGTGCAAACCGTCTGTAGAGCTCGGCTTCAATGAGTGATACTAAATCTTCTCCAGCGGGTGGTTTTAGGGCAGGGGCCAATTCAATTTGTTTCATTTTGTTTTTCGAGATGGATTTACGAATCACTTGTAAAACGGGAGGGGAAAGTTTTGGCAAAATATAATGAAAATACCTTTCATCATGGCTACGTAAGATCTCTTGTAAAAAGATTCCATGGATGAGGGGGATGAGTTCCACCGTGAACATTTGTTGGCTTAAGAATTGTGCAAACTCTGTTTCAAATCGAAAGAGATTGGTTATGATTTTAATTTCTTCTTCCTTTGTCCCAGAGTATAAAATTGCCACCAAACGATTGAGATAAAGTTTACTTTTGGTATCCACATACAACGAGTCTATTTTCTCTAACACCATCCTTTCATTGAACTCAGGATTCACGATGTCTCTTAGAGATAGATACCTAGTTTGTTTGAACTTGTCCCGTTTGCTTCGGTATAATTCAGATGGTGATTGTTTGAGTCCACCAATCGTTCGTTTGGTGTTTGAAAAACCTGGTTTTGGATTTTGGAACCAATCTGTTTTTTGGTCGGGACTACGGTAGTAAGGAGGATTGGTAATCGGTTTTGGTTGAAAACTTTGGCGGTTGTACTGGAGTGAATATAAAAACTGTGGGAATAAAATGGGATCTGTAGAAACGGAAGGCAAATCGGGAATCTTTTTGATTGGAATCGGGTAAAAGGGATCGGGAGCCGAGACAAAACGGGCGACCGAATCCATATCGGCCAAAAAAAAATGGTAATTGTATCCTTGTCTGTAAATCAAACGGGTGGGGATTTTTTTAATTTCTTTTGGATGCGGATACGAAAGTGTTCCCAGTTATAATCTTGTTTCAAAATCTCCAATTCATGGTCCACACCAAACCTCATAAAGTCGAAGATCTCTTCGTGATCCATACCCACAATGATGGATAAATCTTGGATCACTCGTTGCAATCGTCTGGCATCCCTGTCACTTAAGGAAAATGTTTCTAAGAGTTTTTGTTCAAATTCGGTGAGTTGGATCAAGTTTATCCTAAAACGCAGCCACTAAGATGGTTTCGATTTCATTTTTCGGTAGTTCTCTTGGAAGACAATCAAGAAATGAATACGTAGCTGCAAGAGTTGCAATTCCAGGTAGGTCGATTTTTTTCACTTCATACTCGGAGAGGCGTTGTGGGATACGTAGTTCTAAGTAAATTTTACGAATCCCTTCCACGGCTTTGATCGCCGCTTCAATGACGGAGATATTGGTTACGTCCTCATCAAGGGCTCTTGCTATCATTACATACTTACCGGCAGAGGAAGTGAGATTGTATTCCATCACGTGAGGGAGAAGGATCGACATACTTTGGAAAATATCTAAGTTGGTAACCGTTGTTACAGCAAGGGACAATGCATAACAAAGCCCTAGGCTACTTGTGGATTGGGCAATGCCTGCCAGTAAACTTGCCGCATAAATGGAGTTTTTTGGTCCTAAGTTACGTGGTTCTCGGATGGCAGGAACAATGTTTTTAGAAATAAGTTCAATGGAACGTAATGCAGTAGAAGAAGTGATCTCGTTGGCATATTTGGAAAGAATACTATCCACTGCTGCTGATAATATAGAAATACCTGTTTTTGCTGTTTCAGAGCTCGACATACCAGCTCCAATTTTTGGATCGGATACGATGAGTTCCGGAAATGCCCATTCATGAGCGAAATACTTTCTATTTTTGTCTTTGTCATCGACGATGGAAAAAAATGGAGAACATTCATTGCCGAGTAGAGGTTTTGTCGGAACAACCACAAGCGGTAATCCCTTTTTTTTCGGTTGTTTCCTTCCAACGAGGAGTTCTTCCGCAAACATATCATTGGTGGCGAGAAGGGAAGCCGCCTTACCTGCGTTCATTGATTCAAAAGAACCATATGCCACAACACAGTCAGCATTCGAAATTCGTAAAAAATGAGCACAAGTATCCAAATCTTTGAAATGCACACGGTCTACAATGTCATCGTAAATGATGACACCTTCCGCGTGTTTTTCTAAACTCGTTTTGATGATGGAGAGTTCTTCTGAATTTTCTAATTCTTTTTGGGTTGTGATGAGTACAACTCGAGATCCAATGTTTTTGACAAAGGATCCAAGTTTATATCCACAATCGATTTCGAAATGTATCTTGGGAGGAAATTGAAAATTAATCCATTCGGGGAGAACTGGCATACGATCCCCTAACTATGAATGTACGAAGCGTGAGAAATCCTCGGAGAGGACAATAACAAAGGATCCCTCACCACCTGTCCTTATTACTGTTGTCCGAGGAAAGACGTTGCAATTTGGTCGGAAATTTTATCTAACATCTCTGGTGAAAGAGTGTCATAGTCTCCGTTTTTCAATCGTTCTTTGATCGCTTTGAGTTTTTCCGTGCGATCCTCTTCTGGAGGAGCTTGAACGATTTGTTTTGCAATTTGTTTTACTTCTGCCTGTAATTTTGCTTCAGATGCAATTTTTTTGGCTGCATCAGAGATGGAAATTGTATCCACCGGCGCTTGTGATTCTGATTCTTTTGGTCCTTGTGGTTTTTTTGGTTCATAACCGTATCCACCAACACGACCTACTTTATCGATATTCATATTCTAGTCCTCTTCCTACATCACATATCGGTGGAATCTGAATTTCCCTTAAGTGATTTTTTTCGATGATTCAAGAGAAATACAAATTCACCCTTGGCATTGGGAGGATTATTCGCCAATTCCCTAGGATTTGCGTAATAAACTACCTCTTCGAAGGCCTTTGTCAACTCCCTTCCCATTAACACTTCTGTTTCCGGAAACAATTCCTCTAAGATTGGATACAACCTGGGGAGTTTGTGGACGGATTCATAAAACACGATGAGTCCTTCGATTTCCCTTGCTCTCTCTAATTCTCGGCGTTTTTTACTCGGTTTTTCAGAGAGAAATCCTAAAAAATACGTGGGGTTCACTTGGAATCCAGAAACAGAAAGGAGAGCGGTGAGAGCGGAAGCTCCGGGCACTGGGACAATGGAGATGCCATTCTCTCTTGCGGTGCGAACCATTTGGCTTCCCGGGTCCGACACACCCGGTGTTCCCGCATCGGAGACAAGGGCCATCGACTTCCCTTGTTTCAATTGTTCGAGGACATTGGCAAAGGGAGTTTCGGAGTGGTCTTTGTAAAGGGCAAGCACAGGTGTACTGATTCCCAGTTTGTGAAAGAGGGATTTGGTTTCTTTTGCAGATTCACAGAGTACGAGATCCACTTCTTTTAAAACGTCAATGGCGCGCAGAGTGATGTCTCCCATATTGCCAATGGGAGTGGCCACGACATACAGTAGTCCTTTTTCTCGTTTATAAGCCAACGGATTGGCACCCAGGTGGGGTTTGTCCCGCAGGACAGGTGCAACCTAATTCATTATTTCCCTTTGTACAAGGGTTACAGGCCGTCCCTAAGGCACAGGCAGTGGGCGTGCCACATGAAGGATTGGAGCAGGTGGATGTATTACACCCAACTCCCACAGCACAAAATGTTTGGATGTCGTTCACTCGGTTTGGAATGGCACAGGTACTCACGGCAGTCGATGGGTTCGAGATGAGGCCTCCTGTGAGCATGGAACGGATCGTAAAATTATAAATTTGGCATTTTTGGAAAAATTCTGTCCCTGGTGGTGGGACCGCAAAACGAATCCGTTTGGTGATGACTCGGGCCGATGAAGTGGATGCTTCATAAGGCAAATGGGGAAAACTCGGTTGGACACCGTCTTCTAACCATTCCCCTTGGATGGTTTGGATGATGCCAGGGAAGGCGGTTGTCACATATAAATTATATCCGACAAACTGTGGTTCCCTGTTGGTCACATAGTACTTGAGGATGAATTCAGGTCTTGGGTCAGCATTATAATTAAAGACATCCGTTTGGAAGTCATTTGTGATATTGCTATTCACTGCCACAACCGAGAGGATCTGTGGGACTCCCGGTGGAACCAAAAACACAAAGGGTGCCACGGGCGTGTCTGTGTTCACTCCACATTGAAAAAAAGAGAGAAAAGATATGCAGAGATAGGAAATTGGGTGTATAGAAGGAAAACGCATTCTGTTTCTCGTTTCCCTTCCAAGTTTTCAGGAATTCAATCTATGGGAATCCAAAAAAAATTACTCTTTGTCTCCATTTCGCTAATTGGTCTTTTTTTTCTCATCTTGCTTATGCTCGGAGGGGACGACGAAGACGAAGCCCGTCGTAAAAAAGAAAAAGGGGCCGTTGCACTTTCTTTTTTAGGGGGAGGGCCAAGTAACCCGAAAGGCACCAATCGACTTGGTGTGCGTGGGGAAGATGCAGGTTCCATCTTTGATTCGGACTATTACAATGCGGGGGGGATGAAATATGAAGACGATCCGAATATTGCTTCTGGCGAATCGGGCGAAATCCCCATCAACCCACAAACAGGGAAACCATACCCACCTGAGGCCATGCAAGCCTTTGAGGATTTGCGGGAACAATTTCCAGACAATGATCTCATCCCCAAACGGATGACGGCCGAGGATAAAAAGAAACAATCTGAGTTCAACCAAAAGCTCACACGGGCCACAAACTCCGTATTTGGTGGAAGTCCAAACGCAACGGACCTTACAACATATTATGGTCATGTGCGAAAACAAGGAAAGGACAGGCTTGAGATCATCAATTACCTCATTGAATCCCAAGGCGGGGATGATCCTGAGATGGATAAAAAATTCCAGGAAATCTTAAAGAACATCCAATTCCAAAACGAACAAATCGAAAAGGAAGCTGCCAATGCCTTTACAAAGGCAGGACTCCAACCACCTCCTTAGGTTTCGTTGGAAAGGATGGGAAAACGGTAACTCGATTTTGGATCGAGTCCGTATTCGTCCAAATGGAACGAGGGAGGAAGCCTCTCTCGTTTCCATTGTGAGATTCTAAATAGTGTTTTAAATTTTTGCAAATAACCAAACAGTTGTTCCTTGGACTCCCAAGGGTATTCTTTTTTGAGTTCTTCTAATACTTCCGACTCATTCATTGTTAGGTAGACAAGTTTCCGTTCAATGGAATTGAGAATGGGATAAGGCATTAGATCCTTCTCATCTTCCTGGTGTTCGGTGAGGGGTTTTAGTTCTGCGGTTGGTTTTGTATTCCGTAACATTTGAATGGATTGTTTGGGTGAAATATAACGATTGTTTCCCTTTTGGATGTCATCTAACCATTCTAATAAAAATTCTTTACTCACACCAGCGAGTGGCGCAATGGAACCTGAGGAATCTCCATCCATTGTGGTGTATCCCACAGCGGCCTCACTACGATTCCCTGTGGATAATAAAAGGTGACCATTCAGATTGGCAAGTAACCAAATGAGGGGAGAGCGAACCCGGGCTTGGATGTTTTGTAAGGCAAGGTCGTGTTCTTTCCAATTGAGTTTAGTTCCCTTCACCGATTCAATGAGGGAAACCGAAGACGAAACCATTTCATCAATGGAGATGGAATGGAATTCACAATCCAATTCTTCACTTAAGGTTTTTGCAATTTCTTCCGTGATGGGAGAATTGTTGGATGTTTTTTGGTACAGTGTGACAAGAAGGTTTTTTTCATTCCAACCTAGTTTGGTGAGATGATCGTCCCCGTTTTCTTTTTTGGCGATTGTCACGAATGTGGAGACAAGGATGGCACAGGTAGCACTGTCTGCTCCCCCAGAGAGTGAAAGTGTATACCCTTTGGTTTTGGACTTTCTCAAGTAATCAAAGAGACCAAGGCTTACGGCTTTTGTGAATTCTTCAAAGGGACTTAAGTTTTCCGTAGGATCTGCGTTTGGGGAGATGGATTCATCCCGTTTGTCTAAAACCAAAAATGGACTGGTTTTCGCCTCTTCAGGATTAAGTGGCGAAAGATTGATTTTGGGAATGAGGGTTGTTTTTGGCTCAGGGAGTGGTTCTCGGAAATGACGAGCTTTTGCAGATCGGATTTCATCGAGATGGAAGGAGTGGGAAGTGATGGCAAAGGGAGTGAAATGTAACCTTGGCCCTTCCTTTACGAGTCTGCCACAGGAAGCAAAGAAGGCACCACCTTCAAAGATGATCCTTCCTGATTCATTCCCACAAAGGTTTGTGAATACTTGTAAATTGTTTTGGCTCCGACTGGTTTCCGTAAAGATTTGCCTTCGGATGTTTTGTTTGCCCATCGCAAAATGAGAGGCACCTGGAGAGAGTAAAACATCGGCACCCGCAAGATTGTAAACTTGAGAAGGTTTGAAAGAGGACCAACTGTCCTCACAGATCTCAATGGCAAAATGTAAATCCTTCCATGAAAAAAGAAAATGACCAAATGGTATTTCCATTCCACCAATGGTTACGGATTGGTTGAGAAACGTTTTGGGAGAATGGAACCATCTTCGTTCATAGTGTACGCCCGTATTTGCCAAATTGAGTTTAGGAACAATGGCTTGGATCTTTCCATGCAAAAGGACAGCCATACAATTGTAGAGAAAGGAATCAATAAAGATGGGAAGACCCACAATCACAACTTGGTTTGGGGAAATGGTTTTGATTTTGTCCAAAACTTCTTTTCCTTTTTCCCAGAGACTTGGCCTGAAAAATGCATCCTCACATCCATAACCAGAAATACAAAGTTCGGGAAAAAGGATGAGATCGGCATCCCTTGTTTCCTTGGAAAGGATCGCAGATTGAATGGTTTCAAAATTGCCTAAAAAATCAAGAGGAGTGGTATTTAAAGAAACGGCGGCAATTTTATATTTTGTCATACGGAAAAACTCGGTTATAAATCTTTTCCGATGCACCTCTATTTTCTACAACAAAGTTTCGATTCGTATTTCCCATCTTTTCCCGTAGTTCTTTGTTTTTGACGAGAGATTGGAAGCGAGTGACAAAATGAGCTTCATTTTCTGTTTTAAAAAGACCACCTAATCCTTGCATAACGATCGCTTCGGGGGCGTTTTGGATCTTTGGTCCCGTGATGATGGCAAGGCCTAGGGCAGCCGGTTCGATGGTATTGTGGATACGGTGATGGAAAGCCCCACCTACATAAGCAAAACTTCCATACTGGTAAGCAAAGGCAAGGATTCCCAAAACATCAAAGAGTAAAAATTTAGGAAGTGGATCACCTTCCTTTAACTCGGAAAAAACGGCGGCAGAACCGAAAGTCTCAAGTTTGGATTTCATATCCAACATCCTTTCCTTCTCCCATTTGTGCGGAAAGATCCAATAGGAACATTCATCCTGATTTGATTCTAAATAGCTTAAAAAATAAGATTCGCAAATGGGGTAGGTGGATCCAAGGATCACAGGTCGATGTTTTGCCAAAAATTTTTTTTGGTGCAAAACAAATTCAGTAAACTTTGGATTCGGGGATTTGGTTTCCAATTTGTTCCATACCGATTCAAACCTTGTGTCTCCGAGTACAAGAAAATCGGTTCCCTCCGAAACAAACCCTTCAAATTCTTTGGCCATCAATGGATGGCTTGGATAAATTCCTGAAAGGTACTGGAAGGAAGATTTTGTGAGAAGTCGTACCAGTAGATTTTTACGGGTAGACGCAGAGGACAAACTGGCACAACAAAGGTAGGATTTGGTTCCAAACTTGGATGCATTTTTTAGCAGATTGGGCCAGGTGTCCCAAGCCATGATGAATAAAAACTTTGGTTTAAAAAACCGAAAGAGTTTCTCATAGGCAAAAGGAAGATCAAAGGGTAAGTAAAAATAAAGATCAGCTAAGGGATCAGAGAATGCCCCTTCTTTCACTGAGGATGAAAATACCGATTGGATGATGAAGAGATCGGGTCTATGCCTTCGCACTGTTTCTTGGAGAGCCTTTGCTTGGTCGAGTTCTCCTACACTTGCAGAATGGAACCAGATGACAGATTTTCCATTTGGGGATTTCAAAAATATTTGTTTGTAAGATTGTTTCCGTTTATGGAGTTCTTGACGTATTTGTTTCGAAAAGAGGGAAACAAGTTTGAGGAAAATCCATATCGTACAGATGAGTAGGTTATAAAAAAAATATACCATTTAGCGTTTGTTACCCCAAGTGTCATTCACTTCTGAACCAGGGTAACTGAAAGTACGTTTATCAATCACAAAACATAAATTATCAAAGTACAAATGAAACTCACCTTTTTTTTGAGAGGCGAGACTTTTTAGACGAAACGATGCGAAGGAAATCGGAAAGGACATGGATTGGATGAGCCTTGTGTTTTCTCTCGGTAAATTGATTCTAAATTCCAACCTGCGCCATCCCACAAAATTCAATGTCCCCAAATCAAAATATAAGTCTTTGGATTTTTTTTGGGAAAGGCCCATACTCAAATTGATATGATGGCCTTCGGAATACACCCAAAGGATTCCTTGGATGGGCATTCCGAGTGGGAGCAGGATGGGTTCTTTGGGTCGGATTTCCCAATGGTCAAGTCTTGGATTTTCCACATAACTTTGCAGAAGGAAACTGGTTTGGTTTTCTAGGTTCGGATAACCTGACTCTCGGATCAGTTTTGTTTCTTCTTGGAAGGCTTCTGATTTTGCGATGGAGGCGGCAAATTGGGTTTGGGCCAAAAAGGAATCCACACGATAAAAATCCCATGGCCTTTCCCCTTCAAAATCTTCCACTAAGTAGAGGAGGTAGTGGTTGTCCATGGCAAGAGCGGAACGTAAAATTTGAACACTGCCCAATTCGTCTGGGTTATGGGGTCTCGGAAGAGACAAAAGACTGGAAAAACTCAGGATGAAACCGAGGCAGATTGTGATTTTTTTTAGGTTCAATATGATTTCTCACTTTGCGAAAGCGCAAAAACGTGTACTCTATCCGTATCAAAGGAAAGGAATCCGCACGTCATGGGCCGCCGCGACAATTTGAAAATACTCACAACTGCCATTCTAGTGGTCCTACTTCTTTCATCGTTCATTTTCGCATTTATCTATAGAAACGAAATTTACCAAAAGCTCCAAACCATCGGAAAAAACAAAGATGTGGAGGTGTTTGACCGAGAAATCGCCAAATCCCCCGAGACGATTCCCCCTCCGAAGGAAAATGTAGAAACTATGGCGGGACGTGACTCCGTTGATGATCGGACGAAATTACCAGAACTCCCCAGTTTGGACGATATGGAGCCAGATGCGGAAAGACCAAGGTCTGTCTCTGTTGCTTCTTCTACGAAGGCAAAGGAAACAAAAGACAGTGGGTCTCGCCTAAAGGAAAAACTTGACCAAGTAGAAGAACAATTTTTACCAAAAGAAAAACTGAATTCTACCTCTCCATCGACATCCAAAGAGAGCATGAAAAAACAAACGGAGACAAAAACGGAATCGATTCCCAAAGAGAAAGTGGAATCCATTGTCGAAACAACAAAACCTCTTTCCAAAACCAAAAAACGAATAGTACAAAAAAAATCGTCAGCGGTGAGCTCAAAATCAAACTATCAAAATGTGAAAACTTCTTTCAGCTCCAAATCTAAAACGAAAGCGGATTCCAAAGATACAAGTATGCGTCAGAAATCGACACAGAAACAAAACGGATCCAATTCCCATTTAGAAGTTCGTATGAATGAAGTAGAACAAAAACTAAACTCACAAAATGATCGGAATGAAAAACGATTTTTGGAAATCGAACGACGCATTGATAGTTTAGAAAAAGTTTTAGCAAAGTAATCGTGTCAGATTACATTTCTGTATACCAATCCCTCCAAAACGAACTGAATTCCCTCTCGAAAGGGATACCACCAACACTCATTGCAGTCTCCAAAACAAAACCATACCAAGTGGTAAGAGATGCATACATGCAAGGCATCCGTGAATTCGGTGAAAACTATCTTCCAGAAGCCATTGAAAAATTTACAAAATTAAGAGAAGAGTTTCCTGAATCTGTAAATACAGTGAATTTACATCACATTGGACCTGTACAATCCGGAACCTTACGAAAGTTATTTGGTATCTTTTCTTACACTCATGGTGTGGGAACGTTTTCAAGTCTCACCGAATTACAAAAACGTGCCGAAAAAGAAAAAAAAACAATCCGGTATTTTTTACAAACAAACCTGACGGCCGAAAGCACCAAACATGGATTCAGTTTGGAGACCCTATTGGAAAAAAAAGAGGAATTATCTCTTTACCAAAATGAATTTTGTATTTGGGAAGGGTTTATGGGAATGGGACCATCTTCGGGAGACCTTCTCCAAACAAAGGAAGTATTTTCTAAATTAACTTCTTTTCGTGATACACATTTTCCCAATTTAAAACTTTCTATGGGAATGAGCGGAGATTATCAATTAGCAGCAGAACTTGGATCCAACTTTGTTCGGATCGGATCAAAAATTTTTGGAGATAGGGATTATGGCACACACTCCGTTTAAAACAGTGGGAATGGTAGGACTTGGGAAAATGGGAGGTGCTGTGGCAAAGGCGCTGGTAAACCAAGGAACAAAAGTGTTTGCCTTTGATCCAAACCTGAAAGTATCACCGGTGGAAGGAGTGACTCTTGTATCCACCTTGGAACGATTGGAAGAGGAAGCGGGTCTTTTTGTCATCGCCGTAAAACCAAACCTGGTAGGACCAGTACTCTCTGAATTCAAAAAACCATCGATCTTTGTTTCGATTGCGGCGGGGATTACTTATGAACAATTACTTTCCTTTTCTCCCAAAGCTTCCACTTGTGTTCGGGTCATGCCAAACCTTCCTTTGGTTTCCAAACGTGGGGCCATGGGGTATTATTGTAACGATGAAGCTGTCTCTCACGTCGAACGTCTGTTTTATGGAATGGGGGAATGTGTAAGGATTTCCAAGGAATCTTTAATGGATGCGGTCACTGGGTTATCGGGTTCTGGCCCTGCTTATGTACTCACGTTTTTACAAGCAATGGCGGAAGCTGGGTTACAAGAGGGACTCGGTTATGAGGAATCTTTGGCTCTCTCTCTTGAGACCATCGAAGGAACTCTTGTGTATTTCAGGGAATTGAGAACAAAAGACCACGCCATCCATCCAATGGAAGTGCGAAATTGGGTGACGTCTCCAGGTGGGACAACCATCCACGGACTTGATGCTTTGGAACGTGGTGGGTTTTCCACCGCGGTGCGGGATGCCGTGAAGCGGGCAACCGAGAGAAGTAAGGAATTGGGAAAGGGATGATAACGGTTGCGCGGACAGGATTCGAACCTGTGGCCTTTGGGTTATGAGCCCAACGAGCTACCAGCTGCTCCACCGCGCGGTATAAGACCATTGTTTTTAAGATTGGTTTATTGTCAACACAATGAAAGAAGAAACTTTCGAATCTCGCACTCATCTGAAATTTATCGATTTCCATCAAAATCTTACTTTACAGGTGTCAAATAGAGCGAATGATTCCTATCTTATATAGAATTCTGGCGGTGCGTTTTGTCTTTTAAAGAAAACACTGATATCGTTTTTGAGCATTACGAAAAAAAAATCTACGACCAAAAACAACTACTGGAAATCTCCCGTGCATTAAATTCCACGTTAGACTATAAGTATTTAATCGATGCAATCCTTAATATCTGTTTGGCGCAGTTGCAGACCCTTCATGCGGCAATGTACCTGGAACCAGAAATTGACTTGGGGCTTTTTAAATTGGAACCCCAGTCCATCAAAGGATTTGAGCTAAGCCCTGAAGAACAAAATTACGAAATCAAAATTGATAGCCCTCTCATCCATTATTTTGAGGAAAAACCAAAGGCCATCACCATGGACCAAATCCTGCAGATGGAAGTTTTGAACCAAATCCCAGATATAGTATACCTTCGCAAAATGGGAGCCGAGATCCTTGTGCCCCTGAATGCAAAGGGGAAGGTGAATGGGTTACTTGTCCTTGGGGACAAAATGACTTCCGAAGAATTTTTGGAAGATGAAAAAGAATTTATGACCACTCTTGCAAACCTGGCAGGGATTGCTGTGGACAATGCAAGGTTGTATGAACTTGCCACGGTGGATATGATGACGGGGCTCAAGATCCATCATTACTTCCAAACCAAATTGAAAGAGGAGATGGAACGTTGCCGAAAAAAAGGAACAAAACTATCATTACTCTTCACTGATGTGGACAAATTCAAAACCTTCAATGATACCTATGGACACCAAGCGGGGGACGTCGTCCTCATTGAAGTCGCAAAACAACTCATCCAAAAAGCACAACGGCACCATATCCCCGCTCGCTACGGTGGAGAAGAGTTTTGCCTTGTGATGCCAGGCGCTTCCGAAGAAGAAGCCATTGCCAAAGGGGAAGAGATCCGTAAGGCTGTGGAAGAGATGGTAGTCAAAAATCCGAATGATGATTCTGATTTAAAAGTGACACTTTCCGTGGGAGTTTCCAGTTTTCGACCAACGGACAGAAACAACAAAGATCTCATCGAACGCGCGGACAAAGCCCTTTACCAGGCGAAACATTCCGGCCGAAACCGCACAATTTGTTATAAAGATTAGGAAAATTGCCGATGGGTAGAGTATGGCAGAACCTGCATACCTACTCAAAGACCTTTCGCCATCGGTTCCCTCTGATGTCTATGAATCGATTCGAAACAGAGCCCTTGGACTTTCTTCCTTTAATTTCCAACCTTACTCTTGTTTCATTGAATACAAAACAAAAGATGCGAACACTGGGATTGAATACAGAGATTGTACGGTAGATTATTCCAGATGCCCACATTCTCGTTGTATCAAAAAATTGGTTTAGTTTTCCTCTGCCTCAGTGTTGGGATGTGTGTTCCAAACCCAACACGAAACCAATCACCACTTTCTCCTTCTTCCCCCACAAACCATTCCTCCTTTCCTGTTTCCCATTTGATCCAAAGATCACTTCCCCCCCATACGAAAATTCAAGTCTTCGATACAGGGATTTCGCTTATGTTACTTGGATTCCGTTCGGGAGAGGAATCGGTTTCCTTTTTATGGGATACGGGTTCTGAGATCAGTTTTTATGAAGGGAAGGATCGTTTGTATTCCAAGGAATTCCAGATTGGTGAGAGAAAACTCCAAATCCGAAGGGGAGAGGGAATTTTACCTGAAGGCATCCAAGGCCTCATGGGGCTCGACAGCTTTCGCGGCACTTGCCTATTGTATGACCAAAACACAATCTATTGGTTTATCGGTGATTCTCCCTTTTGTGTCCACCCAGATGCCTACCTTGGCACCCAGTTGAAATTTTTAACCACAAAACAAAAAGGAGACCACAGCTTTGTCCTTTTTGAATACCCAAAATCCTTTGTATCCTACGCGCATTTGGACACAGGCGCTTCCTTATCCATTTTACCCAAAGGAGAAGGGGAGACCTTTCTTGGGGAAAAAAGAGTGTTTCGTCCAGGAAATACCATCCTCACCCTAAACCATTGGCAATCGAAGGAACCACTCACACTCATCTCCCAATCGGGATTTCGGGAAGAATACCCACAGGTTCAGTTTCTAACAGGAATTTCACTTGAGAATTTCCTTTTATCGGGGGACAAGGATAAGGAAGAGGTTTGGGTGATCGGACTTGATGTGTTAAGGACTCGTCCACTGTTTTGGGATTTTTCCCGGAAACGGATCGGCATCATCCACCAAGAGAACTAAGGTGAAAGAAAAAGAAAAAATCATAGTGGCGATGAGTGGTGGAGTGGACAGTGCGGTGGCTGCGGGACTTCTCATGGAAGCGGGTTACGATGTCATTGGTGTGAACCTTAGGACTTGGGAATACGAAGCTCCCGCCTGTGATACCACAAAAAAATCCTGTTGTTCTCCAGAAGACATACGTGATGCCCGTGATGTAGGACTCTCGCTTAACATTCCTTTTTATGTGATCAAAATGGAAAAGGTGTTTGGGGAGAGAGTGATTGATCGTTTTATCAGTGATTATAAAGACGGAAGGACGCCGAACCCTTGCGTGGAGTGTAACACCTTCGTTAAGTTTGGTGCACTCTTCGAACAGGCAAAAAAATTAGGCATTGATAAAATTGCCACAGGTCATTATGCAAGGGTCATCGAAGTGGATGGTCGTTATGCCATTCGGAATGCTGTTGATATGAAAAAAAACCAAACGTACTATTTGTACGGTCTCAGCCAAGACAATATCAAAAATACAGTTTTCCCTTTAGGAGAAATGGACAAGTCTGAAGTGAGAGAAATTGCCAAACGAATGGGACTTCCTGTCGCAGAAAAACCAGAATCGCAAGAGATTTGTTTCATCCCTGAAAATGATTATAGGTCGTTTCTTAAAAAAAAGGGGATGGAGTTCACACCAGGATTTTTTAAGTTAGCTTCCGGCCAAATCATTGGCAAACACCAAGGAAAAGAAGGATTTACCATCGGACAAAGAAAAGGTCTCGGCATTGCTTGGAAAAATCCATTGTATGTGCTCTCCATTGAAGATGATGGAACGGTTGTACTTGGCGAAGAAGAAGAAACGGTATCAGAGTCATTTGTTTTAGAAGAAATCACTTACCAAGCCTTGGCACCATTGGCACTTGGCCAATCCATGGAGATGAAAGTCCAAATCCGATACCGAAGCGCACCTGTGCATTGTAAGGTGACATCTCTTGGTGAAACTTGGAAGGTTAACTTTTTAGAAGATGTTAAGAGTGTAACACCAGGTCAATCGGCAACCTTTTATCCGACAAACGGAGATTATCTCTTCGCGGGTGGAATCATCCAAAAAGGTTCCATCACTCGTAAAATCAAATCAAACGTGGAAGTTCAAAGGGAGAGTGTTCCCATTTGAAATCAGTTGAAGGAAAAACAATCCTCATCATCGGCGGAGGGTTGTTACAAGTTCCCATCATCCAAACAGCAAAAACCATGCGACTGCATACCGTGGTTGCTGATATGAATCCCACTTCCATTGGCTTCCAAATTGCCGATGAAACCATCCTCATGTCCACAAAAGACGTGGAAGGTATGGTGCGTGAGGCAAAAAAGTTTTCACAGAAGACAACGATCCATGGAGTGATCACCGCAGGGACTGACGCCAGTATGACAGTGGCGGCTGTTGCTTCGGCATTACAGCTCCCAGGGATTCGGTTTGTGGATGCAGAAGCGGCTTCCAATAAAGTGAAGATGCGAAAACGCCTAAAAGAATTTGGCCTTCCCATCCCTCGTTTTGCACCTGTTTGGTCCATGCAAGATGCAAAAGATGCGTTAGATGAGTTAACTTTCCCACTTGTGATGAAACCGGCCGACAATATGGGGGCTCGCGGTGTGATCAAGGTCACAAACCGTGACGACTTACAAGTTGCTTTTCGCCATGCCAAACGATTCTGTCCTACGGGTGAATTGATATTAGAAGAATATATGGAAGGACCAGAACTATCCGTGGATGCCCTTGCTTTCCAAGGCCAAATCCGCATGACAGGGATTGCTGACAGGATCATCGAAAGGGAACCATACTTCATTGAAGTTGGGCATAATATGCCCTCTAGTTTACCGAAAGATGTTTTGGATGAAGTGGAACGTGTGATGGCAGGAGGCATGAGAGCCCTTGGCATTCATTTGGGTGCGGGAAAAGGAGATATCAAAGTCACAAAAGACGGAGTGAAAATTGGTGAAATTGCCGCTAGACTTTCAGGTGGTTTTATGTCGGCTTTCACCTATCCCTTATCAACCGGTGTGAATCTCAATCGTGCCGCACTCCTCATTTCCCTTGGGGAAACTCCAGACAATTTAGAACCCGTATTCCATCGAGTTTCCATTGAACGATCGTTATTATCCAAACCAGGAAAACTCATCTGCATTAGTGGTGTCGAAGAAATCAAAAAAATTGATGGTGTTGCGGAAGTATTCCTTCAATCCAAACCAGGGGACATTATCAAGGAACCGACAAATAACATTGATAAGTCGGGTCACGTCATCATCGTCTCAGACAGTTTAAAAGAAGCCGAACAAGTGTTTGCAAAAGTCAAACAAACCATTCGATTTGAAGTGGATGAACAATTTTCCATTACTGAAAAAGAAATTGCTGACCAAGCAAGGATTCGTTTTGGAAAAGATATCTGTTGGGTTTGTAAGGTCTGTGATGGGAAAAATTGTGCCTCAGGGATTCCTGGTATGGGTGGAGTGGGCCTTATGGAAACTTTCCAAGACAACCATGAAGCTCTCGCAGAGTATAAAATTTTGCCAGGTTACATCCGTGATCACGTGTCACCCAATATCCAATCTCAATTTTTAGGTTATGATTTAAAAACGCCGATCATGGCGGCCCCCATGACAGGTGTTGGCACCAATATGAACTTTGTCATGACAGATGCTGATTATGCCCTTACAGTAGTTCGTTCTTTTTCTCAAAATGGAAGTCTAGCTTGGCTTGGTGATGGTGCCTCACCTGAAAAATACAAAATCATGCTCGATGCCTTAAAAAAAGTAAATGGAAAAGGGATTCTCATTTGTAAACCAAGGTTAGATGAGTCACTGCTTCTAGATCGATTTTTACAAGCGGAAGCGGACGGAGTGTTCGCCATCGGAATGGACATCGATGCTGTTAATTTTAGAACCATGGTGCAAAAGAATCTTTCCAGCGTGACACGTCCACTGGATGCTCTCATCAAACTAAAAGGAAAAACAAAACTCCCTTTCATCTTAAAAGGCATTATGAACCCAGAAGATGCAAAACTGGCAGTGGATGGTGGATTTTCCGCCATCGTGGTGTCAAACCATGGAGGTCGGGTCCTTGATGGGATGCCAGGGACGGCAAGGGTGCTACCAAAGATTGCCGAAGTGGTAAAAGGGAAAATCCCAATCCTTGTGGATGGGGGAGTTCGATCCGGTATGGATGTATTTAAGATGATTGCCCTCGGAGCAGATGCAGTGCTTGTGGGAAGGCCCGTTGCGATTTCGCTCGTGGGAGGTGAAGATGCCGGGATTCGATTTCTTTTACAAAAATATTCGGAAGAACTAAAACAGTCTATGAGTGTGACAGGTGCGAAAACTTTGGTAGACATCAAGCGTTCCATGTTACTTCATAAACAACACGGTTGAGTATGGACAAAGAAATCAAAGACCCTGAAGGTATTTTGAAGGTAATTACCGCCTTATTTGGAAAATTACCGGCATACATCGTCAACTCAGAGAAAGAATTCCCTGTCAAAATCATTGCACTCAAAAACAAAGCCCTCATCATCAGCACCAAATTAAAATTCCCTAACCGGGATCGTGTGCTTACCGTTGTTCATAATGGAAGCAAATTCTTTGCTCACTTCAACCTGGCTGGTGGAGATGGGAACGGGGTTGAGATTCTAACTCCTGTTAAGATTCAGATCGCTGCTGCTTCCAGACAAGGAGCTCGGGTAGAAGCAAGTCAAATCCAAACTGGGATGGTGGTGAACAATATCATCAACGTCAATGATGTATCGAAGGCCATTGGCTTTGATGATAAAAAAGTGGACGCGATTCTACTTGCATATCGTGCCAAACTCGCAAAGGCCTTCCCATTATCTTCTATCTTTTTTGCAGGTAGGATGGACAACCGCCTGCGACTCATGCACCATTATGATAAAGATATCTTTATTGTGGATCGTAAAGAAAAGGCCACGGCTTCCCCTGAATTTTTCCCGTTTGATGAATACCTTCGAATTTTCGACAATTCTAAAATCCCGGACAACTACATTTCCGAAATTTGTGTTCCCATCAAATATAAAGGTTATGTTCACCTTGGGTATGTACAAGTGTTAGCCGAAAAGCCACTTGATTTTGAAGTGTACAAACAAATCCAAACCTTTGCTTCAGCAGTGAGTCGAGATATCATCAATACGGGAGTGTTCCAAGAGTCGCGCGACGTCTGCCAAGTAATGGACCTAAGTATGGGCGGGATTAGTTTCATCCATGCACCATCTCGGTCCTTTTCACGTTCTGTCACACTCAATGGAACCATCCTTTTTGATCTCAATTTGGAAGCAGGGAAAAAAGTCACCATCCGTGGGATCATCAAAAACATTCGAAACCAAGAAACGAACTTTCGAGTGGGTTGCCAATTCTACAACCTAACAGAAAAAGACACAGAAATTTTGGAAGATTTTTTAAATGTAGGCAAAGAAGAAGAAACTCCCGAAGCAGTCACGTCCACTTCTTCTGAAGATGAAACTCCAATTCCAGAGACAAACGAGGAAGACCAAGATAGTGAAGAATCTTCGTCAATCGAAGAAGAAAATTTTTCCGAAGGACCGGCAGAAGAAAGTTCCACCGAAGATCCATTTGCCAATCAAATGGACGAAGAGTTTACGGATTCTCCCGAAGAACCAAAGTAAATGGTTGGTTATCAGTCTGTCATTCGCCCCCCCTTTGTGGGAAAAACGGTGATTGAATATCTTACAGGAAAATTTCCTTACCATAGTCTCGAGGAATGGACCTTTCTCGTCGAAGAAGGACGAATCACTGTCTCAGGGAATTTGGCCTCGATGCACAAACCCTTACTTGATGGCGAAGTTATCGAATACAACCCCATTCCTGGTAGGATCAAAGAACCAGAAGTGGATACAAACTATTCCATTTTAAAGGAAACAGAAGATTTTCTTTTTGTTGAGAAACCGGGAAACCTCCCCATGCACCCAGCGGGGAGATACAGAACCAAAACCCTTCTTAGTTTTTTGGAAACCAAATATCCGAAAATCATTCCAGTCCACAGGCTCGACCGCGAAACTTCAGGTATCGTGATCTTTGCCAAATCAGAAGAGAGTCGGAAATGGCTGCAAAAAAAATTTGAAACGAGGGTAGTTTACAAAGAATACTTTGCCATCGTTTTAGGAAAATTCACAAAAGAACAAAAGTTAGATGGATTTATCGGTAGAGACATCCATTCTGTGATCAGAAAAAAAATGATTTTTTCTCCAGTTGAATTTCCAGATTCTAAATCTTGCGCCACTCATTTTGTCCCTATTCTTTACAATGAAGACAAAAAAATCAGCCTAGTGCTTGTGAAACCAATCACGGGAAGGATTCACCAAATACGTGCTAGTTTGTTATATTTGGGATTCCCAATTATTGGAGATAAAATGTATGGACTTCGTGAATCGATTTTTTTAGATTTTGTGAATTTTGGTATGACAGACTCTTTAAAAGAAGAGTTGGGATTTGAAAGACAGTTGTTACATGCATATAGCATTCGTTATTTGGATGATCGGGGGATTGAAAACCAAATGGTTCACATCCATTCAAAGTCATTTGATGAAATGGATCTTTACTTCCCGAATTGGAAAAACTATGTCCCATAGATTTTAATAAAAATCCAATGTAAGAATCACCTTTCCTCCGATCTTTTAAGAAAGAAAGAGGAGGCTTTTGCAAAGGATGGCAGGAGCAGGCAGATTACTTAAGGATTCGGATAAGATCGTATTTGGAGAATTTTGGACGGCGAAACAAAGACAAGGCCACCCAATCCATCATACCGTTAGTTATAGAGCATCATTCAAACCAGAACTTCCTTCTTTTTTTATGAAGGAATTTTTAAAAAAGAAAAATCGTGTCGTATATGATCCGTTTGGTGGCCGTGGTACAACTGCGATCCAAGCAAATATTGAAGGTCATGCAGCGATTCACAATGACATCCATCCTCTATCTATTTTTTTGGCGAGTGCGAGGCAATATGTTCCCAAACTCGTTGATTTAGAGAAAAAATTAAATTCACTTGATTTGGATAAGGAAGTGGAAGAGGACCCTTTTGATATATACTTATATCCTTTTTTCCATCCAAGGACTTTGAAGGAGATAAAAAATCTAAAAAAATATATGGTTATGGATGATTCTGTGGAGATGAAATTCATTTCCCTTATCGCCTTGTCTAGGTTACATGGCCATAGCACTGGATTTTTTTCTGTTTATACCTTTCCTCAAGTTTCTATCCCATCGGAAGCACAGGCTAAGAATAATGCCAAAAAAGGGATAACGCCTGAGTATCGGCCAATCAAACCTCGAATCTTCCAAAAGATGAAACGTGATTTGGCTTTGCCCATCCCACCGTTCTACCATGAATTTTCTAAGAACAATATTTATTCTTTGAATTCTGCTAATTCCGTTCCAAACGTAGATTCGGAGTCTGTGGATCTCATTGTGACATCTCCTCCATTTTTGGATAAGGTGGATTACGAAGGTGATAATTGGCTTCGCCATTGGTTTTTGGACATTCAAAAATCCAAAGACCGTAAACTCAGTATCTTTAGTAACATCAATGATTGGAATGAATTCATTCGATCCACTCTGAAGGAATCCGCGCGTGTTTTAAAAAAAGGTGCGTACATGGTAATGGAAGTGGGGGAAGTGAAAAAAGGAAATTCCATCCTGTATTTGGATGAAGACGTGGTTCGTATGGCAGAAGGAACTGGTCTCGTATGGAATAAAACCTATGTCCATACCCAAAGTTTCACGAAACTTTCTAATTGTTGGCAGGTTTCCAATAATGAAAAAGGGACAAATTCGAATCGATGTGTGGTTCTTCGAAAGGTAAACTAAGTCTAAACCATATGAGACTATTTTTCATTTTATTTCTTTTTTCTGCCGTGCTTGGTTTTGGGTTTTTCAGTTGTAATGAATCGAAGGAAATCCAAGCCGAAGAATCGTTTCCCACTCATCCGATTGAAGTGAACATCAAAGAGAAAGGTGCGGGAAAGTATGAAATGGAATTGTATTTACCAAAAGACTTTGGATTCCAAATAGAGGCACCACATCGGATTTTTTTGTCTGGCTCAGAGGGACTGAAGGTGACAAGTGCGGAATTGAAACTAACGGGTCCTACGCACCCCAAAAAACCAGAATACTTTGAATATGTAAAACCCTTAACCTTTCAAGTGGAAGGGAAGGGTAAATTACAAATGGAAGGAAAACTATTTTACTGTAACTTCCTAAAGAATATTTGTATTCCAGCAAAAGTCACCAAAACGTTTACGATTTAAGAAACTACTCTAGGTCTTTTGTCACAAGGCGTTTCAAGTTGGGTCTTTGGATTTGGTAGAGAAAAAAATACCGTCCACCAACAGAAACGTTTTTGTTCAGAATTTTTCCTTCTTTTGAAATCTCTCTCAGTTCTTTTTTCCCTTTATCAGATAAATTAGGGATTGTATATGTTTTCAATAGATTGAGGGATTTTTGTTCTGCAATGGACTTTGCTTCTTCTTCCCTTTCCTTTTCCGTAGGTAACACACTCGACACGGCAACTTGGAATAAACTTTCCGAAATGAATCCTTCTTTGGCCTTTGTGAATTCAATCACAAGTTCTGTTTCTTCTGGTTTGGTTTCGATCGTTTCTTTCACCTCTTTGGTTTCTTTTGTTTCCTTAGATTTACATTGGAATACAAGAAGCGAAAGTGAGAGTGATAAGATTGCAATGGTTAGGTGTTTTGTCATCTATGGTTTCCTAGGCTCCGAAATTGGTGTTTTTTCCACACGTTCCATTAATTTAGGTTGGATATTCCGAAATAGGAAAGCACATTTTGTTGGATCAGAGTAATCTTCTTTGTACAAAACCAAACCTTCAAAAAACCAAGCAAAATTGTGGAGATTTTCATGACCCTTCTCTTTTTGGGGATTCCCCCTAACTTCGTCTAGGTTCTGTTTTGGCTTGGGCAAGGCATTAGGGTCATTCGTTGTTTGATTTGTGCTCATTCCAAGTGGAGATTGTGAGGATGTGCTTTGTGTTGTGGTTGTTCCCATACCTGTCGTTGCAGGAAACTGAGGAGCATTGTTGACAAGCCTTGTTTGTCTGTCTTTGCCTTCTAGGGAAAGTGAATAGGAATCGATCCCTTCACCAAACCTGTGCTTTTGTCTTTGGATCTTGAGGAGGTGGGGAAGGGCAAACATTTCCCTTTCCACAAAAGCTCTTTTTTTACAATCTTCCCTTCTTTCTCGTCCAGAAATCTCACGATAGGTGACGGGGATTTCGACTTTGATTTGGAAGAACTCTCTGGAAATGAATCCTTCGTCTGTTTCGTTTTGTAAGGCGCGTTCCACATAATTTGGGTCTGCAATGGTGAAGAAGCGGCAGGAAGAAAAGAGAGTTAAAATTAGAAGTTTACGAACCATTTCCAACTTCAAGACTAGTAGATGATGTCGAAATTACGAATCTTTTTCCTTTGTTTCTTCCTACAATTTTTACCACTATTTTCAGAAGATGCTTTTTTTGGGACCTCTGAGTCCCAATTTCGCGAAAAAATCAAAACCATCCAATTGGAAAATGGTCTGAAAGTTGTGATGATGAAACGGGGTACCTCACCCACAGTCGCACTCTATATCAAATTTTTGGTGGGTGCTGTGGATGAAACTCCCGAAGAAGCAGGCACGGCCCACCTCTTAGAGCATATGTTATTTAAAGGAACCCAATCAGTGGGAACTTTAGATTACAAAAAAGAAGAAAAATACCAAAAACAAATCGAAGTTTGGGGAACGGAACTTGATGATTTGAAATTACAACGTAGGGATTTGATCACTCGAGGGGAGAACGTTCCGAAAACCTTAGAGGAAAAGATTGAAACCTTAAACCGTAGGTTATTGAATTTAATCCAATTACAAGATGAGTTCATTGTAAAAAACGAAGATTCTTATATTTATGAACAAAATGGTGAAATGGGATTTAATGCCTATACATCCCAAGATGTCACCAATTACCAAATCCAACTTCCTAATAACCGAATGGAAATCTGGGCAAAAATTGAATCAGATCGTTTGAAACATCCCATTTTACGTGAGTATTACACCGAACGAGATGTGGTCATCGAAGAACGAAGGATGAGAACCGATGACGTAGGTGGGGCAGTGTTACGCGAAAAGTTTTTTTCCTTAGCCTTTGAAAGCCACCCATATAGAAAACCTATCATCGGTTATTCGGCAGAAATTCCGTATTTGAAAATTGAAGAAACAAAGGCATTTTTTGAAAAACATTATACACCCAATCGTATGGTAATTTCCATTGTTGGGCAATTTGATATGGTAGAAACAGAGAGTATCGTTCGTAAGTATTTTTCTGATTTAAAACCTGGAAAGCCGAGACCATCCTATAAAATTGAAGAAAAATCATTTCCTGGTGAAAAACGTTTCAAAGTCCTCCATCCATCCGCAAGTCAAATGATGATGGGATGGATCAAACCTCCCTACCCACACAAAGATAATTCTAGTTTTGATGTATTGTCTAGCATTCTAACTTCAGGAACAGGTTCTAGGCTTTATAAACGTTTGGTTTTGGAAGAAAAATTGGTTTTAAACATTGGGGCTGCCAATGGTTATCCTGGGGAACGATACAAAAATGCATTTGTATTTTTTATTAGTCCCAACGAAGGTGTGGATCCTAAAAAAATTGAAGCCATCATTTGGGAAGAGCTCAATCGCATCAAAGAACAAGGGATACCTAATGAAGAATTGGAAAAAATCAAAAATCAAATGGTTTCTGATTTTATGAAAACTTTGGATCAAAATGGAGCCATTGCTGATTTACTCAGTTACTATCAATTGTTATACGGAGATTGGGCAGGGCTTTTCCAACAATACCAAACGATTATGAATACCTCAAGTAGTGATATTCAGGCATTAATTCCAAAATACCTCACGAAAGATTTGGTGATAGTCGGTGTCCTCGAAGACGGAAGGAAAAAATAAACATGAAACGGATTCTATTATTACTGTTACTTTGTGTAAGTCCGATGTTTGCTCGTGAGATGGGTGAATTCGTAAAAGACATCCAATTCAAACCATTGGAATTTGAAGTGCCGAGTATCACTTCGATGACAAATGCGAGTGGGGTGGAAATATTCTCTTTAAAAAATGCAGAGTTCCCTATTGTTTATGCAGATATTCTCATTTATCATGGTAAAAAGAATTTGGGAAAACGCCCAACAGAAATTGGTCGTTTGCTTGAAGATAGTTGGGAACTTTCTGGATCCACTTCCTATCCGAAGGAAAAGTTTTTGGAAACCTTGGAATTTTACGGTGCTTCGTTTTCAGTTTCTGTTGATTATGAAAAAACAGTTTTTACGATCGCATACTTAAAAAAAACGGAATCCGTTGTTTTGCCTATCATCCAATCATTTTTTGAAGCTCCCAACTTAGATGAAGGTCTCATCTCCATAACCAGGGGAAAACTCGCTGAAGAGATCAATCGTCGTAGTGATAATGTAACTTCCCTTGCCAAAAGGAAAATCAAAGAAGCCATGTTCCAAGGTACCATTGCCGGCACATCCATGAAAAAATCAAATTTGGATGTCATTCAAAAAGAAGACCTTCTCAGATTCCAAAAAGAAATTCTTTCTGCATCCAAACGGCGTCTACTCATCACAGGGGATTTTGATCTCAAAGCTTGGGAAACCTTTTTTCCAACACTAACCAAAAACGAATCCTTCGAAGCAGAAATAATCACACCATCCTTATTGAGTGCCAATGTTTCGAAAGAAAACAAATGGATCCGACTTGTGACCAAAGATGTCACACAATCTTATATCTCCCTTTCTGGTGTGTTGCCGGAACACAATCATCCGGATTTTTATGCCATCCAAGTTTTGAATTATATCATCGGTGGTGGAGGATTTAACTCATATTATATGAGAGAAATTCGAAACAATCGAGGTTTAGCCTATACAGCGGGAAGTTTCACTGAATTTCAGGAAACTTATGGCACCGTCCAATTTTACGCCATGACCAAAACGGAGTCGGCTAAAGAAGTTTTGGATTTGATGAAGGAACTCATCCAACCCAAACTCATCAATTCCTTAACGGAGGAAGAGTTGGTCCGAGCCAAAACTGCCATCATCAATACCTTTGTATTCCAGTTTGAAGATGATAAACGGACACTTGCCAGTGAAGTGAGAAGGCGTGATCACAAAATGCCTGAAGGTTATTTACAAAATTTTCGCCGTGAAATTGAAAAGGTGACATTGGCCGATTTGCAACGAGTCGGAAAACTCTATTTTCAATCGGATAAAATGATCACAACCATCGTTGGTCCAAAATCATTAGAAAGTTTTTGGAAAGGTTCTGTGAAACTCCTGCAACCGGAAGATTGATGTTAACAGCAAGTTTCGAATACAAAGGAACCAAATTTGAAGGGATATCAGAAGGGGGGATTCGTACATCCATCATCTGCCCTTCCCTTGATTTTATGTTTGATTTTGGATTCATCAATCCTGATAAAATTCACATTGGAAAAATCCTTCTTTCTCATGCACACCTAGACCATTCATGTGGGATTCCATATTATGTGTCTCAACGGAGTTTACGAAAACTTCCCAAACCAAAAATTTATGTGCCAAAGGCACTCGAACCAAAACTCTCTCAAATCTTAAAACTTTATTCTGAAATTGAAGACTTTGATTATGACTGTGATCTGATTGGACTCGAATATGGGGAACGAGTCGAACTCAAACCAGGGTATTTTTTTAAACCTTTACCAAGTTTTCACCGGGTACCTTCGCAAGGGTATACGGTTTATGAAACCAAACGGAAGTTAAAGAAAGAATTTTCTTCCATGAGTTCTGATGAAATTCGTAAATCAAAAGAAAATGGTTTGGATCCAACTGAAGAAGTTGCAGCTCCCTTTGTTTCCTTTTCAGGTGATTCCAAAATTGAATACATTCTGGAAAATGAAGATGTCAGAAAGAGTAAAATTCTGTTTATGGAATGTACATATTATTGTGAGAAACGGGATGTGAGCCGCGCAAGGGAATGGGGCCATACCCATTTTGATGAAATTATCGAACATGCTTCTTCCTTCGAAAACGAAGCCATTGTCCTCATCCATCCATCGAAACGCTACAGCTATCGAGAGTTAAACGATTTACTTCGAAAAAAAGTCCCTTCTGTTTTAAAAGATAGAATCTCTTTATTTTTACCACCAAAAACATGAAACCACGGCCTAGCATTTATATCGATGGGCTTGAGACATTCATCGATTCGGAACTTGTTTACAAACCGAATTCAGTTTTTTCTGAAATGGAAGGATATGCCAAAGAGAAAAATATTCCGATTGTGACAGCGGCCACTGGGGCTGTTTTATCCCACTTGGTATCCTTTTTGGTTCCGACATCCATTTTAGAATTAGGGACAGGGATCGGCTATTCCACACTTTGGATGGTGCAAGGTTCACGTTCTTCCAAGATCATCACTGTTGACCGGCACGAAGAGCAGGCGAAGTTATTGGACGAGTATGCAAATAAAATGGGACTCGAGGACCAAATGGATGTTACTCGGGTAACGGACTCCGTTTTGGAATATCTAAAAGATGAGAATTTGTGGAGAGAGGTTGATTTCTTTTTTGTGGATTGTGATAAAATTACCTACCCATCTATCTTTCGTACCCTTTGGCCAAAAGCCAAGAAGGGGGCATGTTTTGTATTTGATAATGTCCTTTGGCATGGCCGAGTTTTACATCCTGATCCGAAAAAACCTTCCGATATGGCGGTCATGGAACTTTGGAATGAGGTGAAATCCCAAGTTTTGGAGTATACCTTATTTCCTGTGGGCGATGGATTACTCTTTTTTCGGAAGTAGAAAAAATAGTAGTCAAACCTAGTTCTTTTGTTGTATTCTGCTCCTTGGTTTAAGGAGAAACGTTTCGTGTTAAAAAAAAGTCTTTTGATTCTTTCCATTTGTATGTTCTGTCTATCGATCACGGCACAAGAATCAGGTGCTCCTGAAAAAGGAAAGGAGTCCTTTGAAGAATTAGACAAATTGGACCAAGGTACCAATTTAGAACGCAAACAATACAAAAATATTTCCGAAAACAACAAAGACCGTGTCATCAATTCCATTAAACTTTTAACCATTGTGACAGCAAATTTCGGAGAGGATGTCCCTGATTCAAAGTCCGCTTTGGAAAAAATCAAAAAAGATTACCAAATTGTCCTTCGTTACTACTACCGTCGGGCCTACATTGCTTCCGGGAAAGCAATGGTCGCACTTGAAAAAGACATCACGACTCTCCTTGGTAAATTTGCAAAAAGTTACGATTCCAAAACACAAAACTTACTTGCTGAATGTGCGGATACGATCACTGGGCAAGAACAAGCGCAACTTGTCGATACATCGACGGAAGGTGCAAAACCAGTTGTGCCTTACCGTGAGATTGCAGAAGCACAACAAAAATTACGCATTGCTTATGGACAATTGGGTCTTGCCACTGACATGACAAGAGATGATCGTTTTTATGATGCCATTGTCCATTACCGCATCGCAAAAGATTATGGAATCAAAATCCTCACTGATTTCAAAGAACAGGAAGCCGATAAAAAAACGATCACGGATAAATACGCAAAAGATTTGGTGGATAACAAAAATCAAATCGCTGGCACTAGCCAAAACACAAAATAACTTTTCGAAACTTTTCTTTTCTCCGCTCGTATGAGAGCGGAGGATGGCAAAAGGATGTTATCAGTTCCCAACCTTTCTTCCAAAGATTTTTTCCTTTCTGTTTTTATATTTTTTTCGTTTATCGTTTCGTTATCTTCAGAACCAACATACCGCATCGTGATCGATCCAGGCCATGGGGGAGTGGCAAAAGATCCCAAATCCCTTCATGGAGATAAGTACGACAGCGTCACACAAACTTTCTTGGAAACCTACAAACAAGGAACTGAACACGGGAGTTATACGGAACGAAAGGTGGTACTTGATCTTGCAAAAGAAGTCCATAAGATCTTAAAGTTAACAGAAACCGAAACAGGATGGAAAGAATTCGAAGGTTATCTCAAACTTTTTTCCAAAAAAAATGATTTCACACGAGTGAAATTAGTGAGCCACCTAACTAGAGAAACATCTTTTGATGATGATGTGAGTTCTGATGATCCAAATGCCGCCTATCGATTGTATGATTATCCAGATTCAAAAACGGCTGTGAGAAAAAAAGGTCGTCTTTCCAAAATCAATGAAATCAAACCTCAACTCGTTTTATCGCTCCACCTAAATCCAGCAGGTAAGGGCCAGAAAGGGGGCATGGCTGCGGTTCTCACACCTGGTTACAAAACCTTTTCCCTTTTGAAAAAAATTTCGAACAAAGAAAAATCCCCCAATTCCTTTTTGAAAGGACCCTGGTCTGACTGGCTTGTCTTCCAATCGGGTTGGAGTAAATTGGAAAATGCAACTGCGGATACCTGGATTTACTTTCATGGGTATTGGTCCAAAAAAAATGGGAAGGATACGGATCTCACTAAGTTTGAAGGATACCGCCAAAACATGATTAGTTGGAAATATGCCGACGATCCAAATTGGGAAAAAAACATCGGAAAAAAAGGACCCTATGCAAAATCCCACGAAGAATTTTTGGAAACAGGTAGGTTTTGGGAAAGGGAGATGGGAAAAAAAGAAGAATGGAGGAGAGAAGGAGGAAAAGAAGGATTTGGTGGGGATAATCATTACGTCACGAAAGAACTCATGCGTTTTGTCCAATACGGACTTCCCATCCAACTAAAAAAGTTAGATACTCCTTACCCGGAACTTGGTCCCATCCAAAAACCATACATCTCCACATATAGTTTACCCACCTATACCAATGCACTCTGTGCTTTCATTGAAATTGGGTATGTGAATCGAAGTCGAGATATCAAATACCTCACTCAAAATAAAAAAGAAACTGCCATTTCTCTCGCAGTTGGCATTTATTCGTTGTTTGTTGGACTGGATGTCAAAAAAAAATTGAATTTACCGTATCATCCCAAAGGGAAAAAAGTCAATTGGGAACGGTATGAAACCTATTTCGATGAAGTGTTATAGGAAACTTTCCATGAAACCAAAAAAAGAATCCTCAAAAGTATTACACCATCCTTTATTCCCTGCCTTTATCAGTTTGTACCAAAAGTCACTCGTCTTTCGTTATTCAAAAGAAAACTTAAAACAATACCCTGAGTTTCTTTCCATTCCTGAAGAGAAGATTCAAGAATTACTTCATTTTTTTTTGGAGTATCTATACCCAACCTATGAAAAAAGAATCAAACTAGACGCCGCCTTTGATGCGTTATCTGGTTTTGTAAACCACCCCACAAAAATATGGGGGATCCTTGGTAATTTGGCCATGTCCATTTTTCGGTTTGGAAAACATTTTCCTATGGCTTTGAAAGCAGGACTTTCTGCCCTCCATTCCTATGTCACAGCACATAGTTTTGAAGAGGAACTGGTTTTGTCATTGGATAAACAAACGGATCCTAAAGCATTTTTGGATGCAGCGGATGCGATGGAAAAATTGCTTTCGACCGTAGAACAAACGAAAGCCGATGCTTTCCGAAAGGATGTCGGAGCATTGTTTGGAATTTTTTTGGATCGAGAACTCGTTCGTAAGATCATTCTCATCATGGAAGATATTCTTGTGAAGATGGAATCGAAGTCTTCAGTGTATACAGTCGATGATAAAAATGGAATTTCTTTGGGGATCTCGATTTTAAAAGAGGGAAGGAAAATTTTTGATTTGATGACAAAGGAAGAAATGTCCCTCGTCTTACAAGCCATTGATAAAATTGAAGAAGGGTTTTATCAAAAAGCTTGCGAGAGGTTTCGAACTAAATGACTTTTGGTACCGATGGCCGGAATCGAACCGGCATGATGTTACCATCGGTGGATTTTGAATCCACTGCGTCTACCAATTCCACCACATCGGCATAATCAGTCTTCAGCTTCGATATATTTACCTTTTCCGCGGGCCACTATTTTGCCGATCTCATTTTCAATTTCAGCACGGTTTTCGATGATTTTTTTGTTCTTTTTCACAAACCATCCGCGTAAGTGGAGGGGTTCATTCACCTTTGCAGGTTGTAGGAAACGAATGGTCAGTTCCCCAGTTGTGGTTTCGAAATTCATCGCTTCGTTGATCTTGACCATGATCTCATCTAGGATAGTAGAAATAATCCCTGGGTGGATTTGGTCTGGCAAACCCTGGTATTTTTCGGGGCAGGTGTAATCACCGAAGGCCGTTTTTGTGTCTTCGTCAAATGTGATTTTTAACTGCAACCCGTCTGCATTGTCCGGTGAGGAGGCAAAGCTGAGATTTTTTTTCGCAACGGATTTCATGCCACCATGGAACGCAAGAATTTCTCTTGTGTCAAGCAGAAAAAGAACTTGCAGTCAGTTTGGCTTGAAAAGCCTCGTAAAATACTTGGAAATGCAATATAATTTGCGAATTTCTTAAGTTATGGTCCTCTAAACCTCGAAAATAAAGAGTAGAACCCTTCTATGTTAACCACCCTTATGATGTTACTCGGTCTTTCTGGAACCGGTGCTGATCTTGAAGAGATTAGCCGCCGTGAAGGGAGTGGTGGGCCATCATCGGATTTAAGTCCTAGGCAAAAACGTAGACTCAAACAAAGACAAGGTGATGAAGAGCCGAAAGCTCCCACAAAAAAAACTGGTGGAGGCCGAGGTTCAAGTGATCCAAGTCCCAAAAAAGGAAGAGGAGAAGAACTTGGTTTCCAAACAGAGCCAAAGACATCCAAACCAAAGGCAAAATCATTATCTGATAAACTTTCAGAACTTCCCGATTTGTTGGAAGAAAACGACGAAGAAGAGTTAGGTGATTCTGAACCGAAAAAAAGCCCACGTAGGAAACGGGAAAAAGAAAAACCACCCAAGTCGTTAAGTGAGCTTCCGTTAGGTGATTTTGGGGAAGAAGACCCATCCCAAGAAAGTGCATCCGAAAGGCCAAGAAGGGAAAGCCCAGAGATCAGCTTTTCAGCAGATGACATCATCTCAAAAAATTCGAAGTATTCGTTTCATAGAAGGCCACTTCTCAATGCGGAAGCACTTGTGGAAGCAGAACAAGTGGAAGAGGCTATTGAGATATTTGAACGTACGGGAAATCGTATCCCCGATCCCGCGATCAAAGAAAAAATCAAAAAGAACATCCAGGATTTAGAAGAATTTTTAGAAGACAATCCTCCCCAAAGTCCAGGTGATCCTTCCAAAGAAACAAAACCCCAAGGAAAGGATCAAAAACCCAAACCAAAACCACCTGGGAATTTGGAAAAATCAGATAAAGATTTAAGTGATTTGGTGCATGCACTAAAAGAAGTTTCTGAATTGTTTGCCGAATCCATTGCGCGTGCCATTCAATTTGCCCAAAACTCGCCACCACCTAACTTTCCGAATGCACAGAAAGATCCACAATTTTCCCCACCACAGAATTTAGCTGAGTTTCCGCCACCTCCGTTGCCTGGAAGGGAAACTCCGCAAAGCGGAGGACCTCAAATCAACCAAACTGTGGAAGGTGGGAACCAATTAGTTCACCCGATTGTATATCAGTTTTTACAATCAAGTCCCCCCTCACCAAGTTTAAATCCATCACTCACACAAAACCAAGACCAACTTTTACAATCATTGAACGAAGGTTTGACGCAAGGAGGATTGACACCTTCTGCCCCAGGGTATCCTTTGGCACCGAGTGGTTCGGGAATTGTAGGTCCATTTTTTGTTCCACCTGAAAGTAAACAAAGAACAGAAGAAGAAAGGAAACCATTCGACATACAAGAGTTAGCGGAGCGGATTTCAAAAAAAGATGTCTCCGAACTAGATTTACCAGAAGATACATTTTTTTCCAACGATTGGAAGCAGTTCAAAGACCTTCCCCTCGTGGACAGAAGGTCTGGAGAGGAACGGAGGAAAAGTCCTGACCGAAGAAACAATTTAGTTGGAAGGAAAGATAGACGGTCTGGTGACGATCGAAGGAAACGGGACCGGTTCAAAGAACGTGAAGAGTTCTTAAAAAACCAAGCCCTCCAAAAATTAGAAAAAAAAGCAAAGGAATTGGAAGCAAAAGGGGAAGAGGCATCCTTAAACGATTTACTCAAACCCTATTTTCCTGAACAACCTAACTTAAAATTACCAGAATCCTGGGACTTGGAACCCATCGGACTTCCCGATCCAAGTGACCTCCGTCGTGATGAAAAGGAACCTCTCCTCCATCCTGATGAAAGGAAACCTTCCGAAGAAGAACCAAATTGGTTCCAAGAGGCAACTGATTCTTTACGTAAGGAATTAGAACTCCCCGATCCAGTGGATCCACAAACCGATGAACTCATTTCTTCGAAAGTAGAACTCCCGGAAGCAGTTGATCCTAACAAACATAAGTCGGAAACAATCATTGAAACCGATATGCCAATCCAAGTCGAGCTGACAAATAGACCACTTGTCGCTGATGACATTAAAATTGGACTTCCAGATGCGGATGAAGTATTTCGGGATCGGAAATCAAAGGAAGGGGCGGGGGAAACAGAAGGTCCTTCCTTTGATGATGTCGACGGCCCCGATATCGAAATTGTGGATGGGGATTTGGGAGAGATTGCAGAAGAAGAATCTCCCATGCCACTCGATGAGATGGCAGAAAAAGCCACAGAAGATGAACCAGAAAAAATCATCCATGGGGTTTTGGAATTAAAACCTCCTGAAGCGGATGATGCACCCTTTCTCACTCTTACCTATGATTTTGGAAAAATCCCACATGCCTTCCGTTTGTCGAAGAACTATTCCATTATGGAATATTCCTATTATAAATACAAACCGATGCTCATGAAGGCACAAGAGTTTGCTCGTCGGAAGATGTTAAAGAATGCTCTCAATTATTACCGAGTCATCAAATCACAAAATATCCCACCAGAACTTCGTAAGATGATCAACCGTAACATCCGTGACATCACCGAGTTCATGGAAAAATTCCTAATGGCGAAGGGAAACTGATTCATATACAGGAAACGATAACATTCGTTTGGACGGACTAAGACGCTTTACAAAATCAACTTATCCTTGACAACAGTTGTATTGATTTCAGTCTAACAGGGAAGGTCGAGGGCACTCCGATGAGAATGACAAATCCTAACTAGGTAAGCAAAAAAAAACAAACCAACATTTCCACTTCTCCTGAATCAAATTAGGACAAGACTTGCTTACCGTTTTCAATTGGAAACTTTTAGGAGCATGTTTTATGTCCAAAACCCTTCGCATTCATAACGGAACCTTTCGTTACGAAACCCACTCTTCACCCATCTTTGAAAACTTGAATGTCCACTTTTCATCGGGTTGGACCGGACTTATTGGCAAAAATGGAAGTGGTAAGTCAACTCTTGCCAAAATCATTTCACGTGAACTTACGTTAGACGAAGGATCGATCATCGGTTCGCACCATGTATTGTATCTTTCTCAAGGAACTGAAATGGAGTTAGAAGAGTTGAGAGAGTTTTTCTACGATGATTCCAAAGAGACTGGATTTTGGAAAAGCCTATTGCAAATCAAAATCCAACAAGCCGAGGATTATGAAACTCTAAGTTTTGGTGAAAAACGAAAACTTCTCCTTTCTCAAATTCTATCAAAAAAACCAGAGGTTCTCATCCTTGATGAACCAACGAACCATTTGGATTTGAAAAGCCAAATGATCCTGCGTGAAGCCATGCGGGCATATAATGGGATTGGGATTTTGATTAGCCACGACAGGTCATTGTTAGATGAGGTGACTTCGTCGTGTATCTTTCTTGAAAAAAACTTTTTGGAGCAAAGGCCCGGAAATTATTCGGAAGGCAAACGCGAAAGAGACAAAGAGGCAAAGGCCAGGATCCACCAATGGCAAACCGCCAAAGTAGAACGGAAAAAATTGGAGAAGGAATGGAAACGGAGAAGGGAAGAAGCAAACCTTTCCCACAACAAAAGGTCCAAAAAAGGATTGGATCTCCATGACCATGATGGGAGGGCTAAAAAAGATTTAGTTCGAGTTTCTGGTAAAGATGGACAGGCAGGCCGATTAAAAAACCAAATCGAACGTAGGACAGAGATAAGCGCCGAAAGGGAAAAACAAATTTGGGAAACTTTGCCAGAAAAAGAAACGATTGGCATCGAGTGGCAGAATCTTCAAACAAAACGGAACCATTTGTTTTTGTATGAAGGTGAAAGGTTAGTCCTTCCTTTTCTCTCTTTGGAATTAGAGTTCCATTTATCGATTCGATCCCAATCGAGGATTGCAGTCACAGGTGCGAATGGTTCGGGTAAATCGAGTTTGTTAAGGCATCTTATCGAAGATTTTAAGGAAAGAAAAATTGCAACCGTTTACCTCCCTCAAGAATTTTCAAAACAGGAACTTACGGTTTTACTCCAAACCTTTCAATCCTCAAATGATTCGAAACAGGCAGACATACTTTCCATTGTCCATCGATTGGGAGGTGATCCCAAACGATTTTTGGAATCGGAGGCTTTGAGCCCAGGTGAAGGAAAAAAACTTTTCCTGGCACTCCATCTCGATACGTATCCAGAGGTGCTTGTCTTAGACGAACCAACCAACCATTTGGATTTAAAATCGATTGAAGCATTGGAAACATCCTTACAAGAATGGAAGGGGACACTCATCCTTGTGAGCCATGACCAGAGGTTTCTCCAAACCTTGGCAAGTGAGGAGTGGGATTTGGAAAACTTCCGGCTCAGACAAAAACATCTAGACAGAATCTAAGCATTGTACTTAGAATAATTCTAAGGAGTGACATTATGCCACAAGTGACATCACATGCCCCTGATTTTAAAGCAACCGCAGTGATCGGGGACAGTTTCAAAGAAATCAAATTATCTGATTACAAGGGAAAATGGGTGGTACTCTTTTTCTATCCACTTGATTTTACATTTGTATGTCCAACAGAGATCATTGAATACGATGCAAAACTAGAAGATTTTAAAAAGATCGGAGCTGAAGTTTTGGGTGTATCTGTTGATAGCGAATTTTCACACTTAGCTTGGAAAAAAACGCCTAAAAAAGAAGGTGGTATTGGAGAGATCAAATACCCACTCATCGCAGACAAAACAAAAGAAATTGCAAAGTCTTTTGGTGTTCTCATTGAGTCAGGTCCTGATGCAGGAGTTGCTTTACGCGGAACTTTCATCATCGACCCACAAGGTATCATCCGCCAAGCAACTGTTAACGACCTTCCAGTAGGACGTAACATTGAAGAAGCACTCAGACTCATCAAGGCTTTCCAATTCGTGGAAAAACATGGTGAAGTTTGTCCTGCAAACTGGGATGAAGGGAAAAAAACGATGAAAGCAGATCCTACAGGGTCCAAAGCTTACTTCGCTTCTGTAAATTAATTTCAATTTCTCTATCAGTAGAGAATGGGAGAAACAATGGAATCTACAACAAACACGGACAAGACGAATGTTCAATTTTACCAAGCGGACAATTTTCCAAAAGGTTTGACGCGTAAGGTTGTAGAGTCCATCTCCCATATCAAAAATGAACCTAGTTGGCTCGCTGAATTCCGTCTCAAAGCATTTGAGGTGTATGAACAAAAGCCAATGCCAACCTGGGGTTTTATCCCGCAGTTTCATATCAATATTGATGACTATGTCCATTATGTTGGATCCAACCAAAAGAAAAAAAAATCTTGGGATGAAGTAGATCCTGAAATCCTTCGTAGTTTTGAAAAACTAGGAATCCCCGAACACGAAAGAAAGTATTTGGCTGGGATCGAAACCATGAACGATTCCGAAACAATTTATGCCAATGTCAAAAAGGAACTCACTGATTTAGGAATCATTTTCTGTGATATCGACACTGCCATCCGCGAATACCCGGAACTTGTCCGTGAGTATTTGGGAACAGTTGTCACGATTGGTGATAATAAATTCTCTGCTCTCAATTCATGTGTTTTCAGTGGAGGCTCTTTTGCCTACATCCCGAAAGGGATAAAGACTCCTATGCCACTCCAAGCCTATTTTAAAGTAACTGCTGCTAGTTCCGGACAATATGAACGTACGCTTCTCATCGCCGATGAAGGGGCACACTTGGAATACAGCGAAGGTTGTACCTCTGTCCAAGACAAAGGCACTAATTTCCACACAGCCGTTGTGGAACTTGTCGCCAAAAAGAATTCGAAAATTTTTTATACCACCATCCAAAACTGGAAAAAGAATATGTATAATTGGACCGTCAAACGCGGTATCTGCGAAGAAGCGGCCCACATCACTTGGACGGATTGTAATATTGGTGCCAATACCATCAAATACCCTGGGATCATTCTACAAGGGGACCACTCGACTGGGGATGTATTGTCCCTTGCCTTTGCGGGCAGTGGACAGGTGCAAGATACAGGAGCGCGGATCATCCACGTTGGTAAAAACACACGTTCTAATATCTTAGCAAAAGGTGTAGCACTTGATGGTGGGATCAATTCCTACCGAGGCCTAGTCAAGTTTGAACCTTCCAGCAAAGGATCTTATAGCCATATCAAATGTGATGGTCTGATGATGGACAACCGTTCCCAGTCACACGCCTATCCGTATAACGATGTATCAGGCGAAGAGGGAACTCTCAATTACGAAGCCACTGTTTCCAAAATTGACGATGACCAATTGTTTTACTTACAATCACGGGGTATGTCGGAAGACGATGCGAAACTACTCATCATCAATGGATTCTGTGAAGGTGTCACCAAACATCTCGATGTGGAGTATTCTGTGGAGATGACAAAACTCATTCGTATGATCTTAGAAGACGGAAAAGTCATCGCCGAAACGTAAAATCAAATTTTTGGTTTTTATTTTTTAAACACGAATACCCAAACAGCGCCTGCGGCGATGAGAAGTCCCAATGACTCTCGCACTTCTTCCACCTCCATTCCAAAATAGGGAGCCTCTGTAGCATAGTAGACCGATAAAACTAGATACAGGGGGATGATTCCATACCCAATCCATTTCGGTAATCTTCGAAACATTCGAATACCAGCAAAGATCCCTACAATCGCATAAATCGGAAACCATACATAGGGATCGGGATCGTTCAGTTGTAAATAGGCGAATAAAAAGAAAATGGGAACACAGAGAAGAGAAAAAAGTTTCATCACAGTTTCCAAAGTTTTTTGATTGCGGATACAAATCCAAGCGAATTATCCTATGACAAGTAACAGTTGTATGAAAAACCAAATCATAATCATTCTATCCCTTCTTTCCGTTTCCCTTTCCTCCCTTGCCTGTGATGATTTGGGTCGAAAGATCTTAAAAACATTCAGCAAAAAATATGAAACCGATGGAAAGGTTTTGGGTGGCAAACCGATTTTTATTGGACCCGATGCCCAAAGAAAACAACTTTCAATTTCACTACAGGAAGTCGTCAAAGTAAAGGAACCAACCGACATCCAATTCCCACCAGGGGACAGTCCCTTTTTATTCGTTTTGGAAAAAGCAGGGGATCTCATTTTATTTGATCGCGATAAAAAAAACAAACGAGTGTTAAAGTCTTTTCAAGTGATCACTGATAGCGAAGAAGGTCTTCTTGGTTTTACCTTCCATCCAAAGTATCCCAAAGAACCAAAGGTATACACTCATACTGTGATCAGTTCAGCAAACCGTGATATGACGGTGATTGCAGAATGGGAAGTGGAAAATCCAAATTCCTTTGAAACGATGGCTTTAAAAAACGAACGAGTCTTACTTGAGGTGGAACAACCATACCCGAATCACAATGGGGGGCAAATCACATTTGGTCCCGATGGACATCTGTACATTGGTCTTGGGGATGGTGGCTGGCGGGCTGATCCAAAAAATAACGGACAAAATCCGAACACCTTACTTGGCTCCATCCTACGAATCTCGCCCGTTCCCGATCCGATTGGAAAAAAACCTTATTCCATTCCGAAAGACAATCCTTTTATCGGAAAACAAGGTTTCCTTCCTGAAATCTTTGCTTACGGGATTCGGAATCCATGGAAGATGAGTTTTTCGCCTGACGGACGTTTGATTGCCGCAGATGTGGGACAAGATGCCTATGAAGAAGTGGATATCATCCTTTCAGGGAAAAATTACGGATGGAACCAAACAGAAGGGTTCCATTGTTTTACGGATGGATGTAATCCTTCTCTTTACCAATCTCCGTTCTATGAATACGGAAGGGAAGAAGGGCAATCCATCACAGGTGGGTATGTGTATTTTGGAACTTCCATCCCTGAGTTAAAAGGCAAATATGTGTTTGGTGATTTTATCCAAGGGAAAATTTGGGCTGTTGGCATTCCAAAACCTGGTGAAAATACCAAAATGACGGAAACAATCGCTCTTGGAAAATGGAATATCCTCATCCCAACATTTGGCCAAGACAGCGAAGGAGAAATCTTTGTTGCCGACTACCAAACAGGAACCATATACAAAATTGTGAAACAGATTCCGTAATCCCAAGATGACCCTTGAAACAAGTATCGCTTAATTCAATTTAGTAGAGACCAAAGAAACCGTTTGATATGAAAAAATTCTTTTCCCATATTCCATTTTATATTCGATTCCATCTCCTGCTTGCAGGGCTTGGAATTGTATTTTTAACCATTTACCGCATCGCTTTTTTTCTTATGTATTCCTACCGAATGAATGATAAATCGGTTTGGATCATTTTAAAGGCATTTTTAAAAGGAGCTAGATTTGATATCTCCGTTTTATGCGTGTTACTTGGGTTTAGTCTTTTGTATTCCACATTGCATTTTTTGAATCGCAATCGGATTTACAGAGCGGTTTGGCGGACACTTCCTGTTGTATTCATCATCCTTCTCCTTTTTTTACTCATTGCTGATTTGATTTATTATGAGAATGGAAACAAACACTTAGGATACGAAGCGTTTGCCTACCTTGGGTTTGAAATGTTGCCCCTTGTTGGTTCAGCCTTTTCGCAAAATCCATTTTTGTTTTTACTTGGGATCGTTGTCATTGGGGGCATTGGGTTTGGCATTTATAAGATCCAATCTAAGTTTCCGTATTCCCATGTGAATTTGCATTACAAATGGGCCGGGCTTCAATTTTTACTGGTCTTAAGCTTACTCATTCTTGGTATCAGGGGAGGGATCCAAACAAGCCCACTTCGAACAAGTGATGCCATCATCACAAAGGAGACCATTACCAATGATTTGGTTTTGAATCCTGGTTTTACTGTCATCACCGATCTCAAAATGACAAAGGTGGATGACCGCCATTATATGAAATTATCGGATGCCACATCATTTGTGCGAAAAGAAGTGGCATATCCCGGTGCCGAATTTGTGAGTGAGGAATACCCGCTACTTCGTAAAACTACTGTCAGTTCCAAAAAACAACTCCCTCATATCGTTGTGGTTGTGCTTGAGGGTTGGACAGGGAAGTTCATTGATATCATTGGGACTGGAAAAGTGGAAGGGAAGGTTGTCACCCCTTACTTCAACCAACTCATCCGCCAAGGAATGTTCTTTAAACATTTTTTTGCGAGTGGGGGTCGAACCACGAATGGTCTTATGGCGCTTATGGGTGGGATCCCTGACAGACCTGGTCTGACTGCCGTTCGTACGCCCCAAATCCTCAACCGGTTTTCGGGGCTTGGGAATATTGCAAAAACCATCGGTTATGAAACCCTTTTTGTCACAGGGACGGATTTGAGTTTTAATAACAAAGGGAGTATCATGTACCACTGGGGGTTTGATACCCTTGTCGGCAAACAAGACCTAGAAAAAAATCCAGACTATAAAACTGGACCTTGGAGTTACTTAGACGAATCGTCGCTTGACGCCATGCACAAACGTCTGTTAAACGTGAGTCCAGAAAAACCAATCGTCTCTGTGATCCATACAGGGACAACTCACTACCCATACAAAGTTCCAGATGAAAAATACCGTTTGTTTGGAAAGGACACACAAGATAGTGAATACCTAAATGTTTTACATTACGCAGACTTTGCCCTATATGAATATTTGGAAAAGGCAAAAAAGGCACCTTACTTTAAGGATACGATTTTCTTTTTTGTCTCCGACCATAGCCACCATAGGTTTCTCAATTATTATGAAGATCGAAATGTACCACTACTCATTTATGCCCCAGGGAAAATCAAACCAGAGATCCGGGAAGATTTTACGTCCCAACTTGATCTCATTCCGACCATCCTTGGGTTTATGGAAAGGGAAATGTATTTCAGCGTCATGGGCCGTGACCTAAGGAAGGTCAAAGGTTCTTCTGCGTATTTTGCGTATGGAAATATTTTTGGTTGGATCGAAGATGATTTTTTGTATTACCAATCGGTCACAGGTGGGCAAGGGGAAACCAAAACCATCAAGGAACCATTTGTGGACCTTGGACTCTGTTACCAAAACTTAAATTTATGCAAAAATCATGCAGAGAAAACAAAAGCGTATTTGAACTTAGGAGACGAACTTCTGAAGTCGAACAAATTGTTCCCTTCAGAGTCCGTCCTAAAAGAAATAAAATCTAATACCAAGTATTAGAAATATTACTCAAATCAAAAAAAGTTTTTCGTTTGAGGATGATCCAAACTAAGGATACAAACGAAAGGCCAATGAGTGGGATGGCAAAAATTTCAATATTGGGGGATATTGGAATAAACAAGTGCCAGAACAAAAGCAACTATAAAGAGCATATTCCGCACCACTTCTGTCCGGCGTGACCAACGTTTCATTTCCATTGTTCGATCAATGGAAAACAAACTAAAAATGATCACTAAGGATAAGATCCCAAGGCTTGTCATATCTTGTTCTAAATTGATTTTGGCAACTTTCCAAATCACAAGTCCCACTGCCATAAGGACAGCCGCTTGCAGTGCCACATAGACCATCACACCCATAGGAGGTTTTGGATCATACTTTTCCGTGTAAGCTGGTTCTTTGAAGGCATCCTCAGGCGTTTGTAAGTAGGTTGGTTTCCAACCGGGAGGTCCAAAAATAGTTTTGAAAATATCTCCCATCGACTTACATTTGAAGATTTGAAAGAACATATCCTTAAACACGTGTAAGTTGACTGTGATGGGATTAAATGAGTTCACTGGTTTTGTCAAACCATAGATTGGTTCATCTGTTTCCCACTCAAAGGATCCAAACAAACGGTCCCAAATGATAAAGATCCCACCGTGGTTACGATCGAGATACTTCCTTTGGGTTCCGTGGTGGACTCTATGGTTAGAAGGAGTCACCATAAATTCTTCCAAAAATCCAAGTTTGCCAATGAAACGGGTGTGGACCACAAATTGGTATACTTTTAAGATCCGGTGGCTCAATAAAAACATCGCCCATGGGATTCCAAGGAGTGCCATCGCAAGGAAGTACGTATATTCAAAAATCCTTTGTAAGCCGTTCCCACGAAACGCCACCGATAGGTTCATTTCTTGAGTGGAATGGTGGGTGACATGGGTTGCCCAAAACAAATTGATTTCATGGCAATGCCTGTGAAACCAGTAGTAGATAAAATCAGCAAATACCACAGAGAAAGTCCAAGCACCAAGGGCCTGCCAATTCACAACAAAACTAGGTGAAAATTGGAAGGGACTTATCAGAGGGAAAAAATGATAACCAAGTGCAGACAAAGAGTAATTCTTTTCGACGATATCATAAACATAAAGGGCACCAAGTAAGATGACCACTCCCACAAGTGCAAAGATGACACCTGTGCTAACATCAGCTATGAGAACATTCAAACGGTAAAATTGTTTGCCCTTCATATAAGAAACAAAAATTTCAATACCGATCAGTGCGACCATGACGATAAAGGCGTATTCCATAAAGGCATCGCTATTCATGCGTGTATTTTCCTCACTAGAGACTAGGCTTTTGAATCACGTCCACTAAGTCAATGTCCATTTCTTTCCAATAAACTACATAGATTGTGACGTTTCTATGAATTTAAACTTGTTCCAGCGGGCTTTTTGGGGTAAGACTTTTAGAAAGAATGTAATTTCTTGTCCCGTAAGGTGGCAAAGAAAAGATTGGCTAATGGTGAAAGGACCTACACAATGAAAGAGGAAATACCTGTTCTCAAAGGGAAAACCAAAAAAGAACTAGAAGAGATATGTGTTTCCTTGGGTCTTGAAAAATACCGAGCGGCACAAATTTACACGGGAATTTATAAGAGTCGTTATACGACAATTGATCAGTTTACTACCCTCTCCAAAGAGGTTCGGGAAAAGTTAAAAGAGCACACCCAATACCCTGAAATTGAAATCGGCCGCGATTTGGTTTCCAAAGAAGATGGCACTCGTAAATTTACCTTTTATGTGGGTGAAAACAAAGAGATCGAAGCGGTTTGGATTCCCTCAGGGGATGGGGGCCGAAAAACCATTTGTATTTCCTCTCAAATTGGATGTACCCTCAATTGTAAATTTTGTGCCACAGGCCTTTTGGAATACAAAGGCAATTTACAAACCTGGCAAATCCTCGACCAAGTTTTGCAAGTAGAGCGTCTTGTGGGAGACCGAGCGACAAACATTGTATTTATGGGAATGGGTGAGCCCATGCACAATTATTTTTCAGTGATGAAAGCAGCCCACATTTTACGTGACAAGGATGCCTTTGGACTCGGTGCCCTTCGGATTACGATTTCCACAGCTGGAGTGACAACAGGGATCAATCGTTTCATTGAAAATAAAGAACCTTTTAATTTTGCCATCTCTCTGAACCACCCAAACCCGAACGCACGTTCTTCTGTCATGGACGTAAACGACAAACATCCATTAGAAAAACTCATTGATTCTGCCAAACGATTCACAAAGGAACTCGATCGTGCCATCACTTTTGAATATGTGATGATTCCCGATGTGAACATGGGCCGGGACAATGCAGAACGGCTCGCAAAAATTGCAAGGTCTGTGAACAAATGTAAGATCAATGTGATCCCCCTCAATACAGATTTTACGGGATGGCGTAGACCCACTGATGATGAGGTCAAAGATTTTGTCATGCATCTCAAAGCAAAAACAACAGCTCCCATTCTCAATCGCCGAAGTCCTGGTCGGGACATCAATGGCGCTTGTGGAATGTTAGCTCTCAAAGGAATTCGTAGTGAAACGACAAAGTAAGTGGATTTTGATTTTGTGTTTGGCTCTTAATGTTTCCAACTGCCAAGACATCGTGGAACAAAAATGCCAAATGGCATGTGAAAAATTTGTTTCTTGTACAGAAGAGGAACTCAAACTCACACTCTCTCCTGATGTGAAACGAACAGGGCGAATCCAATGTATGGATGGATGTACCACACATAATAGTGATATATTACAATGTTTTGACCAAGAACCAAACTCTTGCAAGGGGTTTGGACAATGCCTTGTCCAAATTGGTACATTTGAATGAAAGAATCTCTCTCCGCATCGGAACGTATTTTTTATCGAATTTTACTCCTAATGGCGTCTTTGCCAATCCTTTTCACATTGCCACTTGATGTGATTGACATTGACAGTGCCCAATATGCAGGCATTAGCCGAGAACTTGTCCTTTCGAATGATTTTTTTACTCTCATCGACAATGGACGTCGCTATTTAGATAAACCCATCCTAACATTTTGGACGATAGCCACATCTTTTTTCTTTTTTGGAATCAATAACATTGCCTTTCGAATTCCAGCCATTTTCCTAAGTTTGCTTTCTGTTTATTCCATCTACCGCATCACGATTTTGACAGGTGGAAAAGAAAGACAAGGATACCTTGCGTCACTTGCGTATTTACTGGCACCAGGTGTGTATGCCATGATTGTCGATCCCAAAATCGATGTATATCTTACCGCCTATTTGGTGTTTACCTATCATTTTTACTATTTGGGTAGAAAACAAAATCCAAATTATTTTTATCTGATGTATCTCATGATGTCGATGGGCTTTATCACAAAGGGTCCCATTTCTGTTGTGATCCCTGCCATTTCCATTGGAGGAGACATCTTATTTCGCAGAGATTGGAAGTTGCTTTTTTCCATGAAAGTTCCGACAGGGATTTTTGTTTTAATTTCGTTACCGGCACTTTGGTGTTACTTCTTATACCAAAACTTCAATTCCTATGGTCCCGTTTTCTTTTTGTGGATCCAGTCTTTCGGTCGTTTTTACCGAGAAATGTATGATATCAAGTTTGATCCTTTTTATTTTTATAAATCCTTTTCTTGGGCATTCTTTAGCGGGCTTGTGCCCATGGTCATCTATCTTGTTTTCCATTCCTACCAATACACCAAATCACTTGGATGGAAAGAGATCCTAAGAAAGATTCGTGCCAATGAATACAAAGAAGTGGATTATGTGATTCCCTTTTGGGTCTTTCTCTTTTTGTTTCTCATATCTTTTTCCCGATACCCACTGCCTCAGTATACCTATTGGGTACTTCCTGCGGCTGCTCTCTACTTTGGAAAGATCATGGAAGAGAGTCTGTTTCAGTCCAATGTCGCAAGACTCAGGCCATCCTTTCTCATCGCTGGTCTCGTGTATCTAGTTGGGTATTTTTTAATCCCCGTGTTTGTATCGGATGTTGGGATCTTGTACTATGTTTTCGGTGCGATTGGGATTGTTTTCATTTTGCTTTCGGCACAACTCATCCCTCTTGAAATTCTCATCACACTTGTGGGTGCGACTCTGTTTTTCTCTGCGATCAGTTTGCAGTTTTATCCTCTCCTTACAAGTTACCAACCTTCGAAAGAATTTGGAGCAAAAATAAAGGAATTAGAACCAGAAGAACCTGTCGTTTATACATTTTGGATGTCCAATTCCAAACGATCCTATGGGTTTTATGCGGAACGAAATTTTCGTAATATCTATGATCGAGAGAAATTGGATAAACTTTGGTCCGAAAAACCGGAACGACTGATGATTTTACCATCTGAAAAATTGGACCAATTGCGAGAGATGGTAGGATCTAGTTACGAAATCATCCCAGTTTTAGAGAAAGATGCCTTCAAAGTGGCCACACCTACCATCACTTTCCTCAAGAAAGAGACAAGAAACCTTGTCACAAAGAAAATTTCTTTGGTTTGGGTGAAAAAAATGCAGGGGAAATCTTCTAAAAACTCGAAAGTATAACTAGGCTAAATTGTGTAAGTCTGGTTTTTAGGGCCCTTCGATGTCAAAGTCAGGGCCTTTTTTTTGCACAGGCCTTAGGATCGATCCGAATTCCTTCCCTCCCTTCATTGGATTCCCATCCTATCCACCCAATTGTATCTCTTTTTTAACATTTGTTTGGTGGCATTTTTTGGTTTTATTGAGACTAAGTTTCAACTAAGAAAGTTCTGAAAAAAAATTCGATTATGTCTCTTTTAATGTTTTTTCGCATCCAAAACCCTTACATACTTGCTTTTTTTCGGATTTTACCTTTCCTTGTCAGAAGACAGTGTAAACGGATTCAGGAAATCTGCGAATGAATATAAAAATACTCAAGATCTCTGTGCCCATCGTTGCAGTTGCAGCGCTTGCATATTTGATTTTTTCACCTAGCCGTTATGTGGGCTATTCACCCGACCAGCCCATCCCCTTCAACCACAAGATACATGCGGGCGATAATAAAATCGACTGTAAGTATTGCCATACAGGCGTTGAAAACTCGGCCCATGCCACAGTTCCCCCAAGTTCCACTTGTATGAACTGCCATGGAGCAGGTAACGTAGCGGGAAACCAAGAACATGTTAAGTGGCTCAAAGCTCAATACGAAAGCAACACTCCAGTTTCCTGGGTGAAGGTCCATGACCAACCAGACTTCGTATACTTCAACCACTCACGACACGTGCAACGCGGCGTTGATTGTTCCACATGTCATGGCAACATGGCAGAGATGGTAAAGGTTAAACAGTCCAAGTCCCTCAATATGGGATTTTGTGTCGATTGCCATAGAGAGAACAATGCTCCTAACGATTGTTCTACGTGCCACAGATAATCGGGAGACAAGTAATAATTTATGATGAAAGACGATAGTTTCCAAAAAGAAAAAAAGTCGCTTTGGCAGTCTTATGAACTTCGCGGTACTTCTCGCGAAAAAGAACTCCAAAAACAAGAGTTCTACAAATCACCAGATCCTTTGATTGCAAAAATCAAAAAAGGTGACTTTGATAGAAAAACATTCCTAAAGTTTATGGGTGCATCCGTTGTGATGACGACGGTTGGTTGTATCCAAAAACCAGCTGAAAAAATTGTTCCTTATGTGAACCTCACCATTAAAAATCCAGACAATAACGAAGTAGAACAATACGACTTCGTAAAACATGGACACTCTTATCACTATGCTTCGGTTTGTGGTGGATGTTCAGTTGGTTGTGGGATACTCGTAAAAGCAAAAGATGGCCGTCCTTTGAAACTCGAAGGAAATCCAAACCATCCAATTTCAGAAGGTGCATTATGTGCTTCTGGACAAGCTTCTATTTTTGATCTTTATGATGCAGACCGTGCCAAAGAACCACAACAAATTGTGAATGGTGTCGCTAAGTCCAGTGACTGGTTTGTTTTAGATAAAGACGTAAAAGAAAAATTACAAGCAAACAAAGGAAAGACGGTCATTGTCACAAAACCTCTTTCTTCTCCTGCAACTAAAGAATTTGTTTCTGAATTTTTACGATCTGTTGGTGGTGGAAAACACTTAGAAGTGGCTTTTGCTTCTTCTGATGATGCGATCACCATTGCACAAGAAAAATCATACGGAAAGGCAGTTCTTCCAAACTACCACTTTGATAAAGCAAAAGTGATCCTTTCCATCGATAGTGACTTCTTAAACCAAGTCAACTATCACAACGATTTTTCAAAACGAAGAGACTTACAAAGAAATTCTAAGTCGATGAATGTTTTCATCGCAGCAGAATCTCACCCGTCCATGGCAGGTTCGAATGCTGACCAAAGAGTTCCCATCAAACCTGGTGACCAAAGAAAGTTTGCCCTCTTAATTGCAAAGGCACTCTCTGATTTGGGAGTAGGCGGCGCCACTGGTGTCTCCGGAATCAACGTTGATACGACTGCTTCTGAACTTGGTATTTCCAAAGAAGTTGTGGTTCGCACAGCGAAGGCTCTCGCTTCTGCTAAGGGTGAATCCCTTGTGGTTTCTGGTGGATCGAACACACTCACTGAAGATGCAGTGGATTTGCAAATCGCAGTCAATATGTTAAACAGCATGCTTGGTAACGATGGAAAAACCATCGATGCGGGAAATCCTTTGAAAGAAGGAAAATCCAACTACGCTGAAAACTTAAAATCTCTCGCAAAAGACTTAAAGGAAAGAAAGGCCGGAGTGGTCATTCTTTTTGGTGTGAACCCTGTGTATGAAGCACCGAACGGTGATGAGTGGAAAAAACTCCTTCATGAAGCAGCGCAAGTGGTACAAGTTTCTGACCGTGCGGATGAAACAGCCCTTGCTTCCAACTGGCTTGCTCCTGTATCACACTTCCTTGAGTCTTGGGGTGATAACGAATCCGTGGCAGGAATTGTATCGGTTCAACAACCAACCATCCGACCTCTTTTCCAATCCAAAGCATTTGAAGATATGCTCATTGGTTGGGCTGGTGGAAAGTTACTTGGTTCCGAGTCTCTCTACGAATACCTCAAAACAAAATACTCGAAAAAAACCAATTGGGAAGACTTACTTCGCAAAGGTGTCCTTGTTTCCGGAAATCCAAAAGCTGACAAAGCAGGGCGCTCTTTCCGAGGAACCATCGCACCTCTCGCACCTTCCAAATCTGGTTTAACAGTTTCCCTATACGAAAGCACAGCTCTCGGAACAGGAGAAAGAGCCAACAACTCCCAACTCCAAGAACTTCCAGATCCAGTTTCTAAAGTCACTTGGGACAATTATGTGGCGATCAGCCCACAATACTCACGTTCGTCGGGAATCAAACTAAACGACGTGGTGACTGTGACGGTAAACGGAAAGTCATTTGAACTTCCAGCCCTTGTCCAACCAGGACTTCACCCGGAAGCGGTGGGAATTGCTCTTGGTTACGGAAGGACTAATGTGGGTGAGATCGGTAATGGTGTGGGTAAAAATGCAAGCCTCCTTGCAGCGGAAGTCAACGGAACAACGGTTTACTCTGGTTTATCCATCACTCTTTCCCCTACAGGAAAAAAATACAAACTCGCTACCACGCAAGACCATCATATGATGAGCCCTGGTGTGATGATGGGTGTGGAATGGAAAGAAAGACCTCTTATCATTTCCGCAAAACTACAAGACTATTCTAAGAATCCAAGTGCAGGGATCCCTGAGCCTGAGATTCCTAAAATCTTAATCGATGGAAAATTACAAAGAGCACAAGGGGCAAACGCTCCTTCCGACCAACCAGGAAGCCAATTCGCTTACCCTGGATACAAATGGGGGATGGCAGTCGACCTAACTTCTTGTTCTGGTTGTGGTGCTTGTGTCGTTGCATGTAATATTGAAAACAACGTGCCAATGGTAGGACGTGACGAAGTGAGAATGGGTCGTGAGATGCATTGGCTTCGTATCGACCGTTACTACATTGGTGATCCTGAAAAACCAGAATCACTCGAAATCGCACACCAACCACTCATGTGCCAACATTGTGATAACGCTCCTTGTGAGACAGTTTGTCCAGTGGCAGCCACCGTTCACAGTTCGGAAGGAACCAATGATATGGTTTACAACCGTTGTGTGGGAACTCGTTACTGCTCGAACAACTGCCCTTACAAAGTGCGTCGTTTTAACTGGTTAGAACATTGGAATGAACATAGTTTGCTTGGGGATGCAATGCCAACGTTTAAGGCACGCCCTCCAAGAAACCTTGGCCTAAACCCAGATGTCACCGTTCGTTCTCGTGGGGTCATGGAAAAATGTAACTTCTGTGCTTCTCGTGTTGCTGAGAAAAAAATCGCAGCGAAAAACGAAGGGCGCACTCTGAAAGATGGGGAAGTGAAAGCCGCTTGTGAACAAACTTGTGCCTCCGGTGCCATTGTGTTCGGTAACGTAAACGATCCTGAATCAAAAGTAGCGAAGCTCTTGAAAGACCCTAGGTCTTACAAACTTCTGGAATACCTAAACATCGGACCTGCCGTCAGTTATTTGACCCGAGTTCGAAACGAAGTTTAACAGGGAGAACACAAAGGGAATGTCATTAACACAAGCAGTTAGAGATAAATTAGATATCCCCGACCTGGTCACAGGCGGGAAATCGCTAAAAGATGTAACCGTTGATATCGCAAAACCAAACGAAGATTTCCCTACCAAACTTTGGTGGAATACCTTCCTATTGGTTTTGACAATCACCCTGATCGACGTAGCCATTATCGGTTATTTGTTTTACGAAGGCCTTTACTTACTTGGGATCAACAACCCAGTGGGTTGGGGGTTTTTCGTCGTCAACTTCGTATTTTGGATTGGTATCGGTCACGCAGGGACATTGATCTCTGCGGTATTATACCTTTTTCGCCAAGGATGGAGAACAGGGATCAACCGTGCCGCGGAAGCGATGACCATCTTTGCCGTACTCGTTGCGGTATCAAACCTCATCCTCCACGTAGGTCGTCCATGGCTTGGATTTTGGCTTTTCCCATATCCAAACGAAAGGGGACCACTTTGGGTGAACTTCCGTTCCCCACTGATTTGGGACACATTTGCGGTATCTACCTACCTTTCCATTTCCATGGTGTTCTGGTATTTGGGTCTTATCCCTGACCTTGCGACCCTTCGGGATCGTGCAACGGAAACTTGGAGAAAGAACTTATACAACGTCCTAGCCTTTGGTTGGGTTGGTTCGGCAAGAGCTTGGTCTCATTTGGAAATCGTTTCCATGATTTTGGCCGCTCTTTCCACACCACTTGTACTTTCGGTTCACACCATCGTATCCTTCGACTTCGCGGTTTCCATCCTTCCAGGTTGGCACACGACCATCTTCCCTCCATACTTCGTTGCCGGTGCGATTTTCTCCGGATTTGCGATGGTGGTAACCCTTATGGTCATTGCTCGTGAAGTGTTCAACTTAAAGAACTACATCACAATGAAACACTTGGACAACATGAATAAAATCATGATGGTGACAGGTCTTATTGTGGGTCTTGCTTACGGAACAGAATTTTTCATCGCTTGGTATTCTGGGAACGAATACGAAGTGTTCGCATTCTGGAATAGAGCATTTGGTCCTTATGGTTGGGCTTACTTTATCATGATTTCTTGTAACGTATTGTCACCACAGGTGTTCTGGTTCCGCAAACTCCGTTACAACATCCCCGTGATGTTTGTTGCTTCCCTTGTGGTGAACGTGGGTATGTGGTTTGAACGATTTGTGATCATGATGACACTAAACCGTGACTTTTTACCATCCAGTTGGGCTATGTATACGCCATCTCTTTTCGACTACGCGATGTTAATCGGAACGTTTGGTATCTTCTTCACTCTCTTCCTTCTCTGGTGCCGAATCATGCCAGTGATTGCGATTGCAGAAGTAAAAACAGTGATGCCACAAAAAGAAGGAGCACACCACTAGTATGTATCTTCCAAAATTAGAACAGTTTCATAAATACAAAGAAATGGACGAAGGTGTGCTCGGAATATTCGACACTCCTGAAGCCATCATGCATGCGGCAGAAAAAACAAAGGAAAAGGAATACACTGGTTTTGATTGTATCCTTCCTTACCCAGTGCACGGGATTGACGAAGCCATGGGAACTCCTAGATCAGGACTCCCTTGGGTCACTTTCTTTGCGGGGATTTTTGGATGCACCATTGGAATTTCATTCCAATACTTAACGCATGCACATGACTGGCCTCTCAATATCTCGGGAAAAGCTCTCAATGCATGGTTTGCCTATGTGCCAATCATCTTTGAATTAACCGTTTTTGCTGCTGGGATTTACACAGTAGCAGCTTTATGTTTTTTAAGCGGGATTCCCAAAGCAACTCGTCGGATCCTACATCCGGATTTGACGTCTCATAAATTCGGTCTTTGGATTCCAAAGTCTGCTAAAGGGTATAACGAATCCGATGTGGTTTCGTTTGTGAAAAGCCTTGGTGGATCCGAAGTAACCGTTGTGAAACCGGAGAACCAAAAATGAAACAAAACATCTTTCGTGTTTTCGCACTCGTGGCATTAGTTTTTCTCGCAAATTGCGATTATAAAACTCCTGTTTATGAATACTTTCCGAATATGTATGACTCTCCTGCAAGAGAGTCCCAAGAGGATGATTCCTTTGCATCGAATGGATCGGCATCTCGCATTCCACCAAAGGGTGCCATCCCAGTGGGATACTTTCCATACCCTTATGCGGCAGAAGCAACTCCGGACACACTTCCTGGTGCCGATAAAGGATTAAAAAATCCGATTGGTAAGGCAAGTTTAGGGGATCTCATGATCGGAGAAAAACGTTACCAAACCTACTGCACACCATGCCATGGTGTCCAAGGTTTAGGAAACGGATCAGTTGTGGGACCGGCTCCAAAGTTCCAACAACCACCTCCATCAGTTGTTTCTGAAAGAATACGTAGTTGGTCCGATGGACAAATCTACCACATCATCACGATGGGTCGGGGTCTTATGGGAAGTTATGCTTACCAAATCGAACCAGAAGACAGATGGAAGCTCATCGCTTACATCCGCAAACTTCAAGAATATGAAGTGAAAAATAAAAAGGCGAACTAGGGGAAATTATGAGCTCTACAAAAGCAGCGAAACTAGACGAAACATTATTGCAGTTCAAACTGCCAGTGTCCGTTCGTAATGCACTCATTGCCATGATCGGAGTGGGAGTGGTGAGTTTTCTCATCGCCTTTTTTGGATTTGGTCATGAGACGTCTCGCCATATGGACGAGGCAGGTCATTTCCACCATACGAATTTAGGATACCATATCTTACTCATTGGCGCATACTTCGTGATTGGACTTGCCATCACAGGGATTTTCTTTACAGCAATCCAACACCTAACTGGTTCTCAGTGGTCTGTGACAGTTCGTAGGATTTTTGAAACCTACGGATTATTTGCACCCATTGCTGGACTTCTCCTTGTGGGAGTGATCTTTGGAATGCATGACCTCTATGAGTGGGCAGATGCGACTGTTCGTGAAAACGACCACCTCATCCACCACAAATCAGGTTACTTAAATCCAACATCCTTTATCATTCGCTGTGTGCTTTTCATTGGAGTTTGGTCTGTCTTTGCTTACATCTTCCACGGGAAGTCAGTTGGCCAAGACAAAGACAAAGTTGTGGATACCACAAAGACCCTTGCTAAGATTTCCGGAGGATTCATCCTTTTCTTCGCAGTGTCCTGGTGCCTTATGTCCTTTGACCTTCTCATGTCACTTTCTCCGCATTGGTTCTCCACTATGTTTGGAGTGTATGCCTTTGCCGGTGCCTTCCAAACATCCCTTGCTTCTTACTTAATCGTCATTGCGATTCTAAAGAAAAATGGATACTTGGGTGAAGCAGTGAATGAAAACCACTACCACGACATCGCCAAGTTTTTACTAGGGATGACAACGTTTTGGGCCTACGTGGGTTTCTCACAATTCATGCTCATTTGGTATGCAAACATCCCTGAGGAAACATTTTTCTATGAAATGCGTATGACAGGCGGTTGGGGTTATACAACTCTCCTCCTTCCTTTCGTGAAGTTTGTGATTCCGTTCTTACTTTTACTGAATCGTCCTAACAAACGAGACATCGACTTCCTTTGGAAATTGTCGGTATGGATCTTAGCAGTTCAGTTCTTTGAACTTTTCTGGTTGGTCTTCCCAGCAAACTTTGAAAAATTCTCAATCCTTCACTTTGTTTTAGCTTTCGGCGGCACTGTAGGAGTGGTTGGTCTTTTTGGTTTCTTTGTCTTCAAAAAGTTCGAAAAACATAGTTTAGTTCCGGTTGGTGACCCTCGTTTGAACGAGTGCCTTCACCACCACCAATAGGAGAATTGTTTTGAAACTGAAATTAGTATTACTTGTGATCATAGGAATGAGCGTTACCGCTTGTTCCAAAAACGCAGAAGTGACTTGGCATAAAAATTGTGATGCCAAAACCAACAAAGCAAGTTTGGATTTTACTGTACCATTGTATTCAGAACCAGATTCGAATTCGAAGGTGGTAGAATTTGTTCCAGTTGGAACTGTGGTAAAGGTATTCGATGCTCGTAACCACAACGTTTGGGCACCTAAGTATTTTATCAAAATCCAAACGGCGAAAAACGAAGGTTATATGAGCCCTAAGTGTTTTGTGGTTGGTCAAGATCCGGCAAATAGCGTTTGGAGATATTCCAAAGGACTCGTAACCGATTCAAAACCGTTTTATGATCCAGCTGACAAAGCCCATTACCCAAGAGGAACAGAGTATTCTAACCTAAAAGACCTTCCCAAAGAAAAAATCCCTCTTTCGGAACTCACAAAAGGTTTGGAAGAAGAGATATACGTGAACAAAAACATGTTAAAACAAAATTAAGATGTTTATGTAAAAAAGTGTAAGAGTGTAAGAGGAATTTTCTCTTACACTTCACTAAAAAGACCCAAGGGAAACCAAGGGTCTTTTTTTTTGGAGAATTGTCGTTTGTTGGATACTTTTCGGTTCCTTAAGCTTTTAGACTCTCTTCTGATTTTGTAAGAATGAATCCCTCATAGGCAACGATTGCCAAAATTACTATTTTTTCCCATATAAAATAAACGGCACCCAGTGGCTGTAATACAATCCAATTCTGGAAAAGAAAGTACATAGAGAAACCACAGTAGGTTAGGTTACCTAGGATCACTCCGAAAAGGAACCATTTCCAATGTTTTGGTTTTTGCATAAAACAAGTATTGGAATAAAAGAACATAATGCCTGCCAAGATCCCGAGTTTTTGTAATACTTCAAGGGGCATGCCAAAATAGGGTTGGAAAGGGACAATGACAGCAAATAACACCAGTAAGGATAGAGAAGCTCCCAATGCATCCAGTAAAAATATAGTATAAGGTTGGGATTGTTTCAAAAGTTTTAGTAACATCAACTGATTCCTTTTTGTTTTTACTTCCGATTTAAGTAGCAGTGGTGTCTCCATTGCCTCTCATTATCCGAAGTTTTTTAAATGAGTGTATCCCCATTCCTCAATTTTGAAATTTATTTGTAATCTATTAATTATGGCAAATATCAAATTTTGAATTCTGGAAACTTCTGGATAAACCCATACAAAATAGAATATCCAATTCAATTTACAGTAAAGACCGAACTACGAATAGAAAATTCTTCAAAAATTAGAGTTTTAGGATTTACATTTCATATATGTCTTAGAAGCTAAGATATATATGAAACAAGATATATTAAGAATAAGATATCTAATAAATAAGATAAATAGAGGCAAAGAGAAATGGATCCAATGAAAATAGAAATTTTCAAACAAACAACACGTCAGTATTTTGAAACAGCTCTTCTGATGCACGAAACCATTGCATCACATGTTGGTCTTTCGGGGACAGACCATAAATATTTGGGATATCTCATTGAAAACGGTGAGATGACAGCGGGGGAACTCGCAAAATTATCAGGGCTGACAACCGGTGCTATCACTGGTGTCATTGATCGTTTAGAAAAAAATAAATTGGTGAAAAGGAAATTTTTACAATCGGATCGAAGGAAAGTGATCATTGTGCCAAATTTAGAAAAAGCAAACCAACTTTTTTCACCAATCTTTAAGAAATTACAAAAAGAAACAGACCTTTTGATTTCAAGTTTTACAAGTCGAGAATTGGAAGTGGTTCATCGGTATTTTGAGTCTGCGATCGGAATCATGGATAAAATGTCTAAAAATTTAAAGGAATGGAATGATATATGAATGGAAATTTAGAAAATTGTTTCGGATTTGCGTTAACGATTGGGATTCCCGATTTAAACATTTTTGTTTCAAACCATTCTGTATCCATTGCTAAGTTTTCTTTGGTTTTAAATTTATTGATTTATTTTATGATGAATGGAGCACAGATATTTGAAACATTCGTTTTTATACCACGTTGGGCGAGTGGCAATGAGCCAAATTTGGGAATTCTAAGTACTGAGTTTAAGTCTGCTGATTTAAAATACTTCTGGATTCTGTTTCACTCAATTCACGAAATCATATTTTTAGTATCACTTTTCTTCTGTTATCAAATAGAAGGGATCGGGAACTATTTGTGTTTTCTTTTTATCTTTCATATGGGTGTGAGAGCTTGGACAATCATTTATTTTGCAAACAAAATCATATGGTTCCAATCATTGGCAAGTTCAATCAAGAAAAATTCACCTAAAGTTATCAATGAAATTAGGAAATGGATTTTTTGGAATTATTTCCGAGTTAGCATCTATCTTGGAATTTCAATTTGTATGATACCTCTTGCCATTAGAATTCTAACAGTGAATGGGTAAGGAATTTTATAGATAGGAATTGGTTGTTCTGTATTAGTCGAGCATTAGCAAATCGGCAGAACGGTTGGTCCAAGAAATTTGGTTTTGATCTACATCTTTTCGCAGAGGCAATGTTTTTTAGCTTTTGTGATTACCTTTCTTGACATTTTACTTTTTTTTGTTATATTCCCTATCATGGGACAAAAACGCACCATTGCCACCTCCGCCTCCGAAGAACGATTGGAAAAACTTTTGGAGGAAAGACTCACCGAAGGTTCCAATCACGAGATCATCGACAAACGGATTTGGGATTTATTTGGTGAGACTTGGTGTGTGATGTTTACGGACCTTTCTGGATTTTCAAGAGGGGTTGCTAAATTTGGGATCATACATTTTTTACAAACGATTTACGAATCCCAACGAATCCTCATTCCCGTCTTAGATGAGTTTGATGGGATCCTGATGAAGGACGAAGGCGATAGTTTGATGGTCCTTTTTCGTAATACCAATAAAGCCATCCAATGTGCCATCCAAATGCAAAAAGCCTGCAAACGTTACAATGAGGGAAGAATTGCTGAAGAACAGATCCTTCTTTGTGTGGGTCTCGGTTATGGAAAAATATTAAAAATTGGGGATACCGATGTGTTTGGAGCCGAAGTCAATGCCGCATCCAAGTTAGGGGAAGATACGGCCAAAGCTTGGGAGATCCTTGTGACAAGTGCTGTCAAAGAAAATGCAGACGAAACTACGGATTTTGATTTTGAACCCATTGCAGAAATTCCACCTGGATCCGATGGTGCGTTTAAACTTCTGTACACACTGGATGAACCAAAGTGGGTTGTTTTATAAATTGTAAACTGAACTTGGAAGTTACAATTTAAAACCGAAAATCTTCTTTCAGTCTAGAAATTCATAAATGGAACGAATTTCTCCATTGGATTCGATGTAATTGTACAAATCCTGGAACTCTTTATGACGACACAAGGTAGATGAGTCTCCGATCAATATGAGGTGGGACTTGGCACGGGTGAGGGCCACATTCAAACGTTTGGGATTCATTAAAAAACCAATTTCTCCATCAGGATTTGATCGGACCAAACTTAAGATCACAATTTCAGATTCCCGGCCTTGGAAGGAATCAATGGTTTGACCAATCCAACGCCCATCTGCTCTTAGGTTTAATTTGTCCACCTGCCCTCTGTAAGGTGATACTACAGCTGTTGTTTCTTTTGGTAACCCTCTTTCAAAAAAAGTTTCAATGAGACCAATTTCTGTTTCATTGAAAAAACTCATCTCTTCACCTTCTGTTTCTTCGGAAGTATCACTGCCCGCTGTATCAACCCATAAGATTGGGGTATCGGATCCGAAGATTTCAGAAAACGGGGGAGAAGTTAAAAATGTGAGATTGGGATGAGTGAATACTTTGTTTTCGTAATAGGTCAGATTGGGAAAACCGAGGATCTCGGGTTTCATGCGGAATTGTTTTTCTAAAAAGATGGTTCGTTCCCCCGAATCCAAATCGATCACTTTTTCCAAAAAACTAGCAACAGTTTTGTGGTCTGGATGGGAATAGTTCACTCCGAGTTGTTTGGGATCTCCAAAAAAGAAAGTTTTTTTCCCTGAAAACATTGCCATATAACAGCCAGGGTCTACACTTTGTGTGGCTTCATCTACGAATGTATAATCAAATTTCCTACCTTTTTTAAATTCATTACCAAAACCTGCAAACGTAGAAACAATTAGTTCACTTGTGTCTAAGAGTTTGGTTCTGATTGTGGATTCTTGTTCGCGTATGGTATGGACTAGAAACTTTGCTTCTTTTCGCAGATTGTTACGTTCTTCTCGTTCTTCCTTGCCAAAATTGCGTTTCCAGGAATTGATTTTTTTTTGGATCACTTTCAATTCGGTTTGCCAATTTTGGATTTGTTTTTGATCGGGATGGGTTTGGATGAGGTGGTCTAGGTGATAAGGTAATACTTCTTCTTTGATTTTTGTGGAGTTACCCAATCGGATCACACGAATTCCCTTTTGGATCGCAAGCTCTACAATGTAATCGCAAGCAAAGTTTGTGGGACAAAGTGTAAGCACTGATTCCTTTTGTTGTGTGATCTGTGAAACAGCTTGCATGAGTAAGGTGGTTTTTCCGGTTCCTGGTGGTCCAAAGACCATTCCAAAATCGGAAATGGAAAAAATCCGTTCCAAAGCGGTGAGTTCCATCGTTTTTTTGGGAGGGGAGGGTTTATCACCCAGTCCATAACCGAGGGCCCATTTTAGTTTTTTGTAGGAATCAGTTTCTTTTTCAGCTCTTACTTTTCCGATGATTTCATTGTACAAATCATAAGTGGATTCGGGGAACCATTTGGAGATAGAGTATGTTTCCGCGTCCCATTCATAATCTCCGCGCACTTGGATCACAAGTTTTGGTTCATTCCATTGGAATATGTTTCCATAAATGGATTCGTTTTGGTTTTGTAAAAGGACTGGTACTCCTTTTTTTAACCAACGTTTGGATTTGAGGGAAACATTTGCTACAAATTCGGCTCTCCAAGTATTTCCCACCACGAATCGAAGGTCTACAAGTTCAGCGGATTTGATGGATTGGGTTTCCGATTCTTTTTCTAAAAATAGATTTCGTTCCTCTTCCCGTTCTTTGGACAATATAGAAGTAATATAATCCAATTCTTCTTCTAATGAACCAAACGTTTGTTTTATGGTTCTTCCCATTCGATGTTCTCCAAGGTAGTAAAAAATCCATTCCTGAGGAGTGGTGCAAAATCGATAAAATCAGCGGCTTTCAGATACAAAGAATCTTCTATTGAATAGGCTTGGATTAAATTATTGGCAGCTTCGTCTACTTTTCCCAATCGGCAATGTGCCCTTGCCAAAATGATGAGAGTTTCGGGATCAATTTCTTTACAATATTCAATATGAGTTCGGATTGCACTCAGTGCATTTTCTGGATCTTCTGCTTCCAGGTAACAGAGTGCCAGCAAATCATAATGGAGGAATTCTTCTGGAGCCACCATTTTGAGTGATTTTTTTAAGGAAGCAAGAGCCGAGTTAAAATCTCCTCTGGAAAAATACAAAGACCCAAGTTCCGCCCAAATGTCTTTACGGTCGATGCCTCGACCATTACTCAGATGTTCTTGGGAGAGTGCTTTTTTTAAAACTTCAATTGCTTCTTCGGATCGTTCCATGTCTTTTAATAATGAAGCAAGTAGTAAGTAGTTTTCTAAGTAAGAAGGGAACTGTAAGATACTTTTTTGGAGTAGGACTTTTGCTGATTTGAATTTCTTTAGTTTGATGAGATATCGCGAGTATACCGTGATACTCAAAGGGTGAGATGGATAGTTTTGTACAATATCTTGGAATAAACTTTCGGTTTCTTTTGGATTGCCAACCGAATACAAACACCATGCTTTTTTGGCTTTGATTTTGATCAGGGCCGATTCGTCTTTCGTGTATGCTTCACTTTGTGCATACAAATTGAATGCCCGAGTGAAATCCTTTTCTTCTTCCAATTGTTTTGCTTCACGGATCAGAGAAAAAAAAGGTTTCATCGATCTTTTTTACTTCAGGAAATCACTGATTCGCCGATGGGTAGAATAGGGAGTAAAGATTGTAAAAGGAGGTCCTATCATGGTTCCATCTACACCTATTAACCCAATTGTCAATTTGCCAAAGGAAATTTTCCAGGCACAAAACCAACTGACTGAAAAACTGATGAAGTTGGCAGTGGAAGAAAAACTGGGTCCTGTGGCAAAAAGCGAAAGGTTACTCGACATTTATTGTTAAACGATTGGGTCTCAATCGTCCACTCGGGTTTCTGGATTGAAGACAGGTCGTTTTCGTTCCATAAACCCACCGATGGCACTTCGGAAATCTTTGGAATCGAGCATACTTGCATTCCAAACCGCCACGTAGTCCAAACCTTCTTCAATGGTTTTTCCTACTCCATGATTTAGCACTTGTTTGACGCCTCGGATTACAATTGTTGGATTTTCAGCTATTTCATTCGCCGTTTTGAGACCTTCTACCAATAAAGAATCAAAGTCTTTTGTGACCTTTGTCACAAGTCCCATTTGAAAGGCTTCATTTGCCGTAACGTCTTTTCCCGTGAGGGCAAGCTCTCTTGTATGTGCATTTCCAATCAAATGGGGGAGTCTTTGTAAGGATCCCATGTCGGCAACGATGGCGACTTTGGATTCACGTAAGGAAAATACAGCGTCGTCAGATGCATACCGAATGTCACAGGCTGATACCAAATCCAGTCCTCCACCGATACAATGTTTTTGAACTAGTGCAATCGATGGTTTTTTGGAATTGTAAACAGCGTTGATTCCTTTTTGCATCGTGAGAATGAGTTGGTAAAGTTTTTCTCGACCATCTGCGAATTCCCCTTGGACGACGGGTTTGAAGTCTTGGAAAAATTCCTCCAAATCAAGTCCTGTCGAAAAAGATTTTCCTTTGCCTGCGATCACAAATGCATGGATTTTCGGATCAGCATCAATCTCTGCCACCATATCCGGAAGGTCACGCCAAAAAGGCCAGTTCATGGCATTTCGTTTTTCAGGACGATTCAACCAAAGGATGGCGACGTTTTTTCTTCTTTCGATGGTAAAAAATGGAGATGGATTCATACCTTTCCCTCTTCCTTTAACCAAAGTTTTTTGGAGACCATCAAATAAACACCAAAGAGTATGAGAGCAATGGAGATGTACTGTGATTGTGAAAATCCATGCCAGTAGTATCCAGTAAGAAAGGTTGGGTTTCCATTCGCATCAGGAATGTTCACAAGAGTTGGCGGATCCATAAACGGAATCACTGCTTTGTTCACTCGTAAAAATTCGATGATAAGACGCGCAAAACCATGGATGATGAGAAACTGCGCACCAATGCTCCACTTACGAAAGTTTTGGTATCTAGCCCAAAATTGAAAATAGGAAAAATAAGCAAATGCCATAATGGATTCCATCACGGGTGTATTCCATACTGGAACTCCTGATGGATGAGCTCCGTGGAATTCAAAGACAAAAAAAGGAATCCGTTCGTCAGTGGCAAAACCGTAACAACCATCCCCACTCACAAAACAACCTAACCTTCCAATCGCATAACCCATGCTAATTGCAGGAATGACGGCATCGTAATAAGCACCGACATCGAGTTTATGGTAACGGAAGTATAAAGTGATGAATAACCAACCAAAGAGAAGGCCTCCAAAAAATACGAGTCCACCTCCACTGAAGAGAGAAGACCAAAGGCCTGGGTGGCCAGGGAATCCGTTCCAATGTGTAAGGGGGTAAGTATACTTTCCATCATACCCAGGGACATCGATGAACACTTGGTCCCAAATTTCAAAGATAAAGAATATTTTTGCCCCAATGAGTGTGCCTAAAATCCCAAGGAAAATCAACCAGTCGGAATGGCTTGGGTCTAGTTTTTTACGCTCCAATTCTTTGGGAAGGAGGTAAGAACCAACAAGAAAGGCTAACATCATAAGAAGGCTGAAAGTGGACAGACCCTCCCAGCCAAAGGGATTGGGAATCGGAATTCGATCTAACATAGGGGAAAGGGTAAATTCTCCGCTCACAGGGGAAAGGAGAATTTCAATACCAAAAAGGGAGAAAAATGGAGGAAAAAATAGGTCGGAATTGTCTTGACACTAGATGGTTTAATATTAAACTAACCAATATTGATCTAAGGAGATTTCACTATGTTTGATTTTTTATTTTCCACTTCCGGGGACATCATCCCTCTCATCCTACGCATCACGGCCTTTGTTGTGATTTTCCCTCACGGCGCCCAAAAACTACTCGGTTGGTTTGGAGGATACGGATTCAAGGGAACTTATGGTTTTTTCACAGGTACCATGAAATTCCCAGGCATCCTAGCCGTTCTCATCATCCTTGGTGAGTCCTTTGGATCTGTATTGTTGCTCGTTGGTTTTTTCACAAAATTTGCCGCACTATCGATCGCCATCATCATGATTGGTGCTGCGTTCCTTGCCCATAGACAAAACGGATTTTTCATCAATTGGAATGGAAACCAAAAAGGGGAAGGGTATGAGTTTCACATTTTGGCTGTTGGACTCTTACTTGCCCTTATCGTCGGGGGAGCCGGTGTGTATTCAGTCGATTTTAACCTAATCGGCAAGTTCTAACTACAATTCAATTGAGAGTTTGTTTGCTCTAAACCGGGTAAACAAAAAACATTTGGAACCAATACCAACCTTTTCCAAGAGTCATCTAGGAAGGTTGGTTTTTTATATGAGTGTCGCTAGAATTTTGCCTACTTGTGATTGAAAACAGTAAATCATTGTTATGCGAATTTGGCTTTCTGCTTCATTCAATCTAAGTTGATGTATTCTTCAGGATCAAGCGGGGCATCGAGTCCAATCCGCACTTCGTAGTGGACGTGAGCACCCGTTGCCTTACCCGTTTGGCCGACAAGGGCAATTTTATCTCCCCGTTTCACGCGGTCACCTGGGTTCACGAGGATTTGAGAGCAGTGCCCATACAAGGTAAAGAATCCATTTTCATGGTTGATGCGAACCGATTTTCCAAGCCCACCCACAGCAGTATCCACGGCGATGATCCCAGGGCCTGTGGCATAAATGGGTGTTCCTTCTCCCGCTGCAAAGTCAATCCCAGAATGGTATTCCCCCACAGGCAAGATTCCAAATGGATCACTGCGGTATCCAAAAGTAGAAGTGACAACTCCCACACCAGGTTTTAGGGGCCGACCCCTAGGCATGGAATAAAAAATACTTTCCCGCATGGACAAATAATCGATGGCATTTTGAAAATTAGGAACGAGGTTACCGAGTCTCACACCAAACTGTGTGTAGGTGGTGACCACTTGTTGGAAGAGTAAAAGATTGGAATCGAGTTCACTTGCATCCTTACGAAACTCTTCTTTTAAGAGGTAGTCTTGTGTGATCATTTCCTTTTCGGGGATTTCCTCCCAAGCAAGTAAATTGAGTGATTCCGTCATGGATTCCAATTCTTCCACAGATTCCCGAAGGTCTTTGGAAAGAAGGTCATAGAACAAAAACGATACTAGTTGGGTTTCTGTTTTTTTCTCTAAGGAAAGATTTCGTTCAAAGAAAAAGGAAAAATAAAGGAGGAGGCCAAAAGACAATAAAACAAGGGAAAGAGAAAGGCCAAAAAGAAACCCAAGCATCCCGACAGAAATTTCGATTTGGGCGAGGGGTTTTTCATCATTGGGGATGAGGACAAAACTCACCTTCTCACGGCTTCGGGAAATCCACTTTTGTAAGCGTTTTCGCCACCGTAAATGCGCAATTTGGAGCCTTTCGTAGGCGGTTGTGACGTAAGTTTCTGCCAATGTTCGTTATCCAGCCAATTTTTTCCTTGCCCATGCCATTTTTCAGGGGAAAGTGGATGAATCCAATATGTTTAAATTTCTCACTTCTCTTTTCAGAAAGAAAGCCGACTCTGTCGATTCCTTTTTGATGTACCCCGAGGGAAAGAGATACTATCGAGAAACTCACTCCATACGCAGGGCCAATATCGATGAAGATGCCATCAAAATCATCAATCGATTGAACAAGTTTCGTTACAAGGCCTATTTAGTCGGTGGAGGAGTCAGAGATCTGCTGATGGGCAAACGCCCAAAAGATTTTGACATTGTCACAAGTGCGACACCAAACCAAATCAAAAGGGTCTTCAATAACTGCCGAATCATCGGTAAACGATTTAAAATTGTACACATCATTTTTAAAGGTAAAATTATTGAAGTCTCCACGTTCCGATCATTACCGGAACATCGTTTGGAAAAACACAAAGCAGAAAACGATTATCTCATCAAGCGGGACAACTCCTTCGGTACAGCAAAGGAAGACGCGGCAAGACGCGACTTTACCATCAATTCACTGTTCTACGATCCTAAAAACGATTCCATTTTGGATTACGTTGGCGGATTTGAAGACATCCAAAAGAAAATCGTAAGGGTCATTGGTGATCCTGATATTTCCTTTAAAGAAGATCCAGTTCGTATGTTACGAGCGGTTAAGTTTTCCGTTTTACTCGGTCTCGACATCGAGAAAAAAACCAAACTTGCCATCAAAAAGAACCGACTGGAACTCGAAAAGTCTTCTACTGCGAGACTTCTTGAAGAATACAACAAGATGTTTCGTACATGGAAAACTTCCATCATCTTTGAAGGTTTGGCGGAAAACCATCTCCTTGATGTATTGTACAAAGAACCAACTGATAAGTTAAAGAAAACGGATCCGGAATGGCGTGAACATTTTATGGACACTCCACTTGGGAAAAGACTCGCTGTGACTGACAAACTCCTCTCGGCCAGAGAAGAGATGACTCCTGCGATATTTTATTCGTTAATCTTTTACGATATCGTCAAAGATCTTTATGAAAATGATCGTGGCCACTTAGCGCATAACATCAAAGAAAGTTTACAACCAGTTTTCGAACGTATGGGTATCCCCAAACGTGAACAAGATAACTTGGTGAAAATTTTTATCAGCCAACCTCGTTTTCAAGTCACTGACGATGAAAAAGAAAGGCAAAATACTTTCTTCAAAAAGAAAGATTATTTTTACGATGCGTTTATGGTGTATAAAATTGTCGCCATTTCCGAAAACAATGAAGCCGCCGTACAAAGTGCCTTCTTTTGGGAAATTTCACTCAGACAAAGACCAAAACCGGACAGCCATCAGTTTGGCCAACAGAATCGTAAAAAAGAAGGGAATAAAAAACGCCCACCAAGGAAAAAACACAGGGATCGAAGGGGTGGAAATCCAAACCAAAGAGACCAAGATTCCCAAGGGAACCATTCGAACCAATCTGGAAAAGAGGATTCAAATGAAGGTCGTAATTCTTCATTCGAACACCAAGATTCGGAAGAATAAAAACCTGTCGATTCGTATCCTGTAGAATCTCTCCATAACTCTCGTCAAATGATCTTGGGAGTTATGGAAGGATCACCCAATATAAGATTTTAATTGTCGAAGACGATCCCACCACAGCCGTAGAACCAAAAGTAGAATTTAAAGTGACTCTTCCTTATTCCTCTTCCGCAAAATGAAGGAATCCTCGTTCGGATGGAAGGTAGGGTTTTCCGGCCTTCGAGAATTGGACACCAGGTTTTCCCGCATCCAATTGGCCGATCATGGTAACGGGAATCGAATGGATTTCATTTGGTAGGATTTGGGGAGATAAAAATAAAAGTTCCAATTCTTCGCCCGACCCAAGACAGACATCGAGTCCTAATTTTTCTACGGCAAACGGGTGTAAGGGGATGGACTCTACTTGGATTTTCAGTTTTCCTTTCGAAGCAAGAGCCAATCTCTCTGCGTCTTGGATGAGACCATCCGTGATGTCCATACAGGCATGGATCCGATAGCGAGAAAGTGGTGTTTGTAAGACCTGTCTCGACTTTGGCAATAGATGCCTTTGGATCGCATCTTGGTAGCGGCGGTCTTTCCAATTATTTTTGAGGCACTGGTAACCAAGTTGGCTTTGGCCCAAATCTCCCGTGACATAGAGGAAATCACCTGGTTTTCCTCCAGAACGAAGCCATGGTTTTGTGACCGTTCCCACCACTGTGAGGGTGAGTTGGGTTGTGGGAGAGGAAAAGGTGTCGCCACCAGCCAGTTTCATCCCGTAATGGAGGAGGGACTTTCGGAAGGCCTTGGAAAAGGTTTGGACCCATTTTTTTTGGCGAGAATGAGGGGAGAGGCCTAGATTTAAAAAGCACTCTTTTGGAACACCACCAGAAGCTGTGATGTCGGATACATTCACTTCCACAAGTTTTCCTGCAAGGACTGCCGGACTTGACCACTCATGAAGGAAATGGGTTCCCTCCGAGAGAGAGTCGGTTGTCACAAGGCGGTTTGGTGCCAAAAAGTAACAGTCGTCCTCGGGGGGAGGCGTTTTACCGAATAAACTACGTATGATTTCTGATTCTTTCAAAGCTTGGTTTCCAATAAATTTGTTTGACCCGGTGTGAAAACCGAAAATCCTGACATAAAAGAGGAAAATCTCGTACTTATGGAACTATTGTCTAAAGCCCACAAGACCCCTTCTATCGCAAAAGAAGCCGTACAAAAACAGTGGTTTGTTGTGGACGCAACTGATAAGACTCTCGGAAGATTGGCAAGTCAAGTCGCTTCCCGACTTCGCGGAAAACACAAATCTACATTCACACCGAACCAAGATTGTGGAGATAACATCATCATCGTTAATGCTTCGAAAGTTGCGGTCACTGGTCGCAAAAGAGAACAAAAAATTTACTACCACCACTCAAGATACCCAGGTGGTATGACTGCCATTGCGTTCCACAAACTCATCCAAGAGAACCCAGAACGTGTGATCATGGAAGCAGTCAAAGGGATGTTGCCTAAATCAAAATTAGGTGACCAAATGTTAAGAAATTGCCGCGTGTTTGCTGGTAATGACCACAACCTAGGTGCACAAAAGCCCCTAAAACTGGAGTTGAATTAATATGGCGCAAAAAGCAGTTTGGGCAGTTGGCCGACGCAAAACATCTGTTGCACGAGCAAAAATCGCATCGGGAACAGGAAAAATCACAGTCAATCATAAAGATGTAAAAGATTATATCAAAAACGGAGACCATTTGGTTCGCCGTGCTCTTGAGCCTCTATTTGTTTTAGATGCTCGTGACAAATACGACATCGCTCTCAATGTAAGTGGTGGTGGAGTGGTTGGACAAGTAGGAGCGATTCGTCACGCTGTGGCTCGCGCACTTGTTGCTTTCAACGAATCTCTCAAACCTACTTTGAAAAAAGAAGGTTTCCTCACTCGAGATAGCCGTATGGTGGAACGTAAAAAATACGGTCTACACAAAGCTCGCCGGGGAACTCAGTTCTCAAAACGTTAATCGGAAAATTCCTCTTTTTTCCGATACGCGAAGCCTCCTTCGGGAGGCTTTTTTTTTCTCACTCGTCTAACACTTACCATCTATGAACCAAATCATCTTTTACCTTGCTTTTGCTTTTGGAACGTTTGCCAGCAGTTGTTTTTTATATTCCATCATAATTTTTACTCAAACCCTAACGGTTGTAAAAGGGTATTCTGGGCTTGTGTTTTTTTTCCTGTTTTTACCATTTCCAATCTTCTTTTTGTACACAGGTTATCTTCTCGATCATTATTCAAAAAAATGGGTTGTGGTGAGTTTTCAGTTTTTTTTGTTTTTATCAGCTTTACTCCTTGGTTCTGCCACTTGGATCTTTGAATCATATCCCTATTTGTTATTACCTTTGGCTTTCCTGAATGGAATTGGAATGACTACCGTTTTGCCAGGAAGGATGGCACTACTTCGGGAAGTGATGGAATCACATAGGCTTGTGTTTCATACCATCGCTGGAAATTTACTTCTGATTGTTTCCTTTGGTATGAGTCCGCTTGCGGTGGGGTATTATCGAGAATCCGAATCTTATACCAAATTGTTTCTTGTTTTGGCGGCCTTCCATGCAGTCTCAATGTTCGCCTTTACTTTGTTAAAGACAAAACGAACTGAGAAACCAAATCTGTCCCCATCAGAAATCCCTTCTTTGACAAACCACCTCAAATTGGTTTTAGGTTTTTTAAAAGCGGATCCCGTCTCCAAACAAGTGATGTGGATTGCGGTATTTAGTATGCTTGCGCTTGGTCCCATCCAAGTGGTGCTCCCCAAGTATGTGAAGTTAGAACTCGGACTGGGAGAGTTGGCACGTGGGTCCGTTCTTGTCTTCCTTGGGCCCGGATTGTTTTTAGGTGGGATCCTAACGATTTTTTTCCACCACTTGGAACGAAAAGGTTTCGTTTTGCTTCTCGTATTTGCACTCTCGTCCGTTTTCTTTTTGGGATTTGTTCCCTTTTATGAAGCAAAGGCCACTTCGTTGTTCCTCTTTTGTTTTGGTGTCACAGGTGGAATCCTTTCCAGCCTGATGCCTGCCATTTTACAAAAACGAGCCGAGGATGGACTCCGAGGGAGGATCCTCTCTTTGTATACGGTTTGTTTTCAGTTCACTCCAGCTGTCTCTGGATTTTTTGCCAGTGTCGTTTCGGATCACTTGGGAAGTTTTTGGACATTCAGTGGACTTGGGCTTTGTTTCCTTGTGATTTCTTTCTTTTCTTTCCTTCGGTATACGGAATTACGGCAAAGTTAATTTCGAATTTCCTTGCCCTAGGAGGCAAATCCGATTTCCGTGTAAGTGTATGAAGTTCAAAACGGTCCAAGAAATCGCTAGGTTGTACACGAATTACTTCCAAGATAAAGGGCACACCATTGTGCCATCTTCTAGCCTCATCCCCAAAGGGGATCCCACACTTTTATTCACAACCGCAGGTATGGTGCAATTCAAACCACTCTTTACAGGAGCGGTTGAGTTACCTTACACAAGGGCCGCCTCCGTTCAAAAATGTGTGCGTACGACCGACTTGGAAGTGGTGGGGAAAACAGAAAGGCATTGTACCTTTTTTGAAATGTTAGGAAATTTTTCCTTTGGGGATTATTTCAAAAAAGAAGCCATCGAATACGCGTTAGATTTTTCTCTCAACCATTTAGAAATTCCAAAAGATAAAATTTGGGTCACGATTTACTTAGATGATGATGAAGCCAAAAAGTTTTGGATGGATCTCGGGATTCCTGAAGAACGAATTGTACGTCTTGGCAAAAAAGATAATTTTTGGGGTCCAGCTGGTGACAGTGGAGCCTGTGGTCCATGTTCTGAATTGTATTTGGATAGAGGTCCCGAAAAAGGTGGCCCAACTTGCGGAAACAATCCAAACTGCAAACCTGGTTGTGACTGTGATCGTTATTTAGAATATTGGAACTTGGTTTTTAACCAGTTCAACCAAACAGTCTCAGGCGAACTTTTACCACTCAAACAAACAGGCATTGATACAGGGTCTGGACTGGAACGAGTGGCCATGTTATTACAAGAAGTGGACTCGGTGTACGATACCGATGAATTAAAATCCATCATCAAACAAATTGAAATCCTTTCTGGTTATAAATATGACGAAACCACAAAACAATCATTTCGTGTGATCACAGACCATTCACGGTCTGTCTTTTTTTCACTTGGTGATGGAATTTACCCTGACCGCACAGGTCGTGGTTATGTGATTCGTAGATTAATCCGCCGTGCCTCACTATTTGCAAGGAAACTGGGAATCCACGAACCATTTTTATACAAACTCGTTTCGACATTAAAAGATTTATATTCCCTTCGTTACCCAGAACTAAAAGACAAAGCCAAAGACATCGAATCCATACTCAAAAAGGAAGAAGAATTATTTCTTCATACTTTAGAAGTGGGCCTCGAGGAATTGGAAACCGTTTTAGAACATCTAAAAAAAGAGAAACAAACCGTTGTTACAGGAAAAGAAGGATTTCGATTGTATTCCACTTATGGGTTCCCAAGAGAGATGACAAAGGAACTTGTCGAAGAGAGAGGATTTTCCTTCGATGACAAAGGATTTGAAGAGGAATTGGAAAAAGACCGTTATTTGTCGCGGGCTAGTTGGAAAGGAAAAAAAATCCAATACCTCACAGGGTTTTCTGCATCCCCTGAGTTAAAAACAGAGTTTTTAGGTTATACCGAAACAAAAGCCAAGTCAAGAGTACTTCATTTATTTGTGGATGGAAAATCGGTCACTTCCACCAAACAAGGGGAAGAGGCAGTGATCGTTCTCGATAAAACTCCTTTTTATGCGGAAGGCGGTGGACAAATTGGAGATACTGGATACTTAAAAAAAGAAGGGTTCCAGTTCCAAGTCCAGGACACACAAAAAGAAAATGATACCTTCCTTCACATGGGAATGATTTTGAAAGGGAATCTTTCTGTGGGTGATGTGGTAGATTCTGAGATTGAAGTGGAACGCAGGCAAAATCTGGCAAACCACCACTCCGGCACACACTTGTTAAATGGTGCTCTGCGAAGAATTCTTGGATCTCATGTAACACAAAAAGGTTCCATTGTATCTGCTGATTACCTACGTTTTGATTTTTCTCATCCCAAAGCTCTCTCCAAAGAAGAAATCATTCAAATTGAAACCGATGTGAATGAGGCAGTGAGTGCGAACATTCCTGTCAAAACGGAAGTTTTAGAAATTGGACAAGCCAAAGAGTCTGGTGCCCTTTCTATGTTTGATGAAAAGTATGGAAGTGTTGTCCGTGTGATTTCGATGGGAGATAAATCCAAAGAATTTTGTGGGGGGACACATGTTTCCAACACCAAAGAAATTGGATTTTTTGCCATCGTAAAAGAAGGCAGCCCTGGGGCGGGAAATCGTCGGATAGAAGCCATTTGTGGTGAGTCGGTTGTGAATTATTTTTTACACCAATTCCAAACCTTGGCATCTAAAATTGAGACTCATAATTTGTCCGCCAAGGAAACGTTTGGTGACCTGAAAGAGTTTGGGATTACAAAAGAGGTTCCTTCTCCCGAAATCTTACAAACTATGTTCCACCAAGATGGAAAGGAAGTGGTAACACGACTTCGTAAACTTCGGGAAGAATTGGAAATTGAATTAGAAGAGAAATCGAGTGCTCTTTTCAAAGCCAAAAAGAAAAGGGAACAAAAAGAATTCCAAATGAATCCAGAGCTTGTGGATGGATTATTACAAAAGGCCCATCACTTTCCGAAAGGAAAGGTAGTGACAGAAGTGTTTCCATCGGTTGATGCCAAGTCCCTCAAAGATTTAGCCGATTCACTCAAAGCCAAAGAACCAGAAATTTTATGTTTGTTTGGAACAACGGAAGGGGAATCATCTACTCTTGTCTTTATGTGCAATAAGGTTCTGAATGAAAGAGGGATCCATTGTGGAGACATCTTAAAGGAAACCTTGGTGATGTTAGATGGAAAAGGGGGAGGTCGACCCGACATGGCGCAAGGTGGTGGTAAAAAACCAGAATCTGTAGCAAAGTCCTTAGAGTTTGCCTTATCTCTTGCAAAAATAAAATTATCGTAAAATCTTTTTTATAAGAAAAACAATTAGGAGAAACCAATGGCACAAGATCCATCCTTTGATATCGTATCGAAACTCGAACGGCCTGAATTACAAAATGCGGTCTCACAAGCAATGACGGAGATCCAAACACGTTTTGATTTTAAAGGATCCAATTCCGAAATCAAAATCACCGATGACCAATTGGTTTTGACTTCTGAAAACGAAATCAAATTGAAACAAGTGATCGATGTCCTCACCACCAAGATGGCAAAACGGGGGATTGGCCTGAAGGCCTTTGACTTTGATTCCAAGGTCGAATCAGCGACAGGACAAACGGTTCGGATGAAGGTAAAAATCCAAAATGGTTTGGACAAAGAACAAACCAAACAGATCACAACCCTCATCAAAGACCAAAAACTAAAAGTGCAAGCAACGATCCAAGGGGATTCGGTGCGAGTGGTTGGCAAAAAGAAGGACGATTTGCAGGAAGTGATGGCCGCCATCCGCAATGCCAATTTCAATTTTGATGCGAATTTTACGAACTTTAAGGGATAATTTCTAACGAATAAAGAAAGCCTTTTGGCTTCCAAAATTTTTCTGTCTATGTCTCGAAACCGTCCGATATTTCCCGTATGGACCCTAAACAATCCGTATGGGGATGGAATCTGCCTAGAAAGGACTTCCTCCCGTATTTATTTGTATTTTCTGGTGTATTTTTACTATTATCCCTTTTTTCTTTCCAAGAAGGTGAGGATGGTTCGCTCTTCAATTGGTTTGGAAGGCTTGGGCATTACATCGCCCTCACACTCTTTTATTTACTCGGAAAATCTTCCTTTTTACTTGCTGGATTTGTTTTACTCTTAGGTGTCCTTTCCCTTAGAAACCCTGAATTTGACAGCCTCAGTAAGGCATTATTTTTTCCCATTTTTCTCATCGCAACCACTGTCAGTCTGAACCTTCTGGAAACTCCCTTGGGTCATGTGGGAGATAGCGGTGGGATCCTTGGGCAATTTTTTTCATGGATCTTTTCCTATCTTTTTGGGGAAACGGGGCGAGTCCTTGTGGTTTTCTTTTTGTACTTATACTTTGCCGTGATTTGGCTCGAAGATGGGGCCTGGTCCTATACCTTCTCCACCATCCATTCCGTTTCCGAAAAACTATACCACCTCATGGGTGGTAGAAAAGAATTCCCACATTTGAAATTACCCTCCTTTTTGGAATCGGCCATTTCCACTCGCCGTGCTCCGGCATCAGAACTGAGACAAAAAGATTGGTTCCAAGTGAAAACGGAAGGGGAATCCAAGGAAGACCTCGCCGATCATTTTTGGAATGTGGTTGCAAGTGAAACTGGTCCATCTCCCATGCAGAGGACAAATCCTGGGAGATCAAACGGACTTTGGGCCAAAGATTCGTTAGGATCATCTCAAGAAGAATCGCCTGAGTCTGGAAAGGGAAACCAAACGACCGTTCGATTCCAGAATACAAAACATTTTGGTGGTTTTTTTGATGCTTCTGGAAACGTGTTTCGTTTCCAAAAACAAAACGTAAGCCCTTCTTCCCATGCGAAACTCACAATGGAATCCAAAACTCGCATTGCGCTCACAGACAAACGCCGAGAGGAAGAAACGGGTGCCGATGGATTCGATGATTTCCAGGAAGGAAGTTTCGAATCCAAAATCCGATTCCAATTTCCTGAAGCCAAATGGAAACCTAAATTGGAAATAGGAGCCACACTCGACAATGTAGAACTTCCTAAATTAGATCCCATCAAACAAACATTTGGTGATGTTGGTTCCTTGTCCCAAACTCGAAGTTTGACAAGTGTTTCCGATTTAGAGGAAGAGGAGAACTGGGACGACTCCGATTCATTGGATGGCGACGACGAAGAAGTCAATCCAGTTGAAAACCAAACACTCACCATCCCGATCCCAGAATCGGTTCGTTTGTCCCTTGTGGAAGAAACTGGTTTTGAAACAGAGAAATTTGATGGAACCACTGATGAGGAAACTGACTCCATTTCTTCTGAAGAGGAGGAAGGGGATTTTGAGGAAGAAACCTTAGAAACTCTCGCAGTGGAAGAATCTTCTCCACTGGTTCGCTCCAATTTGAGCGCTGGAAACTTCGGTAAGAAAAAACCGATTCCCAAGGAAACAAAAACAGAACAGGAACTTATGTTTGGTTCCATGGTTCCCAAACCCAAATTGAAAAAAGGGAAGTATTATATCTCACCCAGGTTACTTGCTTCCCACCAAGTCCCTGTTGCCAATATTTTAAAAAATGATTCGGAACTGGATCTCATTGCCAAAAAAATCGAAGAGTCCACTGGCCACTTCGGAATTGAATCGAAAGTCATCACGAAGGAACGAGGACCCATCATCACCCGTTACGAGATCACCATTCCCAATGGGATCAAACTAAATCGGATTGTATCCTTATCGGATGAGATCAGAGCCTACCTCGAAGTGAAAAACATTCGGATTGTGGCACCTATCCCTGGTAAGGCGTCGATTGGGATTGAAGTTCCTAACCGCATCCGGGAAGATGTGTTTTTGTCCGAGATCTTAAAAGACACCATCCTCCAACAGAAAGCAAAAGACCTTTCGATTTGTATTGGTAAGGACATTTCCGGGAAACTTGTGATGATTGATATCGCCAAACTCCCTCACTTACTGGTCGCAGGAACCACAGGGTCTGGAAAGTCAGTGAGTATCAATGCGATGATCACAAGCCTGATCTGCACCCGTTCCCCAGAAGAAGTGCGATTCATTATGATCGATCCAAAGATGGTGGAGATGACTTTGTATGAAGGGATCCCACATCTACTGATGCCCGTCATCACTGATCCGAAAAAAGCAACAAAGGCATTGTCTTGGGCCATCCAAGAAATGGAGAGTCGTTACCAAATGATCTCCCAATTGAAAAGTAGGGACTTTAAAAGTTTCAATGAGAAGGTGGACGAGTATGCCCATGCCAAGGGTTTCCAGAAACTCCCATACATTGTGATCTTCATCGATGAGTTAGCAGACCTCATGATGGTTTCGGGTAAAGACTTAGAGGAACAAATCCAAAGGATTTCCCAAAAAGCAAGAGCGGTGGGAATCCACTTGGTCATGGCCACCCAAAGGCCTTCGGTGGATGTGATCACAGGGGTCATCAAAGCCAACTGCCCTGCTCGTGTGGCCTTCCAAGTGGCACAAAAAACAGACTCGCGCACGATTCTTGATACGAGTGGGGCAGAAACACTCCTCGGAAAAGGGGACTTTTTGTACCGCTCGCCGACCTCCAGTGACCTCATGCGAATCCAGGCTCCCTACATTGAAGAGAAAGAAATTGATTCCATTGTGGAAGAAGCCAAAAAACAAGGGGCTCCCGCGTATGTGGAAATGAACTGGGAGGATGAGACAAATATGGAAATGGCTTCTGATGAAGACGAAGAACTCTTCGATGAGGCTTGGAACATTGTTGTCACGGAAAAAAAAGCCAGTGCCAGTTACTTGCAACGACGGATGAGGATTGGGTACAACAAAGCGGCAAGGCTTATGGAACTTATGGAAATGCGAGGGTATGTATCTCCGCAAATCGGGGCCAAACCTCGAGAAATCTTACGTTCAGCGTAAATCATCGACAAGAGAAGTTTGTCTGAAAAACTGGGAATCTATGAAAGTATGGATCGGATTTTTGTTACTTGTTTTGGGAGTTTCTTTGGAGGCCCAAACAAGTCCGGCTCACAATTGGCATTCCCCTTCGGAAGTGGTCAAAAAGATCAAAAAAAACTTCAGCGAAATCAATTCGTATTCTGCTGATTTTCTCATCAAAACGGAAGACAACAAAAAAGAAAAACAAATGCGTGGGAAATGTTTCTACAAACGTCCCGGAAAAATCAGATACAATTTTTCAGAACCAGACGGGGACGAAATTGTATCTGATGGAAAAACACTCCATATCTTTATCAAACGATTGGGTGCTGTTGGCAAACAAGACCTGACCCTTGATCGCAAAAATTCTTCAGGCCCCATCTTTACCACAAACAGTCCCGATGGTTTAAACCGTCTCTTTCGCAAATACCATTATAAATTTGATACCATCGAACAACCACGTTCGATGGGAGACAGTGCCAAATACTTTGTTCTCGATCTGGACCAAAGGGAAAAAATTGGTGGGTTCGAAAAGATGAAACTCTTTGTGGATTCTGAATCTTACTTAATCAAAAAAGCGGTCGCAACAGATGGCCGTGGCAAGGTCACAACGATTTCATTTTCAAACATTAATTTTTCGGAAGAAATCCAAGATGGAGTTTTCAATTTTCATATGAGCGGGAACGCGAAAATTGTCAACAACCCACTTGTCTCTGAGAACTAAACTTAAAGAGGAGTTCATTTTGAATACAAAACGAGTTGGTCAGATCCTAAGAGAAGCAAGAGAAGACAAAAAACTTTCTGTGAAAGATGTCGCAAAAGAAACAAACATAGCGGCAAAATACATCATCGCCTTAGAAACAGAAGATTATTCTCAGTTCCCAGCAGAAACCTTTGCCCTTGGTTTTTTAAAAAACTATGCCAGTTATTTAAAACTCGATACAGCCATGTTGCTCAATTTGTATCGCGGGGAACAAATCGAAGAATCACAAGCACCACTCGAAGAACTCACTCGTCCCACAACCACTCCCTTTAGTTTAGACCGCAATAAAATCATAAGCCTCGTCTCCCTATTTTTATTTGTGATTTCCGCTTACATCATCTACATCAGTTTTGAAGACTCTGGATCCGTTTCTATGGATGAGGACAACACAGAAGTCAGCCAAAATGTGGAACAAACAAACAGTTCTGACATTCCTTCTGGTATCAATTTTGTCTCCCAAAGTGTTCCGGAAAATGCAAGTGTTCCCTTTATCCTCACAGAAGACCGTGGTGTGAGTTTTAGTGTGAACAACCAACAATGTAAAATGTTCATCAAAGGTGTTTCCAATGGAAAGGCCAATCTTGGTTTCAATATCTTCCCTGAAAAAAATGTATATTTTTTCCAAACAGCAGAGGGCGAAGAAACCATCCTTTCTTATAAAATTGAAGAATTGGCATCCCTACGTCGTGATATCCGAGTGGTGACCCAAGCTGTCACAGAGAAATCGGCAAAAGTCCTTGTGACCTTAAAAGAAGAAAGGGAAGGTGTGGCTGTGAAATCTCCTGTAGGAGATGTTCCGATCCAAGTCACATTGTTTTTTTCCAAACCAAGTTATGTTGAATTTGTATTGGATGGCCAAATGGGTGAGAGAGGTCTCGTTTCTGCAGGTGAAGTGAAACACTTAGAAGCACGTGACCGTCTTGAAATCAAAGTGGGAGACGGGGGAGCTGTGGAGATGGTCCAAAATGGAAAAGAACGAGTGGTTCTTGGAAAACCAGGAAAACTTGTGAAAAAAATCTTCATCCGCAAACCAAACCCATATGATTCCACACAATCCATCATTGGAGAGTTAGGCGAATAATGCCGAAGTCTTTGGAAAACACAAACGAAACACCCAAGTCGTTTTTCATTACAACACTTGGATGCCCAAAAAACACTGTGGATTCAATGGCCATGCACCAGTCCTTATTAAAAGAAGGACTACTTCCGGCAGCAGGCCCCGAAGCAAGTGATTTTCATTTAGTGAATACATGTACCTTTATCCAAGATGCTACCAAAGAAACCATCCAAACCATTCTCGATTCCATTGACATTAAAAAACAAAATAAACAAAAGTTAGTTGTTGTTGGATGTTTTGCAGAACGTGCGGGAAAAGAAATTTCTGACGATCTACCAGAGGTGGATCTCCATTTCGGAACAGGAAAATACGACAAAGCAGGGGAAATTTTACGAAAAAATTTCCCTCTAGAATTCAAAGACTTAACCGAATTCAACGAAGACCTTCTCGAAAGGCTTACGACAAGTAAAGGAATTGAAAACTATTCCAAACCATATTCGTATGTGAAAATTTCAGATGGTTGCAATCGGGGTTGTCATTTTTGTATCATACCGAATTTACGAGGGAAATACAGAGACACAGATTCGAATGATGTCTTAGAACAAACAAAACTGGCGGTAAAAGCCGGTTCCAAAGAAATTTGCCTCGTCTCCCAAGACACTGTATTTTATGGCAAAGACACTGACAAACTGATGGATTTGGTTCGTTCTGTTGCCGCTGTGGAAGGGCTTGAAATCTTACGACTCCTCTATTTGTATCCTGATAAAAAAACAGAAAAGTTACTCGATTTGTACAGAGAAATTCCTAAAATTGCTCCGTATTTGGAAAGTCCCTTGCAACACGTTTCTAAATCTGTTTTAAAATCCATGAACCGCACTGGTGATTATGAATTCTTTAAATCCCTATTCCAAAAAGCAAGGGACATCCGTCCTGATTTAGAAATCCGCACTTCGTTCATCCTTGGATTTCCTGGGGAAACCATGGAAGATGTCGAAGAGATCATTCGATTTGTGGAAGATGTGAAACCTGAGAAAGTCAATTTGTTTCCCTACTCTCCCCAAGAGGGAACAAAGGGTGCTACGATGGACGGCCAATTGAAGGACAAAGAGATTGCACGCCGCGTGAACCTTGTAAGGGAAGCCTATCTTGGAACCTTAAAGACCATCCACCAAAACCGAATTGGCAAAATTTACCCTTGTGTCGTAGATGAAGTGTTAGACGATGGAGCCATTGTCCGCCGCCTCCAAGATGCACCTGAAATCGATGAGGTTGTCTATGTCGAAACGAAGGATTTAAAACTGGGCCAATTTGGAAAGGTCAGAGTGGATTCGTTTTATGAACTGGATATGTCAGGGACTTGGGTGGATTAGTGGAAGATTGGAAAACCATTGCCAATATCCCAAACCTACTCACGGTTCTTAGGGTTCTTGCCTTACCGTTTTTTATCTTTGCCTTATTCCAAAAAGAATGGGAATACCAAATTTTTGCCTTTGTGATATTTGCACTCGCTTCCCTTACCGATTTAGTCGATGGGTATTTGGCACGGAAATGGAACCAACAAACCGAATTCGGAAAATTCCTCGACCCACTCGCCGATAAGTTTTTGGTCATTGGATGTTTTGTTACCTTTTTATTCATCCACGAACCGATTGAAGTTTGGATTGTAGTTCTCATCGTCGGCCGGGATATGCTCATCACCTTCCTTCGTTACATTGCCGTTCGCTCAGGCAATAGCCTACGTACTACCATGATGGGAAAAGTCAAAACGGCTTTCCAGATGGGAGCCATTCTCATCATCCTTGTTGTGTTTATGCTCATCTCAGGAAAACGCCGTGCCATGATCAATGAAACCTATGCCTTGGGAAAACTCGCTGGTCTTTCGACTTTGGAGGTGGCTTCCCAAAATGTGTATGAGTTTTATACTTTAGTGAAAACGTCTGAGACTTTGAGTTTCAAAGATTTTTTTGATTCCATTGCTTCTTTTGTTCCTTATTTTGGAATGTTTTTTACCACTTTCATCACTGTGATTTCTGGCCTTCGTTATATCGTGACCAATTACCAACTATTAACCTTTTCCAATCTCAAAAGGATTTTTTATGACCGCTCCCACAATTAAAGAAATCCTCCACCAAGTGGTGGCGGGACACCATTTGGTGGAAACGCACGCCGAATTCTTTTTGAATGAAGTAATGGATGGAAACGTCGCAGAACCCGTGCTTGCTTCTTTTCTCACAGCGATGAAAATGAAAGGGGAAACGACGGACGAATTGTACGGCTTTGTCCGTGCGATGCGTCATCATGCGATCAAACCAAAAAGCAGTTTCGGTTTTGATTTTTTGGATACCTGTGGGACGGGGGGAGATGGAAAGGGGACTTTGAATGTGTCCACTCTTTCGGCTCTGACTCTTGCCAGTCTTGGCCACAAGGTTGCCAAACATGGAAACCGGTCAGTTTCTTCTCTTTCGGGAAGTTCTGACATCCTTTCGGGACTCGGATACCCTTTGGAACGAACCCATGAGGAATCTGAATCAGAATTTGTCAAAACGGGATTTGTGTTTTTATTTGCACCGTCTTGGCACCCTGCGATGAAGTATGCGGGACCTGTTCGGGCTGCCCTCGGTTTTCGCACTTTTTTTAATTTGATCGGACCACTTTCCAACCCATTTGCACCCACCCACCAAATTGTGGGGGTCTATGACCGCTCCCTTTGTTTGCCAATGGCAGAGATTTTAGGGAAATTGGGTTTGAAACAAGCCATCGTTTGCCATTCAGAAGATGGTTTGGATGAGTTTTCCATTTTTGAACCGACAAACTACGCCCATTTTGACGGAAAGACCACTAAAGAACTGCGATTTGATCCGAAGGGACTGAATTTGGCCCCCCGGGAACTCGATCGAAATACAGTGTTCTCTTCTTCGAAAGAAGGAGCCGAGGCACTGTTTCGGGCCGTTCTGGAACCGAGTGAACCGACGGGTGGCACGGCGATGGTTGCTCTGAACGCGGGTGTGTCTCTGTTTTTACTCGGTGCGGTGAAAGACATTCCTTCCGGGTATGAAATCGCCAAAGAAGCTCTACTTACGAAAAAAGTTCTCCGATTCGTTCGTGAAACATTGAATTTAAGATAAGGCCTGCAAACATTGGATAAATAGCTATGCTCAATTTAGAATTTTTAACTTCACAATTCCTAATCCTTGCCCAAGAAGAGGGTGCAAAGTCCTCTCTTCAGTCACTCATCATCATTCCGATCATGCTTGTCGCAATGTACTTTCTTGTGATCCTTCCGAACAAAAAAGAAGAGAAAAAAAGAAAAGAAATGATCGGTAACTTACAAAAGGGTGATACCGTCGTTACGAGTAGTGGCCTTCACGGTAAAATTGTCGAATTCAAAGACAATAACGAAACCGTAGTACTCAGTGTATCTGCCAATACGAATGTAACTTTTGATACAAGTGCCATTCTAAAGAAAAAAGTCTAAGATGAAACATTTCTTCTTTTTACTTCTGATTGTTTTGTTTTCGACCTCCCTCTTTGCGCAAGAGGGTTTGGATTTTTTGGACAAGGTGAATGATAAACCAAAATCCACCACCAAACCCAAAGAAGACACGGTTCAATCTCCCACCAAAAAACAAAACAATGTAGTATCGACAACTGGTACCACATCTGGTAAAAAGAAGAGATCCAAAAAGAAATCAAAACAGAACCAACTCACGACAGAAACTCTCCCACAAAACAACAATTTTGTGAACGCACAAAATGTGAATCCAGTAGTGAACGATAAATCTCTGAATCTTGTGGATAAACAACCCGTGCTAGTGGAAGAAGAGGAAGTGGTTTCGAATGCGTTCTGGATGGATTCACAGGTCACTGCTGAACCCGTAGGCCTTCCTGGTTTTAGTGGAGACTTAAAAATTGGGAACAAAGAAATTTCTAACCCTGGATCGGAAACTAATGTTTCCAAAGATTCAGGAAAATCATTCTTTAGTTTTTCTGATTTTTTTGCTAAATACAAAAAAGCGATGATGATCCTCGGTATCATCATCCTCTTTGCTTTTTACAGACTTAGATCCGCACGTCCTGGCTCTAGCAGCCGTTCTTATAGAAGATAAAATTTTTAGGAGCAAACCAACTTGCAATCGTATCGACTCTTACTTCTACCATTTTTCATATTAGTGGTATCCTTTACCATTTTGTATCCTAATTTTGCCGACCGAACTTTAAAAGTAGTCGTGAGAGAGGATGTATATTCCCTACCCGAAGCGGAACAAAAAACAGTCGTAGGTGGACTCTTTGAACGTTGGGAAAACGATTATGGAAAAAGTTCAGGTTGGACCATCGAACCAAAAGGTACGCTCCCTCCGAAAGAAAATCCATTTTATACTGTGAAGGGAAGGTTCATCACTTCTGCTAAAATCAACCAAATTTCTCAAGAGAACCAAAGTTTGGTGAATGAAGGCAAAAACAAATTGGAGCCAACTTGGATCGAAGATATGATCCGTGGTGGTAAGTCCTTGTCCATCAAACTGGGTCTCGACCTACAAGGTGGAATGCGAGTGGTGCTCAAAGGTGATTTCGAAGATTACACTGCCAAACTCCGAGACCTGTATGCAAAAGAAATCGCAGAACTCAATTTAACTTTGAACAATCCATTGGCAAAACCAGAAGAGAAGGAAAAAGCACAAAATCGTCTTTCGGAAATCGAATCCAGTTTTGACCTTTCACCAATGCGTAAGATTGTTGAGTTAGAAAAGGCAAAGATGATTATCGACAATCGTCTTACGACTCAAAACCTTACAGAGCCTCAGGTGAGAATCCAAAAGGAACAAGATGCTATCGAAGTCTCGCTCCCAGGTGTTTCCAACTCAGCGGCGATCTTAGAAATTTTACAAAATACAGAAACTGTCGAATACCGATTAGAAGAACCAAATTCTTTTACTTATAAAAAAATCATAAGCGATAGTGAAAGTCGACTGATGGACCTTGGGCAAAGGGAAAAAACAGATATATTCCTCTTCCAAGAACTTGTGAAAAACAAAGCGGGGAAAAAAGCCCAAGATGAATTTTTAGCTGGGCTCGAAAAAAAATACAATATTCCCAAAGACTACAAAGTGTATGCAATGTGGGCCCGTGGTAATTCTGCCAAGTCAACCTTACTCCCTAGGAGTTTTGTTGTCCTCGAAAGAAAAATCGCTCTTTCAGGGAATGATATGACCAATGCACAACCATCTTATAATTCCAACTCATATGGATGGATGGTTAGTTTTACTTTAACTCCCAATGGTGCTGAGAAATTTTTTGATTTAACCTCAGAAAATCGAGGTCGTAACCTAGCCATTGTTTGGGGTGACAAAGTGATCTCCAATCCTGTGATCAATGACCCAATCGCTGGTGGTCGTGCCGAAATTTCAGGAAGTTTTTCTGAACAAGAAGCCATTCGTTTGGCAAACGTAATCTCAGAAGGTGCACTTCCCATTCCACTTTCGGTGCTCGAAATGCGTTTCATTGGACCTACTCTTGGGATTGAATCCATTGAAGTCGGTGTAAAGGCAGTGGCAATTGGATTTTTTCTCGTGATGGTTTATATGATCCTATACTACCGGTTAGGTGGTTTGATTGCAGACTTATCCTTACTTGTAAACATCATCATTTTGGCAGCACTTCTCACTTTGATGGATTTTACTCTGACCTTACCAGGGATTGCGGGGATTATCTTAACTGCTGGTATGGCAGTTGATGCGAACGTCATCATTTACGAAAGGATCAGAGAGGAAATTGAAGAAGGGCGCGCTTTGTCCATTGCTGTCACGAGAGGTTTTGAAAATGCATTCTGGACAATTATGGATGCAAACGTCACAACACTCATCGCAGGGATTTTAATGATCCGACTTGGAAACGGACCAATCAAAGGTTTTGCGATCACTCTTTGTTGGGGGATTGTGACGACTCTTTTCACTTCCTTATTTTTGTCTCGTTTGTTTATGGAACTGACTGTAAACCGATTCGGAGTCCACCATTTGAACCTAAGACCTTTTTTCTTTGGTAAAAAAGAGGGTAAACATGTATAATATCAACTTCACTAAGTATAAATACTTCACGTTAAGCATTTCCTTTTTGGTAATTGTTTTTGGATTTGTTGTCACATTTTCCAAGTATGGTGGGTTTGCTCACTCATTGGATTTTAACGGTGGCCTTCGAACCGTAGTAGAACTTCCGAAAGACAAATCACGCACTGACTTAGAATCTTATTTCCAATCGAAAAAAATTGAAGCAGTTGTCATCTTACTAGAAAAAGAGAAAAACATTTTTCAATTGGATGTGGGGCTTGGTTCTCTTTCCACGATAGAAACACTCTACAAAGAAATCCCAGAAGAAAAAAGGGAAACTTCTACATCTGCCATTGACAGGTTTGTACAATTGCTTCGTTTTGAATTCAGTCTTCCAAAAGAAAAAGTCCTTTCGGCAGACCAAGTGGGAGCTGTTGTTGGTGGGGAACTCACAGAAGTAGGGATCACACTTCTACTCACAACACTTGGAATCATTCTTTTGTATCTAAGCATTCGGTCTCAGTTTAAATTTGCGCTCGCATCCGCTATCGCACTCGTGCATGATATTTTGATGACACTTGCATTGATCGGATTTTTACAAATCAAACCAAGTGTTCCCATCATTGCCGCTCTTCTTACTTTGCTTGGGTATTCGATTAATGATAAAATTGTGGTATTTGATCGGATTCGGGAAAATGCTCATGGAAAAGACAACCTTGCCCTTTCCAATATCATCAATGTTTCGATTTCACAAACTTTGGGAAGGACCATCAATACTTCCTTCACTACCATGATTTCTGTTGTGGCAATCATTGTGGGTGGAGCGGCGGAATTGTATGACTTTGCGTTCATTTTGCTCTTTGGTGTCATTGTCGGAACCTATTCTTCCATTTACATTGCAGCACCTATTTCTGAGATCTACGACCGACTCAGGAAAAAAAGATTCGCATAACGAAAATTTGATGGATGTAGAGAAAAGGAAGGAACTTTATTCTCTGCATTCCCTTCTTGGGTTTCTTGCCATGGGTAAAACTGGCGGGAACCCACCTGTTTCTGCTGTTCTTACAAACTCCATTGGAGAGCCAATCGAAAAGGCCCACACCCAAGGTTATGGCGGAAATCATGCCGAAAGGGAATTGTATTCGTTAGTCGAACAAAAACATTCCCATTCCCAAATCCAAACTGACGAAAATTCCCTTTCCGATACCATTCTATCGGTGAGTCTCGAGCCCTGTACCCATTTTGGGAAAACACCACCTTGCCGTGATTTGGTGCTCCAACACAAACCAAAAGAACTCCTACTCGGTTGGAAAGATCCGAATCCCATGGTCCAATCGGGAGACTGGAAACTGTATTTGGAACAGGGAACCAAGGTAAGGTTGGATCCAATGCTTGCAAATACCTCACTTCCATATTTGCAAGGGTTTTTGAAACGAATGCAAACAGGGAAACCATGGGTTTGGATCAAATCAGCGACTAGCACAGAAGGAAATTACGTTTCCAAATCCTTCACAAAAGAAAGGGTGAGTTCTATAGAAATGGATTTGTATTTGCAATTGCTTCGCGCAAAATTTGATGCCGTTGCCGTTGGACCCAATACAACAAAAGTCGATGAACCTTCCTTACACTTTCGGATCACAGAAGAGATGATCCAATCCGTAGCACCTTGCAAAAGAGAAACGGAGCTGGTCCCTTTTTTTGAGGCGGCAACCAATCTCTTTTCTTCCCTTTGTCGATGGACAAAAGAGAGTGTTACGATCCATCAATTGGAAGAGGAACGATACCAACCCTACCGGGTTTTTGTTTTGGATCCGAATCGAATGCCAAGTGATCATTTTTTTACCAAACAAAGGGAACTGAATGAACGATTGGGAAAAAAACTTTGTCTTTTTTTTCTCCTTACCAATTCCATAAAAAAGAAAGACAACTTGTTTGGGATCTCTAGTCAAATGAAGGAAACATTGGAATCACTTTCGAACACTCACCTGATCTCAGTCAACCAGGATGAAGGGGATTTGTTTCTGAAGACACTTGGTAAATTGGGGATCAATACCTTGTTATGTGAGGCGGGAAGTTTTTTCCCAAATTTTCTAAAAGAAAGTTTCACTGACGAAGATTGTACTTTAGAGATTCGTAATCATAAAAAATCCATTCCTGACGGAATCCCTTTTGATTTCATTCATGAACCAATTGTTTCGGAATTTAGGGTTGGTTCCAATTCTGTATTTTTTCGAAAAACAAATAGGAGAGGTTAATCTATGTTCACTGGTCTTGTGGAAACACTTGGAAAAGTTGTCCAAATTGAACCGATTGACTCGGGAATCCAATTTACCATCCAAACGGAATGGGAAAATCCAGATTTGAAACTTGGTGACTCCATTGCCATCAACGGTGCCTGTATGACTGTTACCAAATTTTCCGATTTAGGGAATATATTCCAATTTTATGCATCTTTTAAGTCATTGGAACTTACCAACTTGTCTCGGTTAGGGGAGGGAACTCTTGTGAACTTAGAACGTGCTATGGCACTAGGGCAAAGGTTTGGTGGTCATATGGTCCAAGGCCATGTGGATGGAATGGCAAAAGTGGTCAGCCGTAAACAAATTGAAAATGAAGTAGAAGAGTTTTGGGTGGAAGTCCCAGAGGAACTTCGGAGATTTTTTGTCAAAAAAGGATCTGTGACCTTGGATGGAATTAGCCTCACCGTTGTTGACGTGAAGGACGGTAACATCCAACTCATCCTCATTCCAGAAACGATGCAAAAAACAAATGCAAATACTTGGAAGAAAGACCAACGACTGAATGTGGAAGTTGATGTCCTTGCCAAATACATAGAAAATTATTTAGCAGCGAGATCGTGAGGCAAAACCTACTTAATTTCGTTTTAACAGATCATCGATGTCGGAATCAGAATCTGCATCAACGTATTTGGATTGGAAATCGGAGGCATTCATAATCTCAAAAAACATATCCAATTTTGCTAATTTAAACACATTTTGGATCATGGGTTTCATACCCACAAGGAGGAGTTTTCCTTTTTTGTTTTTTAAGGAATTGAGGCTTTTGATCAGAGACCCAATCCCTGAGGAATCAATGTAATCAAGGCGACTCATTTCGATGGATACGAGGTTTGGGCTAGATTCAATGAGTTTGTTGAAAATGGACTCAAATTCTTCGGTGGATTCGATATCAAATTTTCCAGCGATTTCAATGGATTTGATCTTTCCTGTTGTGTTTAATTTCAGCTCCACATGCCCTCCGATCCGGAACATTTAGACAAAAGAAAAGGGAAAAATCAATGAATTTCTTTGGGAATCTTCTTTAATTCGGAACGGCTTTCAGAGTTTTAGTATATAGAGGCCTTTCCCTATGATACGTCCGATCGAAGAAGCAATCGAAGAAATCCGCCAAGGCAAAATGATCATCCTCGTCGACTCCGAAGATAGAGAAAACGAAGGCGATTTGGTCTGTGCCTCCCAATTTGCGGACAAAGACAAAATCAATTTTATGGCAACCCATGGCAGGGGGCTCATTTGTGTTCCTATGGAAAGAGACAGGCTTCAAAGTTTAGGCCTCGGGAAGATGGTAGATGACTTATCTCTTGGCGATAAACACGGAACTGCTTTTACCATATCAGTGGATGCAAAATTTGGTACCTCCACTGGCATTTCGGCGCATGACAGAGCCAAAACTGTCGAAGTACTACTCGATCCTAATACCAAACCAGATGACCTCATGCGACCTGGACATTTATTTCCCTTGCAAGCGGTAACAGGTGGTGTGTTACGAAGGGCAGGGCATACGGAAGCAGCAGTTGACTTATCAAAGTTAGCTGGTCTTTATCCGAGTGGTGTTATTTGTGAAATTATGAACGACGATGGTTCCATGGCAAGGATTCCTGATTTGGAAAAATTTGCAAAAACACATGGACTGAATATTTATACAATTGAAGACCTCATTCGATACCGCAGGCATAAAGAAAAACTCATCCACTTAGAAGTAGAAGCAAACCTTCCGACTGAGTTTGGTGATTTTAAAATCAAAGCATACTCTACCCAAATTGATGACAAAATCCATATGGCACTTGTAAAGGGAGACATCAATCCCGACAAACCAGTGCTTGTTCGTGTTCATAGTGAATGTTTGACGGGAGATATTTTTTCCTCTCAACGTTGTGATTGCGGACCACAACTCCACAATGCTCTTCGCATGATTGAAAAAGAAGGGAATGGTGTACTTTTGTACATGCGACAAGAAGGGCGTGGGATTGGGATCATCAACAAACTCAAAGCCTATTCATTACAAGAAGGTGGCCTTGATACAGTGGAGGCCAATGAAAAACTAGGATTTGCGCCTGACTTACGGGAGTATGGGATTGGAGCTCAAATCCTTCGTGACATAGGTGTGAAACAAATGAAACTCATCACAAATAACCCACGTAAGATTGTAGGCCTTGAAGGATACAACCTCCATGTGACCGAACGGGTTCCCATTGAAATTGATCCAATCGAAGAGAACTCAAAATACTTACAGACCAAAAAAACAAAACTGGGACATCTTTTGAACTTACACGGTTAAACGTTTTTCTGCGTTAAATTCCAATGTTCGAATTTGAGTAAATGTTTTCAAAAGAGACATTCATTTAAGGCGATAGTCTCGACCGAATCCAATTTTCGTTTTTCCGTTCGAATACAATTCGGTCATGGAGTCTACCCGCTCTACCTTGCCAAAATTCAATTTTGTTAGGAGATACCGAATACCCTCCCCAAGATTCCGGCATGGGTATCTCTTTCCCTTCCCATTCTTTCTCGAGAGTTTGAAACTTGGTTTCCAATTCTTCTCTAGAAACCACCACCGAACTTTGGTTTGATGTGAGGGCTCCTAGTTGTGATTCTCTTGGTCGGATTTTAAAGTAGGCTTCGGATTCTTCTTTTGGTATTTTTGTTACTGTTCCTTCGATACGAATTTGGCGTTCCATTTTGGGCCAAAAAAAAGTGAGTGCCACGTTCCGATTTTGTTCGATGTCCTTTCCTTTGTGGGAACTGTAGTTAGTGAAAAATTGAAACTCGTTTCGGATAAGGCCTTTGAGGAGTACAATTCGGACAGATGGTTTGCCATCCGTGTTCACTGTGGAAAGGCTCATGGCATTGGGTTCTAACTCTCCTTCTTCTTTGGCCTCAGAAAACCATAACGAAAAAAGTGCCAATGGATCAAAACCAGCTGTCTCTTCCGAAAGGACAGAACGTACGTAATTTGTGCGCATATGCGCTAAATCATTCAATGTTTCCATAATTTAAGAACCCCTCCCATTCATAATAATGGACGATTAGTTTGAAAAAAAAAGTAAAAAAGATTCCTAATGAAAAATAGAGTCCCATCGGAACTTTTTTCCCTTTGAGTGTTTCTCCTTTTTTTCGGAGGATCAAACTGAAGCCAACCGCAAGTAAGTATGCAGAATTGAAATACACGATCCAAAAAGGATTACCTGCGATGGAGGCAAAGATTGGAGAAAAGAGAACATCTCCTAGTCCCGTTCCACCACGTAACAAAAGATAAATGAGAAGGTAAAAAATTAAAAATCCCAAATACACATATAGATGCGAGAGCCCAATGGTTTCTTCGAATAAAAAATAATTGGAACCAAAACCAAATCCAATAAGGAAGGGTAGGTTTTCATAATCAAGGGAAAGTTTTTTCGAATCAGTCAACATTGCAATCAGTAGGTGACCAAAAAAAAACAAAAGGCAAAATGTCCCAAGTAATGATTCCGAAACATAAAATACAAAGATAGCTGTGAGTCCGAATAAAAACTCAGTGAGTGGATAAAGTTTTGGTATCTCCACTTTGCAATTGTTACATTTTCCTTTTGTGAAAAACCATCCGAAAATCGGAACCAAATACAACTTTGTTACATTTGTTTGGCAACTAGGGCAGTGGCTTGGTTTGGAAAAGATTACCTTCCATCGTTCTATCCCTTGGAATGTTTTACGACCTTTCTCATAACAATAATACAAGATTCTGTCGCCGAGTGTGGTGTAAAAACTGGCAAGGGAAGTTGCAAAAAAAAATAGAATCACATAAGCTAGTCCGGTGGAAAGAAAATACCAGTTTGATTCTACCAGTGATTCCATGTTCTTTTCATTATTCTCCTAAAATGATTCACTTTCTTTCGAAAGTTCTTGTAAGGCCTTCATCCCTCGTTTCAAAGTTTCCCACTCGGTTGCAAAAGATAGTCGCACAAAATTTTTGGCATCACAGAAGATAAACCCTGGAACAAGGATGAGGTCTTTTTTGACAGCACGTTTGATGAACTCTTCATCATCGCAAGGCACTTGAAAAAAAGAATAAAAAGCACCACCTGATTTTTGGATGGGGTAGTAGTCTTTTAAGGATTCGTAAACAAAATCGCGTTTTTCTTTATAATCCTGGATATAAGCCGTCATGTCTGTTTTAAGTGCTTCGATCCCTGCCCATTGGGTGATGGAAGGGGCACATACGACAGTGTACTGTTGTAAGGTGGTGAGTGCTTGGATGACCTTTTCTTCTGCAAGGATTGTGGCAAGCCTAAGACCTGTCATATTGTATGTTTTCGAAAATCCAGTGAGAGTGATGGTTTTTTCATACTCACTTCCGATGGAAAAAAACTTCTCATCATAGTCAAAGAGTTCATAAATTTCATCACTGATCAGGTAGGCTCCTGTGGATTCTGCCAGGTTTGCCAAAGCACGGAGTTGTTCTTTCGAAAACACTTTGCCTGTTGGGTTCGATGGATTGGAGAAGATGATGAGTTTGAATTTTCTGTTTTTCAGAGTTTCCAAATCTTTGGCTTCAAAGTTTTCGGAAAGGGGAACCAACTTCCCTCCATAAAATTTGATCATGGCAGGATACATCAAAAAATAAGGTGAGATCACAAGGCATTCATCCCCTTCGTTGATGAGAGCATTGAATAATAAAAACAAAGCAGAGGAAATTCCAGAAGTCACAAGGATTCGATCCTCATGTGCATACTGCATCTGATTTTGGGAACGGTATTTTTCTGCCATCGCGGTTTTTAACTCAGGAATTCCCGCTGTGAGTGTGTAAGAGGTTTTCCCTTCCATGGCTGCCCGATTCATCGCTTCGATGATGTTAGGTGGGCAAGGGAAGTGGGGTTGCCCGATACTCAGATTGATGGGGTTTTGGATGCTACGTGCAAGTTCGAAGGCTTTTCGGATGGGAGAGGAGTCGATCCCATTCATTCTATTGGCAAATTCCATGGAATCATCATGGTTTTTTGGGGAGGTACGGGTCAATAGAATTTGGTTTACAACCTACAATTGAGTAGAAATCTGAAGGATATGGAATTTGTAACCATCGCCGGCGTGAAAGTGCCAGTCCTTCCGCACTCAGAAAAATTTCCCGTTTTCCCTTCTAGTCTTGTTGAAACTGACTCGGTGAAACAAACCCTACAAAAAATCCTCTACCCCATGCTCGAAGGGATGCCAGTCCTTCTTGTCGGTGATGCGGGAGTGGGAAAAAATGCTCTTATCTATTATATCAATTCCCTACGAAAACAACCCACGCTTCGCTTTAGTTTTAATGAAGACACTCTCCCAGAAGATTTGATTGGATCCTACCGCATCCTTCTCGATGGGAAAGGTTTCACTTGGTCGAACGGTCCACTGACGAATGCACTTTCCGAAGGTCTTAGTTTTGTTGCCGATGAAATGAATCTTTGTGCCCCAAACATCATCAAACGGTTTTCTTCCGTGTACGAATCCAATTACCTAGACCTCTTGGAAGGCAGTGGGGAACGAGTGAAAGGGAAAACCGGATTTTGGTTCATTGGAACCCAAAACCCGAGTGAAGGATTTGAAGGTCGTAAACCCCTCCCATTTGATATCACAAAACATTTTGCCGTTGTTTATGTGGATCCTTATTCTCCGGATGAGATGTTTTTTATTTTAAAGAAACTGTATCCCATGCTTACCGAAGATGTGTTAAAACAAATCATCCGTATTAATATCGAATCCGAAAAACGAATCAAGTCAGGTGAGATTGGAAAAGGGGACTTAGAAAAATACCATTTTAATTTACGAACCCTTCAAAAGTATTGCAACCGTTTGGTGTTGTTTGGTGCAGGAGACAAAACGGTTTCGGTAAGAGAAGCTTTATATCTTTTTGAAGAACCATTCCGCAAAAAAGAAGATAAAGAAAAACAACGAGAGCTCATCGAATCAGAGTTTGGTGGCTCGGTGAAACTGGTTCCTACTAAAGGTTATGTACAGAACTCTACCATCTTCTGGAATGACAAAGAGATCAAAACTTGGGACGAAACAAAAACCATCTCCCTTCTCTCCAAATACCCAACTCCTGAACCCATCCTCCATTTCCTTGACCAAGTGTTCACGGCCATCCAAGCCAAAGAAAACATTCTCATTGAATACCGTGAGGACCAGGACCCGCAAGAATTTTTGCCACTATTCACCGAACTCACAGGCATTGAATTGGAATCCGTGATGTTATCCAAAGGGATGCATACCTCCGATGTGGTCGGTGCCCTAAAACCTACCGAAGAAGGAAAAATTGAAAGTGTCAATTGGGTGGATGGTCCACTCACACGTGCCATTCGAAAAGGCCATATCATCCTCATCTCAGGCCTTGAATCAGCAGGAGCCGAGCTTGTTGAAAAAATGAATATGTTAACCGATGATGCTCGTTCCCTCACTCTCCCTCCAGAGTCAGGGGAATACCTTCCCATCAAACTCACAGAAACTTCTGTTGTCTTTGGGATGAAATCCTTCCGAGCTTCCAAGTCGGTCACTACGATTTCACGTGCCTTCCGTAACCGTTTCACTCCCATCCTTTTTCCTGAACTCGAAGATGCCAAAGTTTTAGAAGAAATTTTAGAATTCTTTTTACCAGAAGGTGTACTGCCTCGTTCCCTCGCTCGTTTCCACCTAAAGGCCAAAGAACTTTCGGAAAAACGTACCATTGGTTCGGCAAACCTGATGCCTTACCGTTTTGGGATCGCAAACCTTCTCAAATGGAAAAACCATATCTACCGCTACAACCAAAAGGACGTAAAAGATATTGCGATCCGTGGGGGACAAATCTATTACACAAACCAAATTGCCGATCCCAAGGAACGAAAAGAACTAGAACGCCTGTTAGAAGGTTATCTTTCAGGTGTGGAAGTGGTCTCAACACTCTTCGAGGAAATCGAAGAGAAAAAAAAAACATTTACCACTGAGTCAGGTCTGAATCGAAAAAACTGGTGGGACCCAGAACTCCATAAACGGGACCCTCTCACCGGTGTAGCCAATAAATTAAACGCAGGCGAGGAAACAAGGCGAGGGATTGAGATCAATACCCCTGAAACAGGCGGTAGGGTCAAAGAAGGCCCCGATGCTTGGTATGGGCAAGACACACAAGGGAACCAAGGCCAAGGGGAACCGCAGGGCGGTGGTGGTGCTTGGGGGTACCGGACCGAAGAATTGTATAAACAATTCTTAAAAAAACGACGTCTGCTTTGGGATTATTCCATCATGGTGGGGCTCACTGAATTTAAATCCGTGTTTGGAAAAGAACTGGAAGAAGTGGAACTCAATTTAGAACAACTCTTTGATCCTGAAATCGACATCCACCGGATGTACAAAAACGAAGGTTCAAGGGTGGATGCGCGCAAATACATCTCCTACAAAAGTGGAAGGGGTGATACCAAAATCTTTGATAAAACCACAATCGAAAAGAATGATGAAAAACTAAAAGGGGTCGAAGTCACCTTCCTTGTATCAAAGTGCCGAAGGATCTTTAACTTTGAATATTCAATTGCGATGTTATCGGCTCTCCTTGTCAGTTTGCACATCTTAAATGAACATGATATCAAAACCAGTGTCCATACTTTCTGTGACATCAAAAATTCAAAAGATACTGTGGACATTTTTCATCTCAAGTCGGCCGAAGAAGACTATACCCCAGAGAAAGAAGAAGAAGTCTTCAGTGCCCTTTGCAAAAATTGGCAAGGGGACAGTATCCCTGAATACCAAGTCCTTTCTAATTGTGAACGTTACTTCTCCCCGGATGCCCAAACCAAAATCATCGTCATCCTTTCTGACTTCCGAGGCCAGCGGGCAAAAACCTACATTGAAGACGAACTTGCCTCTTTTGATACGAGAAAAATGAAAGAAGCTGTACTGAAAAACGAAGAGAAAAATTATGTATTTTTAGGGGTAGGACTTGGTTCGCGTTACATTGCCGAACATGTCTTCCACGACTCACTCCAAATCACGGCGGATAATTTTTATTCGATGCCAAATCTCATTGGAGCTGAAATTGCGAGACTCGTGCAAATCCACCATTCCTTGAGACAGTAATCAGTATGGGCAAAACAAAAAAAGACGATAAACCCCGCGGAACTGATCCTTTGATCAATAAAAAGGCAAAGTTCAATTTCGAACTACTCGATTCGTTCGAGGCGGGAGTTGTACTCACAGGATCTGAGGTGAAATCCCTTCGTGAAAAAAAAGGAAACCTCACCGATTGTTTTGCCAAAGTGAGAAATGGGGAAGTATTTTTAGAAAATTTTCAAATCCCTCCTTACAAAAACGGAGGTTATGCGAACCACCCTGAAATTCGTCCAAGAAAACTCCTGCTCAAGGCAAAAGAAATTGAAAAAATAGATCGTTCGATAAAAGAGAAGGGACTTGTGCTTGTTGCCACTCGTTGTTTCTTTAAGAACAATCGTTTGGTGAAGATTGATGTCGCATTAGCCAAACCAAAAAAATTATACGACAAACGGGATGATATCCAAAAAAAGGAAGCCAAAATCGATATGGAAAGAGCCATGAAGGAACACTTACGCAAATGAAGGGACTTCCAGTGGTCACCATTGTTGGTAGACAAAATGTGGGAAAATCCACATTATTTAACGCCATTCTCCGAGCACAAAGTGCGATTACCGAAAACACAGCGGGTGTTACGCGGGATGTATTACAAAAAACTGTGGAACGAGCTGAATTTAAAATTCCGTTCACTTTGTCCGACACTCCAGGTCTTGACATTGAAAACATTGATGAAATCTCAAAAGAAATCATAGAGATTGCCTTTGAACATCTCCGCCATTCGGATCTCATCTTACATGTGATCGATCATAAAGACTTACGAAAGTATGACTACAAACTCATTGATTATTTCAAAAAAGATGAAATCTTAAAAGAGAAAAATGTCCTCACTCTCATCAACAAAGTGGATACAGAACAAGATGAGTATGATTTGGAGCCATTTTACACACTGGGGTTAAACGAACTCCTTCCAATCTCTGCCCTTGGTCGTAGGAATTTTGATTTACTTTACCAAAAAATTAATTTTTTTCTCCCCGATAAAATCAAAACCCAAGAAGATCCGTATTGTAAAATTGCGATCATTGGAAAACCTAACTCTGGTAAGTCGTCACTTCTCAATACCTTCCTTGGTTACAAACGAGCCGTTGTGAGTGAGGTGCCAGGTACCACTAGGGATTCCGTATCCGATCAGTTCTTTTTCCAAAACCATAAATTGGAAATCATCGATACAGCAGGGATTCGTAGGAAATCCAAAACGGGTGAGAGTTTGGAATTTTACTCCTACAAACGAACCCTCCATAGTTTGGGGGAAGCCGATGTCGTGGTCCTTCTCGTGGATGCCATGAAAGGACTTGGTGAATTTGACAAAAAGATCTTTGGGGAAATCCAAGAACTCGGAAAACCCATGATTGTGGCCGTGAACAAATGGGATTTGGTCCCGGAAAAAGAATCCAACTCTTGGAAGGATTACAAAGACAGAATGGAAGCAAAACTCTCCATCCTAAAAGAGAGACCTCTCCTTTCCCTTTCGGCCAAAGAGAAACTCCGCACCCACAAACTCTTGGAATCAGTGGTGGCCCTCTATGAAAAGTCCCAAAAAAAGCTAACGACCCGCCAATTAAATGACTGGTTAAGCAAGTGGGGGGGAAAAAATAAGGTACAGAAGGCATCGAACCGACCTCCGAAGGTGTATTACGCCACTCAGGTCTCGCAGATTCCTTTTAAAATATTGTTCTTCGTGAATGATACAAAACTCTTTCCCTCAAATATTTTGAGTTTCTACCGAAAGAGTATTGTAAAGGAATTTGGACTGGACGGACTTTCCGTTGAGATCGAACTCCGGAACAGAAACGAAGGAAAGGAGGGCAGGGAATGATTCTTGCCGCAATCCTATTCAGCTACCTTTTTGGTGGCATTCCGGTGGGGTACATCCTCACCAAACAAGTGCGAGGGATTGACATCCGCGAGCACGGCAGCCGTAATATTGGTGCCACAAATGTCGGCCGAGTGATTGGTTGGAAATATGGATTCATCGCACTCCTTCTGGATGCCTTAAAAGGAGCTGTGCCCGTCATCTCCGCCTCTTATATTGAATCTCCTTATTCTCTTGTCACAACAGAAATCCTACTTGGTTCCGTCGCCATCCTTGGCCATACTTTTACGCCCTTTCTCCATTTCAAAGGGGGAAAAGGTGTCGCCACTGCTCTTGGTGTATACATGACTCTTGTGCCTGTCGTCACAGTCTGTGCCATTGTGATCTTTTTTATTGTGTATAAAATCTCTGGATTTGTTTCCCTTGGTTCCATCCTAGCGACTTTATCCATGCCTCTTTGGTACTTTGGATCCTCGAAGGTAATCCCTAGTGCCGAATACCAACCAATCATCTTTTTTGTGTTAGTTGCTACTTTTTTCCTCATAACCTATTCGCACAGAGAGAACATTAGGCGCCTCGTATTAGGGAAAGAACTCCGAGCTTCCGAAGATGCAAAATGAAAGAGAATCCACACTCACGCAGAAAGAAAAACTCTTTCTCATTACCAAACTTGTAGAAGACCATCCCGAAGCAGAGATTCAGGATTTTTATAAGTGGTTGTACTACGGTGAGTTTGGAATGGAAGAATCCACACTGATTATGACAGGGAAACTTTCCATCCCTGAACTCCACTTAGTCCTAAGTGAAATCAAAAAAGAAGAAGAACAAAATGTTGAGTCCGAATTGGTTTGGGAACCTGTGGGTCTTGCGGCAAGGTATGTGAAAGTGTATCTCACCAAATACTACCACATGGATTGTCCTGTAAAACGGATCGTGAACCTACTCGAACGTTCCCCAGCCTTTCGTGGGGCCAGGATGAGTTTTAAACTGGATTGGAACTTATTAAAAGAAACAGTGCTTGAACTTCGTCCGGAACTCACTCGCCGTGATTTTATTAACTTTGAAGAACGAATCAATTTCCACCAATTACCAGCACTTCCACATACAGATGGTTATGTGGAAAAAAATCCCTTTGCTTATAGAGTGGTGTCTCAAAAATTATTTTTTGATTATTTTCCTGAGTTTGAAGACAATTCTGTGTTTCACCCTTTTTCTGGGAATGAATCAATCATTGGATAAAGGCTTCGTTTTAAATAACGGATTTCCTTTCGGATGGATTGGATCATGATTTGGTTTTTCCGAATTGTGTCCAAGTCCCTATGGCGTAATAAATAAATCTCTGTTTTGCGAATGAGCCGACGTAAATACGATTCACTCTGCATCCAAAGCCAAATTTCCGAATCTTGAAACGAAGAGGGTGATTTCAGTTCCCCTTCACTCTGCAAATTGTTGGCGTGATCAAATTCCTCCAGTTTGGATTCGATGAATCTAAGATCGGTTTGGATTTTTTGGAAGAGGTTTTTGCTACCATTTTGATGGGGAGAAAATTGTGGCGGAACTTGATTCGATGCCTTGTTTTGGTTTGGTCCATTCCCAGACCAAATCGATAAATCCCGCCAAGGGTAGTTGTGATTTCTGATCCCAGCTAACTTCTCTTTGGCAGCAGTTATGGATAAGGATGGGATCCCAACAATTTCGGCCCCGTCCTCGTTCACATTCCATAAAGTCATTTCTTTCACACTAGTAGCAGATTCTTCAAACCAGTGCCGATACAAATCCAACACATAATCCGTAAGAACAGACCCAGCGTTTGTAGATGGAACAAAACGAGTCTCTCGTTTGCGAATGATTACCTCATTAATTCGTTCCAGGCTGTTTTTGCGGTTCACTAGGGTTAGCCATTTTTCATTGTGATGGGTGCCTGTGGAATGGATCTCACGACCTGAATAGGCGAGGTCTTGGCCAAGAAAATAAACGGTTCCAAACCCCATATACCGTAACATATCAAAGGCGGTTGTGGCAACAGACCCTCCTGATTGGATGTCACCCACATCTTGGAACACTTGTTCGGCAAGTTCTCCCCCAGCTGTCACTTCCCGGACAAGTGAGCCTTCCGCATCCACTTGGTATTTGGCTGTAACAGAATGTACAACCGTTTGGAACATCGGTTCTCGTAACAAGGTAGGGGAACTGACAAGATCTGCAAAGAGTGGGATTAGAGTCAGAGACTCTCCCATAAAATGGAAAAAGGAATTGGTTTGGGCATCGAGTGTCACAACACCATCGGGTTGGATCCCTGCCTTTAAAAGGACCTTTAGTGAGGTATCACATGAGAAAACAAACAGTTTGTCACGGACTTCCTGTAACCAAGGTAAGTTTTTTCGTAAACTGGGGCCAGCTGACACGAGTACGGCGTTGAGACCTTGGAACTTGTCTCGTAACATCGAAATGGGAAACTTAACAGGTGGGAGGGTTTCGGCTTTGACAAGGTTAAAGATACTATTTTTGATCCATAACCTTTCAAATTCAAACTTGGTGAGTAAGTCACTCATTTTCGCCGAAAATACGTTTTGCGTTTTTTCTTCTAGTTCTTTATAAATTGGATTTCGATTTGTGTCTGTTGGGTTACGTATGACCTTTAGTCCACTCACCCTTTCGATCGGAAGTGATTCTAAGTAGTTAAAAAATAAGGGATAAAACATTTCTCCACTAAAGAGGTGACGACCAGGCACTTGTAAGATGGGTTTTAAAAACAAATCCCACAAAACAGGGGTTAAACTTTCATCTTCTCCGATCAGGATAAGGATTTGCCCGGGGGCCAATGCTTCACTGATAAGTGGTATAAGGTGCGGATTCCCTAAACCAAGTAAAATCACAACATCTGTTGGTCTTAACGAATACGAATCGACGAGTCGTTTTGCCTGTGTTAGGGGGGAAAAGGAAGAAGAGAGTGGATTTCCATCTAATGAGACATAATATTCCCCATTTTTCTTTGCGGGAGCTAGTTCCCATCGATTTTTTGAGAGGAAGTTTTTGAAATAATTTCGTAAGTAGGGCTTTCGTTCAAAAATTTCACTGGAAATCGGATCGATCATTTGGGACATAATACTATCTAAGGTTTTTTCTTATGTCTCTCAAGGACTGTCAACTGGGAAACAAAGGAATCAAACGGCAAAACAGATATGCATTTAAAAAGCCTAAACATTGTTGGATTCAAAACATTTGCAGATGAGACCGAGATCAATTTTGATCCGGGGTTTACCGCAGTCGTCGGACCTAATGGTTCTGGAAAATCAAATATTGTCGATTCCGTAAAATGGGTTTTTGGCGAAAAAAGTGCCAAAGGCCTCCGTGGGGAAAAGATGGACGATGTCATTTTCCATGGAACAGAGAGTAGGCGAGCCGCCGGTTTTTCGGAAGTTTCCATCCTGTTTGATAATGATGACCGGTTTTTTAATATCGATTACCCTTCTGTTAAAATCACTCGCCGGCTTTACCCGGATGGGGAAAACGAATACTACCTCAATGACATCCGCACCACAAGAAAGGACATCGAAAAAACCTTACTCGATACAGGGATTGGTAAATCCAGTTATAGCATTTTAGAACAAGGCCGTGTGGACCAAATCCTGAACTCCAAACCAGAAGAACGGCGAGCCATCTTTGAAGAAGCAGCAGGTGTGAGTCGATTCAAACTCGATCGCAAAGAAGCGAACAAAAAATTAGATGACACAAACCAAAACCTACTCCGCATCCAAGACATCATGAGTTCCATGCAAAAGGATTTGGAAGTCAAAGAAAAACAATCCGAAAAAGCAGAGCAGTATTTCAAACTCAAATCCGACTTAGATGAATCGGATAAAAATTTACGGTATCTGAAGTTAAGAGACTTCAAACGTAGAATGAAAAAATCGGATGAGGAACTACTCGAGATCCGAGAAAAAAACAAATCCATTTTATCTCTCATTCAAAATGAAACCAATTTGATTTCGGAAAAAGAAACCACAAAGGAAGCCAAAGAAAGAGAGATCGCAGAGATTGATAAAAAATTATTCGATCACCTTTCCAAAAGCCAAATCCAAAAAGAAAAAATCGCCAAAAACAAAACCTTTATCCAAGAATACGAGTTACGAATCGGAGAGATCCTTTCGTCCTTAGAATTGGAAAACCAAGCCACGATCAAACTCGAAGTGGAAAAAAAAGCAATCGAACTTGAAAACGAACGCCAAAGGGAAATCCAAACCACACTCCAAAAACAAATCACAGAGTTAGAATCCAAACGAGTTTCTTTGGAACTTTCCATCAAAGAAGAAGAAAAGTCCATTGAAGAAAAAGAAGTTCGTATTGGTGAAAATGAAAAACGCCATATCACTCTCCGCGAAAAACAAAAAACAGTGATTCTCGAACTCATCCAAGAGTTGGAAAATAAAAAAAGAGAGTCAAAAGAAGGGGAAGAGATTCGAAACCAAAACAAATGGGAACTCGTTTCCCTTGCAGAAGGTTTCCAATCCAAGTTACAATCTGCACTCTCATATTTAGAAGATTCTAAATTAGTGGAAGCAAAACACTCCCTCAATGAAATCCGATTGGATCAGTATTCTGAAAAATTGTCTGCATTTTTGAAAAAGGAAGATGACTTTCGAAATCTCCTTTTTGATAAAGATGGAATTTTATCCAAAAAAGAATCCATCGACCAAGAAATTGAAGACATCATATTAGAAAACGAAAACCTAACGCGTGGCATTCGAGACCACCAAAGTAATATCATCCTTCACCGAAACCATTGGGAAGATACAAGAACTCAGATTGTGGAATTAGAGAAAAAACTTCTCGAGTCCAATTCCCGTTTAGAAAACCAACAAAAAGAGATCTCCGTCCTGGAAGAACGAATTGGAGAGATTCTCTTCCGTATTTCAGGTGCCAAAGAGCAGGAGACTGTGATTCGGGAGAAAAAAGAAACCTTGGAAAGGGAAGTTGAGTTTTTAGAAAAGGAAATTGAAGAAGCCTACCAAGAATTCCTTTCCATGAGTCGTATTTTGGAATCCGAAAAAGAAACCTTGCAAACATTAGTTGAGGAAATTTCTGGTATCAAATCCAATATTTCTAAAAACCAAGAAGTATTCCAAAACCTTTTGCCACTTTTGTCAGAAAAGGAACGAACCAGTTCCGCACTGAAAGTCCAAATTGATTCACTCGTTGAAGAATTGTACAATGATTATTCACTCACAGACTCAGAACTGGAAACAGAACGGGGGGCTTTAGAACTCGACCAAAAAGCGGAAGAAAGACGACTTCGGTCAGCAAAATCCGAAATCCAACTCCTTGGTTCCATCAACCCACTCGCGATTGAAGAGTATCGCAATATCAAAGAAATCTTTGAACACAACCAAAAACAAAAACATGACATTGAAAGTTCCAAAAAGGACATCGAAGAAGTGTTAAAACGAATCAATGAAGAATCAGAGAAACTCTTCCAATTGACCTTTGACAAAATCAAAGAAAACTTTCAAGAAACCTTTTCCACCTTGTTCAATGGGGGACGTGCCACTCTGGAACTGACTGAAAAAGAAGACTCACTGAACTCTGGTGTCGAGATCATGGCAGAACCTCCTGGCAAACATGTACAAAACTTACGTTTGTTATCTGGTGGGGAAAAGTCACTCACTGCCATTGCACTTCTTTTCGCAATTTACATGGTGAAACCGAGCCCATTTTGCTTTTTGGATGAGATTGATGCGGCCCTCGATGAGGCAAACAAACTTCGGTTCTGCCAAATCCTAGACCGATTCAAAGACAAAACCCAGTTCATCGTGGTTTCCCACGCACAATCGACCATCTCAAGGGCCAATGCGATTTTTGGAGTCACGAACGAAGAGCCAGGGATTTCGAAGATTCTCTCCTTACGACTCGATGAAGCAAAATCCTTCTCAAAACAAATTTCACAAAAGACTGGAACAGAGAATTAACTCGTACTCCGAGAGAAGAGGGGAAGGGCGGTCTGACGAAAAAGGAAATCGCCTTAACAATAAAAAAACCTAGGAGAGACATCCCCTAGGTTTTTTCTTTCGTTTCGATTTTTAAGTCGTGTTACAGAAGTGTTATTTGTTTGCTTGCATCTCTTTCATAATGCATGTAGAGAATGCTTTGCAGGTGTCCCCTGCTGTTAGGCAACTTGCAATTTTGTTGTAGTATTTGGGACGATTACAATTGAATTCACAACCTCTGCGAAGAGTCGATTTTTGTTCTTCTGTTGCATTCGGATTCACTTGAATCGAACAATTGTAAAACTTGTCACAAGCTTCTTTACACTTTGGAAAATCAGCTGCTTGGATGGAACCAGTGAAAAGCACTAGAACCAAAATTGAAAACAAACGGTTTGTTTTTTTCATACCTTGTCCTCTCGATCTTTGGTAGCGAAGACGGGAGTCGAACCCGTGACCTCAGGGTTATGAATCCTGTGCTCTAACCATCTGAGCTACCTCGCCCTATCACCTTAGATCGTTTGGTTGAACTAAATCTTTAGTTCTTTTGTCATTTTTTGAATGGTTAGGGAATGGTAAACAAAAAAAAGCCCCGACAGTTGCCGGGGCGATTTCTCTTAGCAAGAGTAAGTTGTGAGGAATTCGTATGGGTGAGGGCGACCTTCCCATGGCCAAATTTCTGTTTCAAACTTATAGTGTTGGTATGTTTGGAGAAAGTTTTCTGTGAAAACATCTCCTTGTTTGAAGATTTCTCTTTGTGCGAGCATCTCTTCCATTGCTTCACGGAGTGTGTGAGGCATTTGTCGGATTCCTTTTTCACGGATTTCATCCAATGAAAGCTCAAATAAATCTTCTTCACGTGCAGGACCTGGATCGATTTTTTCAGCGACACCAGCCATACCAGCCATTAAAAGAGAAGCGAACGCCAAATAAGGGTTAGCTGTTGAATCAGGGAATCTGAATTCCACACGTTTTGCTTTTTCGCCACTGACAAAAGGAATTCGGCAAGAAGCAGAACGGTTTTGTGCAGAATATGCTAAAATGGAAGGTGCTTCAAATCCAGGAATGAGTCGTTTGTAAGAGTTAGTGGATGCATTTGTAAATGCTGCACAAGCTCTCGCATACTTTAACACCCCACCAACATAGTTGAATGCAAAATCAGACAATCCTTGGTATTTATCTCCAGCAAAAAGGTTTTTTCCACCTTTCCAAAGAGAGATATGTACGTGCATACCGTTACCATTATCACCAAAAAGTGGTTTTGGCATAAAAGTAGCTGTTTTTCCGTGTTTATGAGCAACCATCTTAACGATGTATTTTAACTTTTGAACATTATCAGCAGCTTCAATCAAAGTTCCGAATTTAATTCCGATTTCACCTTGCGCTTGGGCAACTTCGTGGTGGACCACAAACGTTTCCATTCCAATCGCTTCCAAAGTTTTTACAAATTCAGCGCGAAGGTCAACTTGTGAGTCAATAGGAGCCACTGGGAAATAACCACCTTTCGTTCCAGGACGGTGTCCCGAGTTAAAGTTGATTTTACCTGTGTTATTGGAGCCTGGAATTTCAGAGTGAGTGTTCCAGATCCCTTCGTTTGAATCCAATTCGTAGTATTGGCAGTTGATTTCATCACGTACTTTCAAACTATCAAAAACGAAAAATTCATTTTCTGGACCAAAGTATGCTGTGTCCGCAATACCCGATTTGTTCATGAATTCTAATGCTTTTTTCGCAATGGATCTTGGGCATTTTTCGTAGTATTGGTTTTTATAGATGTCCCAAACGTCACAAAACATAACGATTGTTTTGTCAGCTGTGAACGGATCTAAAAATGCCGTAGAAATTTCTGGATGTAATTGCATGTCGGAAGCATTGATTGGCTGCCAACGAGCAATCGAAGATCCATCAAAAGGAATTCCTTTGAATGTATCTTCATTAACGGAATTCACATAATACGAAACGTGGTGCCACATTCCTTTGATATCCGTAAATCGGAAGTCAAAGAAAAGGACTCCATTTTTTTTGGCATACTCAACCACTTCCTTTCCGGAAGTAAATTTTGGGGTTGCGAACTGCATTTGATTCTCCTTCGTTCAGAGGTCGGTCTGATTGTTGTAATCTTTTACCATTTTCAATGCAAGATTTATACCAAGGCATTTCGACCGAAATATAAGGGTTTCGTGGAGTTTCTAAGCAGATTGTATTCAATCTGGTGTTTATTCACGAGACATTATGCTATTAAAAAATGATAAATGCTTAAAATACATGCATAACACATGGTATCTAAGCCTCCGCCATTCCGATGTATGATAGGAAATAGCCTTTCTTTGGTCAATGGAATCAGAAAATTTTTGATTCAAAATTGGAAATTTTTCAAAAACCTTTCAATGTATGTTTTTTTTGTGGCAATCAAGGGAACAAAAGAAACTGTAGAAGGAGATGAGCTCTCGTAAACCAGACTTTGGTCGTTACCAACATTTAGAGAGTTTTATCCATCTGTCAAAAGATGCCATTTGGTGTTATGAATTGGACGTTCCCATGCCCATTTCCCTCTCCAAAGAAGAACAGATGGAATACATTTGGAATCATTCTGTTGTGAAGGAATGTAATTTGGCCATGGTCAAGTTGTATGGTTTCCATTCCTTGGAACAAGTGTATGGAAAATACTTAAAAGAAATTGTGAATATGGAGAGTGTCTATCTCCTTCGGAAATTCATAGAAAATTCCTATCTATTAGAAGACTTCGAATACAAACAACTCAACACACTTGTCCCAAAAGTTTTCCTCCTCAATTCACATGGGCAAGTGGTAGATGGTCACCTCGTTCGGATTTGGGGACAACAAATTGAGATTTCCAGTATCAGAGAATCGGAGTCAAAACTTTCTGAGTTACTTCAGTTTTCGCAAATTGTCACTGAAGTTTCCAAGATGTTTGTGCATACCAAAGCAGAATTTGTATCCGATGCCATTCAATTTGCTTTAGAAGAATTAGGAAAGTATTCCAAAGCAGACAGGGTATTTGTTGCCGAAATTTCATCTGATAAACAATTTTTATCCACAAGCCATGAATGGTTGAATGGTGATGTCCCATCTTTATTTGAAGTCGGCACAAAACTCCCAATTTCCAAAATGAACCCAGAACGATTGGGGGTTCTTGCCGGCGATGGAGTCATCTTCATTCCAGATACAACAGCTTTAAGAGAAGAGTCATGGCACCTTCAATTATTCAAAACCGCCGAAGTTCGTTCCATACTTGTCATTGGATTAAGGGATGAAGGAAACTTGATTGGAATCCTAGGTGTCACAACATACCAATCATTAGGCGAATGGAACGATGAGACCAAACAGATGTTAGGTCTCGTTGCGAGATTTGTTTCGCAAGGTTTGGTTCGTGCCAAAAACGAAATCAAACTGATGAAAAAAGAAAAAATCCTACAACGGTTCTATTCGGATATTAAGGAAGATATGGCTCTCGCGAAGATGACCCAAGAGGCTTGGGTTGCCAAAGATTTTGGAGCCATTCCCAATCTCAAGATTGAATCTCGATTTTTACCATACGATGATATTGGTGGAGATTTGATTTTATATGAAAAACCAAATCCCAATTGTATTGATATATTTTTTGGAGATATTTCGGGTCATGGCATTTCCTCTGCACTTGTCTCAGGGATTGCCGCTGTTTCCTTTAAAAAACATTCCTTATTAGAATCCTCGCCTTCTGCCATCTTGGAAGCCATGCATTTGGATTTAAAAACCATTATCTTCAAACACCATATCTCGGCATGTGTGATGAGGATTTATCCTTTGGAACGTCGGATTGAGTTTAGTTTTGCAGGCCATCCACCCGTTGTCTTTTGGAATGAGAATGACCGGGTGATGAAATTTGTAAAAGATGAAATGTATCCCATTTTACTCCTGGATGTTTGGAAAGGAAAAAATATATCGAAAACCTTTTCCAAAGGAGATCGGCTATTACTCTATTCCGATGGGATTTATGAATTGGAAGAAGAGGCGGGAGGATACATTGGTCTCGATGTATTTTTGCAAGAGTTATCGGAAATGATTTCCGTTTCCGATGACACAGATAGTCTCATCAAAAAGATGATTGCCAATTGCCTTGTGGAAAAAGACAGAATCATCCATGATGATATTGCTGTTTTGTTTTTAGAATTTTAATTCAATTCGTATGAAATTGTCTGTTTTGTTTTCCCTTTCGGGAACAATTCATTTAGCGGTCGATTAAATCGAGGGCTTTCGCATCAGCTTCTGGGTACTTTGCCAAATACTCCGAAACAATTTTCTTTTTTCCATCCAATCGATCCAAATGGGTTTCGATGATTTGGCCAAAGTCTAGTTTCCCAGTCACAATTTGGTACCTTTCGGTTTCGATGGTTCCTAAATCCAAGTCCACCGGGACTTCGTTTGCTTTGTCTGCATATTCTTTTGCTTTTTCCCAATAGGGAATGGCTTCCTTATAAAAACTTTCAGCCACTCCAAAACTTTCCTTTAGTTCATGGGCAAAGTCGAGATTATAAAAATACACATGCCGTTTGTCAAATTTGGAAGCAATCCGCATATAAGACCGCATGATTTGGATATTGATGTGCATAAACATCAAGTTTCGGTATTTGTAGTATTCTTGTTCCGTTTTTGTTTCACATAATGCATGTTTGGGGTGTCGGAAACGTTTGTTTAATGCAATTTTTAGCCAATAGATATTTTTACGAAGTTCGTTATCATTGTAATGTTGTTTTAAATTGTACAATTCATAAAAATCTTCTAAGTATTTGGGTTCCCATTTGTGTAATTTGTAAGGAACCCAATCTGAAAATTTGGTATAAGGGCCATTTTTTTCATATTCATAATTGTAATCGATGTCTGTTTCCCAAGCACCGAGAGAAACCGAAAACAAGGATCCCAAAAATAATAAACTATAGAGAATTCCTTGTTTCATCCCTTAGAGTATCGGTGGATTTTCCGAATTCCATAAGGCGGAAGTTGGTCATACCAAGGGTTGAAGAGGGCCTATCCATTGGTAACCCACACCCCTTACATTTCGGATGGATCCTTCCCCCAGGGCATCTCGCAGGCGCACAATGGCATTGTCGATGGTCCGTTCCGTTGGGAAACTGTCTTCCCCTACGATAAAATCCAAAATTTCCGAGCGGCTAAATACTTTTGCGGGATCTGTGAGGAGGAGGGCAAGTAGGGAACAATCTCGTTTGGAGAGAAGGGTGCTCGTTCCATCCTCGTTTTTAATCAGAAAGGAGTCCAAATGGATTTCTTTTGTATCCATTTTCCATTTTTGGCCATAATGCGGGCGGGTGAGGGAGATCACACGTTCCAAACGAATCAGGAATTCTTTTAAGTGAAAGGGTTTGGGAATGAATTCAGCAGCACCTAACTCAAAGCCGCGGAGTCGTTCCTGTGCCCCTGCTTGGGCTGTGAGGAATAAAAAAGGAAGGTCCTTTTCCTTTTTGACAATCATTTCCGCTAAATCAAATCCATTCCCATCAGGTAACCGTAAGTCGAGAACGACCAAATCAAAGGCATTTGGTCGGTAGAGGTTTTCAGCCTCGGAAATTGTTTTGGCCCACTCTACACGGTATTTGTCTTGTTCCAAACGTTCTTTTAAGGTTTCCCCGAGGCCCTCATCATCTTCTACGAGTAAAATTCTTGGTTTCATGTGACCTCGTTCAAACTCAGTTTGACTTGAAATCCGTACGAACTGTTCGGAAATTCTAATTTCCCTTTCATCTTTTCCATCAATTTTTTCACAATATAAAGTCCAATTCCGCTCCCACTGGTCTTTGAATGGCGTAAGAAAGGTAAGGTTAAGTGTTTTTTGTTACCTTGAAACCCGGACCCATTGTCTTCGAGTAAAAAACAAATTTGGTTTTTTACCTGGAAGATGGAAAGTTTGATTTGGTTTGCTTTTCCATGTCGTTTCGCATTGTCTGTTAAATTCTTTAACATCGCAAAAAATGCTTTTCTGTCGAGGTGTACTTTTTTTTGTAATGGGATCGAAACATCCCAAATCAGGTCTGGCTCATGATGGGAATAGGATTCCTTTAATTCTTGTAAACTTAGAGTTTCTAGATATAAAGACTCACCTTGCATGAGGCTTGCTAGGTAAAAAGCATTCCCCATTTGGGATTCTATCCTTTGGTTTTCCTTCCAAATTTTTTCTAGTTTTCGTTTGAGTTCAGGATTTGTTGTGGCTTCCAATAATACTTCGATTTGCAGCTGTAAGCTGGCGATAGGAGTTTTCATCTCGTGAGTGACGGTGGAAAAAAAATCAGCAATGAGTTTGGAACGTTTGTGGTCTCTATACGAAAGTACGGCTAGTGTCACTCCACCAAGTGTTAACATCGAAAGGAAAAACGATCCTTCCAGTTGCAACATCCGGTTCACACGATTCAGTTCCAATTGCCTTTCCTGGCTGATTGAAATTTCTGAAATGGTTTTGGCTTGGCGAAACCCTAAAATCCACCACCAGACTCCGAGTGACAGAGTGAGGGAAAGCCATGCCAAAGAAAAAAACATACGAAATTGTGCAGATCCTCTCAATTTTGCCTCTCAAAACAAGATCAGGGTATGGGGGAAGACGACGAGCAAAAAAAGATGTTGTCACCTCGGGGGAACACGAGAATTTATTTTTAAGGAGAACAACTTTGAACTTCGACGAAATCTCGAAACATCTTGGAAACGACGCGGAATCCCTCCTTGGATTCAAATCACCAAAAATAGCAAAAGAACTCATTCACGTACCTGGTAGCGACTGGGTAGACCGAATTTTTGCACCCACAGACAGGTCCATCCCTGTTCTCAGAAGCATTCAAACTTTACTTGGCCATGGCCGACTCGGGGGAACTGGGTATGTATCCATTCTCCCAGTAGACCAAGGAATCGAACACTCCGCTGGAGCTTCGTTTGCAAAAAACCCAATTTACTTTGATGGCGAAAACATCATCAAACTGGCTATGGAAGGTGGTTGTAATGGTGTGGCAACGACACTCGGAGTACTCGGATCTGTGGCACGTAAGTATGCTCACAAAATCCCTTTCATTTTGAAGATCAACCACAACGAACTTCTCACATACCCGAACAAAAGTGAACAAATCCTCTTTGCGACGGTAAAACAAGCACATGACCAAGGTTGTGTGGCAATTGGAGCAACGATTTATTTTGGTTCTGCTGATGCGGGTCGTGAGATCGTTGAGATTTCAAAAGTTTTCCAAATGGCACATGAACTAGGAATGGCAACCATCCTTTGGTGTTACATCAGAAACAATGCGTTCAAAAAAGACAAAGACTACCATGTTTCTGCTGACCTCACTGGGCAAGCCAACCATTTAGGTGTCACCATCCAAGCGGATATCATCAAACAAAAGTTACCTGAAAACAATGGTGGATACAATGTATTAAACCAAGAGTCTTCTTATGGTAAAACAGACAAACGAATCTACTCTGATTTGACTTCTGACCATCCGATTGACCTCACTCGTTACCAAGTAGCAAATTGTTACATGGGAAGAGCTGGACTAATCAATTCAGGTGGAGCTTCGGGTGAAAATGATTTACAAGATGCATTGAAAACAGCTGTCATCAACAAACGTGCTGGCGGAATGGGTCTCATTTCAGGAAGGAAAGCATTCCAAAAACCAATGAAAGATGGTGTGTCTTTACTTCACGCCATCCAAGACGTTTACCTATCAAAAGAAATCACAGTGGCTTAAACAAAAGCATTGGGATCTTTGATTCGTGTCAAACAAAGAAGGGCAGGGGTACTTGTATCTCTGCCCTCAATTGTTTCAGAGCATTCCTTTGAATGTGGGGACATTTATAGTTTATACCCACTCTGCGATTGGGCAAAAGACGTTGGCTTTAGCATCATCCAATTATTACCATTAAACGATACAGGATTCGGATACTCACCCTATAGTGCCATCTCTGCTTTTGCGATCGACCCTCTTTACATTTCCTTATACAAAATGGGACAAACGACCAGGTCTCGTAAAAAGGAAATCAAAACATTACACAACCATCCGAATCGCATTCGAAATGAAAAAATCAAAATCATTCGTGCCCATTATGAATCGCATCAAAAGGAAGCTCAAAAAGAAGCATTACAATTTTTAGAAACACAAACTTGGTGTTATTCCTATGTGACCTTCCGCGTTTTGTATGAAACGTTTGAAGGTAAAAATTGGTGGGAATGGCCAAGTGAGTTTCAAAACCTTTCCTCTGCAAAAGATTATATCTTTAATGAAAAAAGAGAGGAAGCTCTCTTTTGGGTATACCTACAAAAAATCGCCTATGATCAGTTATGTGGGGTAAAGTTGTATTGTGAAGATGTGGGAATATTTTTGAAAGGGGATATGCCGATTCTCACCTCCCGGAATTCTTGTGATGTTTGGGAACACCCGGATTACTTTATCATGGACTTACAGGCGGGTGCCCCTCCAGATCAATTTTCTGCCACAGGACAAAACTGGGGGTTTCCTGTTCTCAATTGGGATGCGTTAGAAAAGAACCATTACCGTTGGTGGAAGGATAGGCTTACCTATTTAGAACATTTTTTCCATCTCTATCGCATTGACCATGTGATTGGGATGTATCGGATTTGGGCGATTCCAAAGGAAGATAAAACAGCGCAGAAAGGTTGGTTCCATCCTCAATTCGGAATTGAAACGAGTGAATTTTTAAATGTAGGAATCAATCCGAAGTCCATGGAAGAGAAGGGCCTCATCCATGAGTTCAAACCCAATCATTATATTTTCTATTGGGATTTTTGGAAAGAGGAAAGTTATCAGTCCCTTCCTGAAGAAACCAAGGCAAAATTATTCCCTCTCTCCCAATTGCATATCACAGCAGAAGAAAAACATTGGCGGGAAGCGGGCGAAAAAATCTTAGAAATTTTTGATTCGTTTTCATCGATGGTGCCTTGTGCGGAGGATTTGGGTTCTGTGCCCAGTTTCATTCGTGATTCTTTGTTTGAAAGGCAAATGATTGGCATTGATGTAGTGCGTTGGACCAAATCCTTTACCACTGGGGAATTCATCGAAGAGGACAATTATAGGGATAATGCGATCTCTGTTTTATCGACACATGACACAAGTTTGGTGATGGATTGGTGGAAACACGAAGGGGACTTGGAATCCAAACTTCAGTTTTTCTTTGACAGAGTTGGAAAACCAAGACCCGAAACAGAAGACCAAATTTTAGAAGGGTTACTCGAATTTGTATTCCAAACCAAAAGTATCTTTAGCATCCAACTCTTTCAGGATTTGGCGCTCGGAATATCGGATGTCGTCGAGAATCCAGAAAAACACCGCATCAATTTGCCTGGAACCCCTGACCATTCCAATTGGACCTACCGGTTTCCTATCCTCATCGAAGAGTTTGCAAACAACTTCCAAAGGAATTTTACTATACGGAAACTCGTCCATTCTTCAGGTAGAATTTAGAAATTAGAATTTTTTTAAATTTTGACAGATTCGTTCAAGTGGAATCTTCCAAAATTTGGTAGAGTGGTAACCTACTCTGGAGGTTCCCACTTGAGATTTGCAAAAGAGATGGCATTTTATTCTGCCTACCACCAAGAAAAACGAAATGTTTGGATTCATGTATTAGGTGTCCCCACAATAACCTTTACCTTATTTGTCGTACTCAGTCGTTTTTCCCTGTTTGAATGGAATGGATTCAATGCGTCTGCATCGTTGCTCTTTACTGTCGCCGTGCTCGGTTACTACTATACTTTAGATGTATTTTTTGCCTTTCTTGCCACAATCCTCTTTGGTGGACTTTTTCTGACAGCCGAATGGATCACGACACAACTCCCATCCCAAACAGCATGGACCATCTTCGGAATTGGGCAAGTGATCGGTTGGGGTTCTCAGTTTTATGGACATTTTGTCTTTGAGAAAAGTAGGCCAGCTCTCTTTGACAATTTGTTCCAAGCCCTTGTGTCAGCTCCTCTCTTTGTTGTAGCGGATGTAGTTTTTGAATTGGGTTACCGATTGGATTTAAAAAAAGCCGTGGATGATGAATTAAAACAAAAGGGAGTTTGGAAAGACTTTCGAGTCGAAAAAACGGCGTAAGGATTCAATCCATGAATTGGATCAATTCGGTTCTGGGTTTGAATCACAAAAACAAACCTTAGTTAAATGAGACCCTCCCAAAAAAAGTGAGGGTTTCACTCCAAACATCTTTTTAAACGTTCGGGATAAATGGGCCTGGTCGCTAAAACCAGCCGCATGAGATGCCGTCGTTAGATTTTCACCCCCCTGCAAAAGCCTTGCCGCAATGTGTAACCGTTGCCATAACAAATACTGGCGGAGTGGGATTCCCATATTCTCTTTGAATAGGTGCATGAAACGGTCTTTGGAAATCCCAGTTTCATTGGAGAGAACAGCCAAGCTGATGGGACTCGGGAGCGTGTTTTTGATCCTTCCAATTGCCAGATCAATCCTTGGATCCCATTCCCTGTTTTGTTTTTTGGATCCGAGCACTTCCAAAATTTGTTCATACACCAATCGCGCTTTCTCACAATTGAGATCTTCGGTAAACAACGGTTCAGACAAAATTTGGATGGTTTCAATGGTGTTTGGACTAAGCAGTGTATAGGAATCCTTCATTTCAATTTTTTTGAATTCATCCGATTTCGGATCCAATTGGATCACAACGATTTCTGTATCACTTGCTTCTAAACGATGGAAAAAATTAGGGGAGATGATGATCCCTTCTGTTTGGATGGTTTCATTTTCTTTGGTGGTCAAAAGGAATGGAGTTTGTTTGGAAACAAGGATGGATACAGCGTAGTGGGAATGTGGTTCTGTCACAAGCCCAAGGGTTCCAAGTAAGATCCGTTCTCCAAAGTAAAAAAGACTTCCTTTTCTTTTGCCATCCATATACTAAAAAAATCTTATCGAAGGTTTTGAAAAAGGCAAGGATTATCGAATGAAACAATGGATTTTGTTTTTTTCCATTTTTATTGGGAGTGGATTTTTATTTGCCAAGGAACAGGGTGAATTTCCTTCCGATTGGACTTCCGTCTCACCTACGTTTTCCTATCCTTCCGTTTTTTCCTTCCCAGAATCGGAATCGGTGGAACTCTTTGAATCCCTTTTGCAGTCTCGGAACCATTTATACTTCCAAACGAGAACCAAAGAAAAACAAATTACCATTTATGAATACAATTTAGAGACGAAGGAAATCCATCCAAAACCTTGGGACAAAGGAAAAATCCTTGGATGGACTGAGTGTAACAGTGAACTCTTAATTCAAACCAAACAGAAGTTATATGCTCTGCAACCAAAGTCTTGGGAAATCAAAAAGGAATACAACCTTCCTTCCCCATCTTCCAGTTGGAAAGACATCATTTGTTCGGGAGGAAATTTGGTTCGATTGGAGAAAGACCAATTACAACAAGTCCACTTGGAAAGTTTGGAAGAAAGGCCTTTCCTCCCTCTCCCAATGAAATCGGTGCAAAGGATTGTGAAAGTAAATGAAACAGAAATTTTACTCATCTCATCCTTTTCTGGCAATACCATCCAGTTGTTTTCACTTCCCGACCAAAAGACAAAAAAGGAGTGGAAATTCCCAACAAACCACAGAGCCCTTTTCAAACTCACAAGTCTGAAGGAAGATCGATTTTTGGTATTTGATCCTATCACAAAGATTTATGGAGAATGGATTATGTTTGATGATCATATTTTCCCGATCGTTGGTCTCTCCAAACGTTCCGATGGCAAAGCAGTCAGATTTTCTCCGATTGAATCCACGATACAATACCAATTGGAACTTTCGGCTACAAGTGAGATCAGAGAAACCAAGTTGGTTGTGGTCCTTCCCAAAAAAGATACCTATTCGCAGGAATTGAGAGCGGAAACCTTCTATTCTCCGAGTGTCTTTGGATTGGATGAAACGGGGAATCGCACCTTGATGTTCACCATACCCGCCATGAAAGAAGGGGAATCCAAACTTCTCTCTCTTTACCAAGGTAACCTCACACGTTACAAAATCCATTGGAAACTGGATCCAAATTCTTTAGTCAATCGAGTGGAAAACGAATCCAAATTTCCAAATGAACTCCGCGATGATTGGTTTGTGAAACTAGAAGATCCAATTGTGGTGGGAAAAAGAGACGAACTTTTCCAAGGGAAAACGACTCTTTTGGAGATCCTTTCGGAAACAGCAAAGTATGTTTCAAGTATCCCTTACCAATCAGGGAAATTTGAAGCGGCTCCATATGTGATTTTAAAAAACAATGGTGGGTGCACGGAACATTCTTACGTCACCATGTCTTTGTTACGTGGTATGGGAATCCCAACACGTCTTGTTTGGAACTACTTGCCTACAGAGTCTTCGAGTGAGATGAGTTTCAATCATAAATATGTGGAAGTTTGGGTGGATGGATTGGGATGGATTCCCTTGGAACCACTTGCTCCCCCTAAATCCAAACCTGGTGTGACCCATGCGAGGCATTTGGTATTTGCTGTTTTACCAAAGCCTACCCATCCCAAAATTGTGGGTGGGGACAGGTTAGTCCAAATTGCAAAAGACCAAATCCCACTCGGGAAACAATTAAAGATGAAACTGACGATCCTAAAAAAAGAAACAGGGGATCGATTGGAAGAGGAAATCGGCATCCAACCGAACCGAATCCGAACAAGGGCCATCCAAGCTGGTGAGGATCTCGTGGTTCCTTGATGAGACTCGGGAACCTACCGACTATGAGAAAATAATTTACTTTCGCAAAACATAGTTTTCACCATTTTTGGGGCCTGACTTACGAATGAAGAGGCGTTTGTCGACAGAAACACCAAGTAACACTTGGTAGATGTCAGTGAGAATTGGCCTGGAAGAATAATACCCGTGCCCAAGACCACCCACACCAAGAACGGGATCATCCACTTCGTTCACATTGATCACGTCCACACCGGAATACTTAAAACACATCCCAGCTCTTGGGGCACCATTTACTTTTTGAGAGGCAATGAGGGCATTGTCACCTGGAGAACAATACAAAGTGATTCGATCTGCTGATTTTGTGAGATCACCTAACAATAATTCAAATTCATTTTTGTCAAAGTCTGGTGCATTTAAAATGAGTTCCGAAATGAATTTGGATTTTCCCGATTTTGAAAGGGAAGCAATCGATGGCAAGACCACTTGGTGACCCATACTATGAACGACGAGTTGGATTTTTTTTCCAGTGGACGTGATGGAACTTAGAAAATTAGCAAAAGGTTCCCTGTTGATTTTGGCTTCCGTGAAATTCAAATCATAAGTAGACTTCACCATCACTTGGCTAAGAATTCCAGGATCCGCACCTGCAGGCCAGGAATACACAACTACTTCACCTGGGAATTTGAGATCATATTTGATTTGGCCTGCCCGTAAGACAGCTTCATCAAAGTTCACATTGAATCCATGGACAAATACCAAAACCTCTTCACTCCCTGAGGATTTGAGTTTAGAGATAAATTCTTTTTCATCCGTATTCACCCTTCCTTTGAATTGAAAGAATGTATGTTTGTCTTGGTTATTGTCTAAAGAAATGTCACCAATGATATGTTTGGCGGGCACATTGACAATGCATAAGCCGTAGTGTGGGTTGATATCCGTGATAAAACCAAAACTATTGCCTTCACAGCGGTCTTTTGTTCCCATTTCTCTTCTGGTTGTGACAAAGTGAACATTTAAGTTTTTGGTTTCATCAAAGGGATCTGAAATTCGTTTGTTGATTTGTTCTCCAATTTTTGGTGTACAGGAAGCGAAACATAACAAAACAAATAAAATCGGAACCATAAGGAGCCATTTTGAAACCGATATTAAACCAAAATCGGAAACGGTAGGATGGGAAACCTGAGTAGGATGGCAATCGGATTCTAATGTGGAAGGAGAATCAATGTGATGTGATAGCAATAGATTTTGCGATGGTTTCTGTTTCATTTGTATGAAAATCCTTTGATGAGTTTTGTGGGATTGATGTTCTTACCATCTTTGATGACTTCGAAGTGTAAATGGGGACCAAAACAATACCCTGTGCAACCAGAACGAGAGATGATTTTTCCGGCACTCACATAATCTCCTTCTTTCACGTAAAGTTTTGAGTTGTGAGCATAAAGCGTTTGGTAATTGTCATCGTGAGATAAAATGATGGCATTTCCATAGCCACCCATCCAACCAGAGTAGGTGACTTTTCCTTTCCTTGCGGCATAAACAGATTCGTAATTGGCACGTAGGTCAAGGGCCATATGGAATTTGTATTGTGGGTAGGAACGGGTGCCCCAACCAGAAGTGATGACTTTGGATGCCACAGGGATCCGCCAAACAGGACCTGTTTCTGGGATGATGGCTCCCGGTAGGAAAACCTTTTGACCAGACTTAAATAAATCATAATCCTCTAATTGGTTTTCCGCATAGATATCATCAATTTTGACTTTATAATAATCGGCTACTTTTGCTAGAGTTTCCCCTTTTTTCAACTTATACATTAATCCTTGTTTGTTGGGGATATTTAGGATTTGGCCAGAGATGAGAGATACTTCTGGATTGATACCAGAACTTCCAGCAATGGATTCAACGGAAACCTTAAACCGACGCGCAATGTCCGATAAGGTTTCATTTTTTTTCACTTTGTATTGAGTGACTTTTAGTTTTTTGTTTTTATTGTCTGCAAGTTTGTCGAGTTCCGCAGAGCGTAGGATTGCATTTTTTTTATCTTCGGTTTCTTGTAGGTATTTGGCATCAGCAAGTTTTGCTTCTTTGTCTTTGGTGTCGTTTTCTTCGACCTCAGTGGACATACTAAGAAATTCTTTTTCCATCAGACTTTCTTCGTAAGTTTGTTTGTCTACGATGACAGAAAGTAAAAAAGCAAAGATAAATGAAAAGCTGAGTAGTGGAAGGATACGATACCGTTTGCGATTGAGATCGATCGTTCCATGAAGGACACTGGATTGTGATTGGAGGTTATAAAAATACTTACCGGGGGAAACTTGGATGACATTGATGTTTCCCCAACGTAACACATGCTTGCCGATCGTAGACTTTTCAGGTGAACGAAGTAGCATGTGTTAAATGGAAATTACGTTAGTCCTTCGAATCTAAAGATTTGATTCCGCCAAAGGATTCTTCTACAATCTTACGAACGTCTTTTTTCTGTCCGCCTGTGATTGTGATATTTCCTTTCGCAACAACACCTTTTTGAAGTTCTAAATAGGGAGCAGTGATGTCACCTAACATACGGCCTGTTCCTTCCAGTTTCACTTCGTTTTCGGCTTTGATGTTGCCAATGAGGGTTCCGGAGACAATGACTTCTCTCGCGCTGATATTGGTTTTGACCTTTCCTGTCTCTCCAATGACGAGTGCATCTTCTGTTTTGATATCACCTTCGAATTTTCCATCGATTCTAAGTGAACCTGCGATATAAAATTTACCTTCAAATATCGACCCTGGTCCGATAACGCTGTTGATGGAATCCTTACCTATTGCCATTCCTGCTCCTTTTCCCCTTCTGTGAGAATCAAAATTTTCGGTCTATCTGACAAGCCTTTTTAGTAGTCAATTTCCTCATCTCCGCTAAAGACCGATTTTTTTCGTTTTGGCGGTTTGGACTCGGAGGGTTTTTTCTCTACTTTTGTGTCTTGTTTTTTAGGTTCTGCTGGTTTTTGTGTGACTGGGTTTTGTGTTTTTGTTTCCACTACATTCCAAGCCGAACCATGGTCGTTACAAACGTCTTTTGGGACCGTTTGTGGGATGAAGTATTCTTCTAAAAGATCATGGCATTGCCCACTGGGGAGTTTGCCCGACATACGGCAGACCGTTCGTTTGGAGATTTTTACCTCAGATAACCAAGGGAATTCTTTTGGTGGCTCTTTTTCGAGGGCTCGTGCCATAAACCGACCCCAAACAGGGGCAGAAAGTTTCCCTCCTGTCATGCCTCGGCCAAGAGAGATGGTTCCCACATCATAACCAAACCATACTGAGGTGACAAGTTCAGGGGTGTAACCTACAAACCATGCATCTCGAAAATTATTGGTGGTGCCCGTTTTTCCATAGGCCTTACGGTTCAGTCCATAGGAGAGAACACCTCGTCCTGTTCCTTCTTCCACCACATCCTTCATCATGGAAGTGATGAGAAAGGCCGCTTCCTTGGAGATGATTTGTTTACGTTCCACATCTTCGTAGTCCTTTCGAAAGTCTTTGATGACCTTACCCGCGTTGTCTTCCACATACAAAACCGAGATGGGATTTACGGTTTTTCCGCCCGAAGCAAGGGCCGCATAGGCGCGAGTGAGTTCGTAAGGTGTGAGTTCAAAGGAACCCAAGGAAACACTGAAGTTGTAAGGGATGTCGCGACCTTGTAATTGTAATAACCCACGTAGGCTCTCCATCAAATTGGAAAGCCCCACTTGTTCGAGGACTCGCACAGCCACAGAGTTTTTGGATTGTTCCAAGGCCTTACGTAACAAAATGAATCCTGAGTATTCGCTACTATAGTTTTCTGGTGCCCATTCGTCTCCATCTTCCATCAAATACTGGAGGGGTGAGTCGGCAAAAAGTGTTGCAGGTGTTACGTTTTTTTCAGGGTCTGGGTTTTTCCCAGAATGGTCCATGGCCGCCGCGTACAAAATGGGTTTGAATGCAGAACCTGGTTGGCGAAAGGCTTGGAAGGGTCGGATCTGTTGGTTATCAGAACGAAAGCCCGATCCACCCACGAGGGCTGTGATGTAACCTGTTTCAGGGCGAATGGCGATGAGCGATCCTTCTACGGGGAGAAGGTGGTCTTTTGTACTTTGGGAGGTGAAGTTTTTATCGAGTGTGTCACCAAGATAATCGTCTCCCGTCAGTAAGTTTAAGGCAGAAAACTCATCACGTATGTCTTCTTGGTAGGCGGAAGAAAAGGTTCGTTCGATTTTTGATATTTTAAATTTAAATTCTGGTAAATCGTTTAAATCGGCAATGAGGGAATACCCACTGCCATACAAATCATCAAAGGCATCAATGTTCCGAAATGCCCGTTGGTTTGACTCAATCGTTTGCCTTTGTAAGGCGGGGAGGAGTGCTTTTTCTGCTTCTTCTTGGTGGCGGATTTGGATGGTGGAATAAATTTTGAGTCCACCATTGTACAAACGACTGGAACCGATGGAACGGATTAGGTTTTTTCGGATGTATTCTGTGACATAGGGAAATTTGTTTAACCTGTCAGAAAAGGCAGAATCATTTGGGGAACGATTTAAGTTTGTATAGTATTCCTCTAAAATTCCAAATTCTTTTTCGGCATCTGCCACTGTCATCCTTCCATTTTCAACTAACTTACGAAAGACGACTCGTACTTTGTTCATACTGGAAACGGGATTCACAATGGGACTAAACTGAGTGGGCCTTGTGGTGAGGCTTGCTAAAATCGCCGCTTCCCCCCAGGTGACATCTTGTACTTCCTTTCGAAAGTAAAACCGAGACGCAGCACCCACACCAATGGTTCCATGCCCAAGAGGGATTTCGTTCAAATACACTTCTAAGATTTTGTCTTTTGGGTAAACGAGTTCGAGTAATATGGCAAGCCATGCTTCACGAGCTTTCCTTGCAATGGAACGTTCGATGGATAAAAACTTAAGCCTTGCGACTTGTTGTGTGATGGTGGAGGCACCTTCTTTGACACGACCTGCCATGAGGTTCACCACAAAGGCACGAGCGATTCCTTTGAGATCAATTCCATTATGGGAATAAAAAGAATTATCCTCTGTTGATAAAAAACATTGGATGAGTTTGTGACGGTTGTCAGTGGAATAATTGGTTTCTTCGGATTTGAGTTGTTCTAACTTAACTGGGATGCGAGAGAATTTATAATATTCAGCGATGGGTTCGTATTCCCCTTTGTCGTTTAATCCGTATAAGGTGGAAGGGATGTCGTAAACCGCCGCTTCCCCCAATCGAAAAAAATCTTTCACAGAGCCTGTGAGTAAAAAACCATTTAGGATACCAAATCCTAAAATGACAAGGAAAGTGTTCCGAACTTTTTTGTCTCCAGTCCAAATCCTTTCTGTAACGATCCGAAACCAAATGATAAAATACTTTTCAAAGAGCCCAACGGGTTCTTGTTTCATACAATTTCCTTTTTCAAATTCCTACTAAACGAGTGGAGAAAATTCCTTCATGTGGTCAATGCCATGATATCGAAGGCCCGTATCCAAATTATAACCACCAAGAGAGTCCAGAATTTTCGATCTACTCTCTGGTGAAAAACTATATTCATAGGCTCTCGTTAAAATTTCCTTACACGCCTGGCTTGCTTGGTTCAGAAGTTCGATAAAGGAATCATTGAATTTTCGATTGGGGTCAGCGGGATAAAACCATTCTCTTTTTTCATCATTCATGATCTTGGGATTGATGGCTTCGATGGTTGGTAACATGAGAACGCTGGCATTGTACCTGTGAAAGGTAAGCGTATCCACCACATTCACAAGCCCTCGGATGAGAGCACTGCGGGAATCCAAGGTAGACGTGAACCGGTAAAACCCAAGATACGATTCGTTTAAGATATCCCCTGGTATGATCTTTTTTTCGGAACCAATATAAGAGGATAGGAATTCAGTAGGAAAGGTTTCTTTTAAGGACTGCAACCAAAAGTTCCAAAGCACAGGGTCCATTTTGTTTTTGATGCCTACTGTTCTGTGACGGATGTCAATGTATTGTGGGAAATCGTATTCACGGGCACTCATGCCCCAGCGGTGGTTGATGAGAAGGGTATCCAGTCCAAACTCCACTTTCATATGGTTCACTTGGGCTTGGTAGGAGATCTTTTTATCGTCGTTATAGTAGTCCCCAGAGATATAAAAGATATAAGGATGAGTTTGGATATCGACCACACAGTGGCAGATATAACCTAAAGTAAAGGCAAGGAAGCGGTCACGGTAGAGTCCCATTTCTGTGTCATAGACTTGGTCAAGAAAACTTAAGATGAGTTCAGCTACCTTATGGTGGTGGGCAAGGTCTCCAAAGAAAGCGGCTTTTTTGGTCCGTTTGGGTTGTAAGACATGATAGAAATAAAAGATATCAGGGGCCACAGCACCTAAGTTGGCATAGGAAGCCACGTCTGGTCTTGAGAGTAAATTGGCAATTTTCCGTTGGGTGGCATTGCCATGTTCCAAATGTTTTTTCACTTGGGAGAGTGCTTCAATATGTGTGATCTTTCCTGCCATTTTCTACTTTTTTGACTTTATGGATTGGAACCTATTGAAAGGTTTATCTTAAATCCTATGACATCAATCGAAAAACTAAAGTTTTTGAAAGAAGACCAAGTGCGAACTTTGGCAAAAGAATTCGGAACCCCTCTCTTTGTCTATTCTGAGAAAGAAATTGAACAAAAATGTGACGATACATTGGCATTTCCCAATGCATTTGGTTTACAAGTCCGTTATGCCATGAAGGCAAATCCCAATTCCAATATCTTACAAATCATGAAAAAAAAGGGTATCCTCATCGATGCATCCTCGGAACACGAAGTGGTAAGGGCTTTACATTTTGGATTTTCTCCTGAATCCATCATGCTCACGTCACAAGAATTCCCAAAAGCCTTTGTGGAACTCATTGGAAAGGGTGTGAAGTTCAATGCTTGTTCCCTCCGCCAATTGGAACTCTTCGGACAACATTTCCCAGGAAAATCAGTGTCGATTCGGTTTAACCCAGGCCTTGGATCAGGCCATACCAAAAAAACTGATGTGGGTGGGGTGACATCCTCCTTTGGGATATGGCATGAGAAGTTAGAAGAAGTGAAAGCCATCGTAAACAAATACAACCTCGTTGTCGAAAAAGTCCACACCCATATTGGATCGGGCAGTGACCCTGAAGTGTGGAAGGCTGTCGCCAAATACACACTCGAATATGCAGAGAGTTTTCCATCGGTGACGGTGGTGAGCCTTGGTGGTGGTTACAAAGTGGGTCGGATGGAAGATGAAAAATCGACCAACTTACAAACAATCGGTGCTCCTGTTAAAATCCAATTTGAAGAATTTGCCAAAAAACATGGAAGAAAACTCATCTTAGAGATTGAACCAGGAACTTACCTCATCGCATTGTGCGGGGCTCTTCTCACTACTGTGGATGACAAAGTGGACACTGGAAAACATGGATTCCAGTTTTTAAAATTGGATACGGGAATGGATTCTAATACAAGGCCTTCCCTCTACGGTGCACGCCACCCCCTCATCACGGTCAAAAAAGATGGTGGGATTCCTTCGTCTCACAAAGAGTATGTGGTTGTCGGCCATTGTTGTGAGTCAGGAGATGTGTTCACCCAAAAAGAAGGGGGAGAACCCATCACAAGGCTAATGGGTGAGGCAGAAATTGGAGACTATGTGGTGATGGAAGCGATTGGGGCATATTGTTCCAGTATGTCCACAAAGAACTACAATAGTTTTCCCGAGACAGCTGAAGTTTTACTTCGAAAAAACGGAGAGACAAAACTCATTCGTAAAAAAGAACCAGTGATGGAAATCTTTCGCAATGAAATCTTAGTGGTGGAATGAACCAACTCTTTGCCATCCTTCTCGCTGGTGGAACGGGTAGCCGAATGGGAGAATCTCTCCCAAAACAATTCTTACGCTTAAGGGGGGAATCCCTCCTTAGGCATTCGGTGAAACGATTCCGCCGTTTTGGACTGCTTAAGTCACTGACAGTTGTTTCCCATCCTGATTGGATCCTCGAAACAGAAAAAGAATTACAAGACTTACTGGAACCAAACGACCGTATTGTGGAAGGAGGGGAAACAAGGCACCTTTCCACCTTGAAAGGACTTGCATCCATTTCCTATGATGAAAAGGATATTTTTTTCATCCATGATGTGGCAAGACCAAGTTTCAAACAAAACGAACTCTTCCAACTTGTCGAACAAACCAAAATCTTTGGAGCCGCATCCATTGTTTGTCCCGTGACTGAAAGTCTCATTCGCGTGGGGCGCCATCGAAACTATTCGGAAGAACCTTTGAATCGAGAAGAAGTGTATGCGGTAAAAACCCCGCAGTCTGTGGCAGGGTTTATGTTAAGCGAACTTTTGTTAGATCCACTTTCTTCAAAGACCTCAGAACATCCTACAGACCTTTGCACTTGGATGGGGAAACGAAAGGTTGGAATTGTCGAAACAGACTTTCGAAATACCAAAGTGACAAGTCCAGGCGATCTCACTCTAGCGGATTCCCTCTACATTGAGGACTAAATCGAATTTACCGACCGTGGAAGATTTTAAACCTTTGTTTCCAAATCCAAACTCGAAATAAGTTTTGATTCTCAATCGAATCAATTTGGATTCCAAAACCCCTCGGTTTTCCATACTTTCCTTGTGGGTTTGACCACCTTACGATACCTGCGACAGAGATTTCACCCGATCTTGTTTGGATTTTCACACGACAAGATTCCCCTGCTGATAGGACTGATTCCGATTCGATGTACAATCCTTCTAAGGAAACATTGAGAAGTGTGCCTTGGTTTGCTTTGTCATCGGATGGAAAAAACAAAACGGGATTCGAAACTGGGTAACGCGGTGCAAACACTCGGTATAAAAACGAATCGTAGATTTGTTTTTCTTCTTTTTGGGGGATGAGGAATTGTAATTGGACCCCTGCAATTTCGGTTCCATCGGGTTCTTTGTCGATGCGAACGACCTTGCCTTGTACTGAGATGGCGGCTGGATCCCTATTTTCTTTTTCCAAAGTGAGGAGTAAATTGATCGGGTCTCCTGGTTTTAAAAAATGATGTTTGGTGAGAGGGAGTAAGACTCCGTTTTTGGAAATGTTGATGGTGAGTCCATCTCCTTCTCTTTCTCCATCGGCATTGGTCCAATGGAACGGAATGGGGTGAGTCTCTCGGTATTTGGAGCGCCAACCGCGACGAGTGGCACTCAAATAAGGAGCGGCAATTTCCCTTCTTAAAAAATAGAAGGCGATGGCAAGGAGCACCGTTGTGATCGCCATGTTCCAAACAATGTCATTTGTTTTGATGCGGATGCCCGCAAGGAAGAATTTTTTCCCAAGTGAGACTGACAAGACCATCCAAACATTATATGTAAGGATGAGAAACGTGAAACAGAGGAAAAGGTAATAACCAAACTTCTTTTTGGTGATGAGGCCGTAGGCGATGATGGCACTTAAAAAGGAAAAGACATACTGCCAGGGTTGGATCCGAGAGAGGATCATCCCCACGTGGTCAAAATCCAAATCATAAAGGGAGGCAATGGCAAAAAAAATAACAAATGGTACAGCAAAAAAACCAAGAGTTACGAGTAGTACGGGAATTGGGTAGTTGAAGAACCGAAATGTCACCCGAAAATCAAACTTCTTTTTTTGCCTTGAGTCAACTTATTTTTGAACTTCGGATGTAGCATCCTTAGAACTCGGTTCTATTTTGTTTGTTTCATCTACTGGTTCTTGTGGCAAAGAATCTTGTGTGTTCTCCTCACTTACTGTGACAGATTCTGTGTTTGATCCTTCCGAACTTTTTTCGTGGATTCCGTTGATTAGAATATGCAGTTCTTTTTGTTTTTCTGAGATTGTATCTTCTACGGCTGTTAGGCGGTTTATGATGCTATGCAAAATCACAGATAAAAATCCAGGGCTTTCTTTTCCCATTCCTAAAAAGATATCCTTTGTGATGGTCCCAACCTTTGTGTCTTCCGAAGCGGCCACAATGGTTGCGGCCCTTGGAGAGGGGAATACCAGTGCCATTTCTCCAAAAAATTCACCGGGTTTGATGTCTCTTACGTATTGGTCTTCCCCAGTGGCTTTTCGTTTGTACACTTGCAAAAGCCCGGAAAAAACAAAATACATTTTCCCATTACAGTCTTCCCCTTCTGAAAATACTTTTGTCCCTTGGGCAAAATGATCGATGCGGACTTCGGTGATGTACTTTCTTAAATGTTCTACATTCATTTGGTTTCGTCCTTTTGGATTTCCTCGATCATTTTATCGAGTTCGCTAAGCCTTGCTTCTGCTCGATGGAGTTTTTCCACCGTGCTCTTTGTGAGTTGGAATAAAAAATGCGTATTGATCCTTGCTAATTTTTCAAATTGGTCATCACGTAAAATCCCGACTCGGGCATTGGCCGAGACCACACTGATGGTCATGGCACGTGGCCTTCTTGTGATGAGGGAGAGTTCACCAAAAAATTCACCAGGACCAAGTCCCTTGATCACTTCCTGAGAACCGTCTGGCATCCGTTTGGTGACAGCAAACATCCCACTCATGATACAATACATACTTCCATCATGTGGGTCACCTTCTTTAAAGATCACATCCCCTCTCAAATACACTTGGGTGGAGATGTTTTGCATAAATTCCAGTATGTTCATCGGACTTATCCTATTGGTATCTGACATTCATATAAAATTCCAAAACAAAGGCAAGTGAATCACAAAATCTCACTAGACAGAATTCCCTAGTACAAAAACCTGCTTATACAAGCACAATGCGGGCGTGGCGAAATTGGCAGACGCACCAGATTTAGGTTCTGGCGCCGTGAGGCGTGGGGGTTCAAGTCCCTCCGCCCGCAAAACAAAGATTCCTTACTCATCCCAAACATTTGAACCGATCACCGAACCCGGAGGGACTTGAACAGTTCCCTGAGCCGAAATGGTTGCGACCCATAGGGAGCAATCCATTCGGACAAGCATGCCTGGATGGCATGCGACGAAGGGAACCGTGCCTCGGAGCGTAGCAAACACACGAAGTGTTTGCAGCGGAGAGGTCAAGTCCCAAAGCAGAACCGAATTTAAACAATCGCTCAATCGATAGCCAACAAACTAATCCTCATTAAATATTGAATCCTTGGAAATAATCCCAACTAACAATTCCACCCATAGGGAGCAATCATTCCAGACAAGGAAACCCGGATGGCAAACGACGAAGGGAACCGTGCCGGCGAGCGTAGCAAACACAGGAAGTGTTTGCAGCGAAAGAGGCAAGTCCGACAGCAGAACCGAATTTATACAATAGGTAAATCGTAATCATACAATCTAACCCTAGTTACATTTTAAATCCTAGAAAACAAATCCAATCAATCAAAGCGACCCATAGGGAGCAATCATTCCAGACAAGCATGCCCGGATGGCATGCGACGATCAATAGAAAACATTAGAAACTGAATTGGAATCAATTAAGGATAGTAAGTTAAAAACAGACATCAATAGGGCTCAAAAGATAAAGGCAGAAATAGCCAAACTGGAAACGAATAAAAATGCCGCCATTGATTCTATTAACAATAAGTATCAATCTAGTACTGTATTCGTTTTGGATAGGCCACAAGATGCAATAGCAGATAAGTATGCGAAATTTCATGATCCAGAAGTATTGATTGATCTCTATATGAAAGCGAATCTAGAGTTCATTAATTCAAAGTTGTATCCTGAGAACAAACCTGATTTTTCAGTGAAAGACTTACTAGGAAACCCGCCAAAACAACAATTGGTCATTAAGGATAGCACAGGAAGTGATAGTGGAGTCATCATTTTGGGAACGGAAGGAGTAAATCAACATAAAGATTATGGAGAAAAAGTGGTTGTAGTTTCCGATCGGAAAGAAGATCTTCCAGCTGGTAGTTGGGATTCCGATTTAAGAAAGTATGTCTATATCCAAGCAGGAGGAAATACCTGCCAATCGTATACACTGTTAGGTCAAATGGTCCAAGAGGGTGTTAAATTTCGCGACAATTCGGAAGTGGGCCGGAAGCTGATCCATGAATTGACAAGGCTCCAATACCAAATGGGAGAAACTGGAAATATGACTACAGATACAATAAAAGCATACAATAGAATCTTGGATCAGTTTGGTCTGAAAGCGAAAGAATTTACATCAAAATTAGGTGACAACAATGCGAAACACAATGCGATCAAAGAACAATTGAGAAAAGGAAAGATCGTGAATTCGGGAATGTATTTGGATGCACCGCCAGCACCGAAAATATATGATAAGGACGATAAGTTAATTGAGCCCTCCAAAGGACACCGCGTTAATATTGTAGGCTTCGATGATGCTAGGGGTGAATGGATTGTAAATGATTCCAATCAACCAGGTGAACTTACCCGTTACCCTTATGGCGATTTTGAACTTGGAAATCGATGGTCTACAGTTTTGGAGAAAAAATAAATGAAAAAGTTAATACTAATATTTTTAATCTCATTTCCAATCCTCGGCGATGAAAAGAGAGATTTGGCAGATTTAGCTAAACGGATAGAGAAATATAATGAGAGCTTTATAAAAGGAGTTATGGTCACCTCCGAAAAAGATGAAGAAGTTAGATCTGTAAATTATTATACAAAAGAAGGAGATTTCAAACGTACGGTTCTCAAGCAAACGGAAAAAAAAGAATATATTGAAAAATGGGGTGATCGCAGACGATGGTTTGTGAGCAAATGGCAAGGCAAGCAACCTGCAATCTATGTGTCAGCTTCGTATAATGGGAATTATGAATTAGAAAATAATCTCCAATCAAAAGACTTAAAAGATGATTATCGATTCTACTTCAAGAACTACTGCGAATTTGATGGCATCATTGATACCCGCTATGCGCGTATTAAGAAGATGCGACTTACCTATTTCGATGCACCCTATACTGCTGTGAACAATATGATGAATATAAAAATCTCAAGCAATTTCAAAAAAATTGTCAGCTACGATATTGATCTCAAAGAGGATGATAAGGTCATAAATGCCATGCAGTCATTTAAACCCGTAAAATCTACCACTTGGTATGGGAATATTTTCGCCATCCAGTTGAAGGTATTAGAAGTATATCCTGGCGAGAAAGATATGCCCCTCTGCACATCCGATTATTACATGGGGTATAAAGGCTGGGGTAGTTATGAGGATGTTTTAAAACAAATAGATGAGTTGCCTGAACTGAAAGGGAAGAGGAATCCGTATTAAAGATAGCGCCAGCGATTGTAGCGGAAATCCTTTCCAAAGGAAAGATTGGAGCGGAAAGCGCGGTCGTGATACGATGGATTCACTTTGATCATACCAATCCGAGGCGCCCCTCGGTGGAAACCTAAAAAATCGAACCTTATTACTACAAAAATGTTTCGACATTCACTTGTAAGGCGATTCCAATTGGAAATCATGAAATACTTCCTTGCGATACTCATTCTCCTTTTCCTCATCTTTCCCTTAGTCACAAAAGAAAAATTGCAACAAAGAATGTATGTGTCGAAAAGGGACGTGGTAATAAAAGAAAAACCAAACTCAAATTCGGAAGAGGTAGGCACTTTGGCATTGGGTGATTTTCCGCTCATTGTTTCCTACACGGGAAAGAAGGATAAGGGAAATTCGTCGGAAGGAGAATGGTTACAAATTGAATATGAAACATCTGGTTATATTCTTTCTTCACAACTTTCAGACAAACCTCCGTTGTTACTTGGCACAGAAGAATTGTTAGATGTTGCTGAGTCTAATTTCAAACGATTTGAATCATTGTTTGAGAATTATAGTACAAGAATTCCAAGTGATGGATTGGATGCGTATGAAACGGAAACCTATCAGAATCTCATCAAAGAGTTAGAACAGTTGAGTCAAATTCCAATCTTACGAACAAAGGAATTAAACGGGCCATTTCGAACTTGGTTTTTAAAGAATAACAAACAGATTGAAAAGAAATTAGGTTTAGGAGATTGTACCTTCCAATTTGAGGAAGTGATCAATGCCAATCAGGGTTGCACCGATTATAAAATCAGTTTGCTTCGAGGGCTACAAGAGAAAACAAGTCTCAGCCAAAGGGAAGTGTTGGAAAGATTTGGAGATGCATATTGTATCACCGCTTACACGCATAGCAACGATACCTGTGGTCGGTCGAAAGTTGGTTATCAGATTTATAAAACACTGCGATAAGTCGATGGATTCGGAATGGTGGAGATGGGAATATTATTTAGAAATTTAACAATTTTGGCAATTTTGATTTTCGTTAGTTCTTTTGGTTTCAATTGTGAGATTGGAAAAGATAAGGAAACTGGTTCTTCGTCGAGGGCCTGTTCGGAAGCCTGGAAATTACACCAACTCTGTAAGGCATTGAATGGTAATGATTCCACTCGGGCATGCGACACGCAGTGGGCAGGAGTTGTGTATTCTTGTGGGATGATGTGAGAAACTTACCATTGTTAGTAAAATTGATTTTCCTTCGTTTGTTTCCTTTCTTCCTTGGACTATTGATTAGCACTTGCGCCTCCCGTTACTACCTCACTTTGGTTTCGCCTGGCATTACTTCCGAAACAAGACTTAAAAAACAAACCGATCTTCGGATGGAGGAAGCGTCTTTTTATGGACCATGGGCGTATTCCCATACAACATTCTATATTGAGAAATCACAATTATCGAAAGTTTTAGATGATCCTAATAATACTGTATTTCAATCCAAAGAAAAGTTTCTTTTGAGAAAAGGTGATGTTTCACAACTTCATTTATTATTTGAGTTTTGTTATGACAAATCAAAGCAGATTGATATCGAAAAGGATATGGAAAATTATCGTTTCCAATTGAATGGTGTGGATCCAACTGAGAAATTGGTGTATCTTTATCCGTATTCATATTTCAAAAAAGGGAAGAAATTTCGACAGAGATTTCCATTTTATGAAAGGTTGGCGTATCCACGGGAACATATATTGATTACAACAGGATATGACCAGCTTTATTGTGTTCGGACACTACTTGGTTTTGATCTGACGATTGAAAAACAAGGGAAGAATCTTTTTGAGGTAACGACACCGCGTAACCAGCTTTTATATTATGAATACGAAATGGATAAGGAATTTGTGAGATTTAAGGACGAGGAGATCAATTGATAGGATTCATTTGCCTTCAAAAACTTTTGTATGACTAGGAAAGGATTTCATTTTGTATTTTGGGCAAATGTTAGTTTGGTCCAGTTTGAATGAGTCGTGATTGATGGAATACCAAACATATCCACCACATCGAGATTTGAGTTCTATCATCAAATGTTATTGGACACTTGAGGTAGAAACTTCTGAAAACAATGGCAAACAGATCATTGTCCCTGATGGTTGTATCGAAATGGCATTTTTGTTAGGGGATGGGATCAAACGTTTTACGAGTGACGATCGTTATGTCATCCAGCCGAGTGCGATGGTCATTGGGCAAATTACAAAACCGTTTGCGATTGAACCGTTGGGATATGTGAATACATTTGCCGTACGGTTTTATCCGTATGGATTTTCTGCCATCCATTCGATAGGAATGGAGAAATTGAAGGACAAAGAAACTGATTTGTTTGAACTTTTCGGAACTCGTATCTCTACTGAATTGTCTAAACAAATTCGAGAAGCAAACGATACAAAGGAAAGGATTCATATCATAGAAAATTTTTTATTGGATCAATTCAAAGAGAAGTCAAACCAAGAACGAGTGGTGCAAATGGCATTTGATACATTGAACAAAAGCCAAGGTTCGGCTTCGATTCGTTCGATAGGGAAATTAGATTCCAGTAAAATTCGGGATTTAGAACGAAAGTTTTTAAAGCAGGTGGGAGTTTCACCAAAACAATTAGGGAAAATCATTCGTCTGCAAACAGCTTTAAGACTGATGTTAGACGAAAATGACAAAACACTGACTCAAATCGCTTACGATTCGGATTATTACGATCAGTCTCATTTTATCAAAGATTTCAAACAAGTAACGGGTTTGAATCCAAGTGATTTATTCGGTGATAAAAGTTTTTTATTATCTACGATTTTTTACAAAAAAGAATGATTTGTCGTTTTTTTACAATGGGATTCTTTCTAAATCCATTATACTGTTTCCATTCAAATTAATTTTTATCGGAGGTTGGGAATGAACCGTATGAATGGTTTTCAAGTGATGGTTTCATTTTGTTTGTTTTTTGTAATCTTTACACAATGTAAGGATAATACGGAATCGAATGGTAATTCCAGTTCTATGAATTTTGAGAAGGAGGGAAAAGTCATGGGTCCTCGGGTATCCATTGTTGAAATTCCGATGACAGATGTCAGTCGGGCCATCAGGTTTTACGAATCTGTATTCCAAATAAAATTAGAGAGGATGACAATGGGGGATACGGAACTTGGTGTGTTTCCTTCGAAAGAAAACACGGCGAGCATTGTTCTCACAAAAGGAAAGGACTACAAGCCGAAGTCGAATGGAGTTTTGGTGTATCTGAATGCTTCCGAGGATCTGCAACCGACTCTCGATCTTGTGGTAGCCAAGGGTGGAACCATCCTTCTTCCCAAAACAGAAATTAGTCCAGAAATGGGGTATTTTGCTCTTTTTCTCGACACCGAAGGCAATCGTATCGGCCTCCATTCGAATCGCTGAAACCTTGTTAATTGCCCGCATGGTTTTCTGTTAGGTTTCGGAATTTTTTTTAAACAAAGTAAAAAAAAATATCTTTCAAAGGATCTGCCCTTTTTTGCATGATAGGAAGAGGGTTGGATCCAATTGATGGTAATTAAAAAATTTTTGATACTTTGTTTGATTCTCGCGTTTGGGATTGCTTTCGAAATCCATTCAGCAAGGTTATTTACCTTTCCTAGCACGACAAGCGAGTGCCGGTTCAAACCTGGGTACTATATTGAATCCATTCCTTTGGAATCAGGTGAGCTCACCATCCATGTTGATATCACAAATGAATTTGCTACCTTCCATCGGATCATTGATAAATTTTATGTGAAAAATAAAATCAATTGGGTCAAAGACTGCGAATTTGAACTCATCACTTTGGAAATCACGGATCCAATCCTGATGGATTCTGATTTCATCGGCAACAAAACCCATTACCGAGTGAAACAAATTAAAGATACTCTCTACCAATATGCAGAAGTAAACAAACAAAACGTTATATCGTTACAATTCCAGGGATTGGTTTTCCCACACGCTGTGATGGAGTGAGTTGGGAACTTAAGCTGTCTTTGAACAGAAATTCATAATCAACATTTCGTGTGGTAACTTCATATGATGATCACTTTGTTATTGGTGTGAATTCCTAAGTTCGCAAAACAACGTATAAACCTTTGAATGTTTGGCTTTTATGATTTATCCGAATCTCAAGATTTTTTTAGTACGATTCAGAACTAAGGTAAAATAGTTTTCTACGGTTTGTTTCCATAATGCAATGGTATTCCCAATCGAAGTCCCTGCAGGAGGAAGGATGGTTTGGCTTGCGACTCCAGCATTGTTCAAATTTTGACTTGTGGGAACACTACCTCGAATACTATGAAAGGTGTACACTTGATTGGTCGTTGTTGGTTCCGAGATGACGATGTCTTGGAGTCCGTCTGCATTGGTGTCTTGGAACCTAAGGCCTTGTGAAAAATTACCCCCAGAATTCAAACCAGCAAAAAGACTGTTGGGAGATCCACTAGCACTTAAATCCATATTGGGAAAACCCGTGATTGGGTCATTTAACACTAAATAAGTGTCACCGATCCCTGAACTGGCACCTGTGGCACCAATCAGTAAATCCGGAATTCCATCACCATTGGCATCACCAGATGCTAGTGTACCTCCAAAGAAACAATTCATTCCGTTGCAACTACTCGTTATAGGTCCAATGAGCGTCGCCACTGGTGGGTTTGGATATGGATTTGTGGTATCACAAGTGGAATGGTATACAAATACAATTCCTTGGTAGGTATTGAAGGTGGGCCCACCGACGGCAAGATCGATACAACGATCTGAATTAAAATAATCCAAAACAAAATTTGCTCCAAATTGGCAGCCGACTCCTGCAGCACAACCCGGTGAAGGTTCCAGTGGAGCAACTAACATTTGATTGGGGGTCGCAGGTAAGGAACCTTGGTTCGAAACATAAATATAGATCCTCCCTAAACTAGAGGAATATGTGGCTGCACTCACTAATAGGTCTAAATAACCATCCCCGTTGGTATCACCTGCCTGCGCATACGATCCGAAATTATCATTGACTCCTGGTTTGTAGGTTACGTTTGCAGTATTGGTAGTTTGTGACTGAATCGATGCTGATCCTTGGCTATAAAAAATAAACACTTCATCATTCCAAGGAGAGGAAAAAATTCCATCATCATATCCGTCGCCGTTGATATCGGCTCCAATGATATTGGAACCAAATCTTCCCGTAATCGACAATCCATCTAGGATTGCATCCGCAACTCCACCAGTATTTAAATTTTGTGAAGCGATCCCAGCTTGTCCTCGGCTAAGGAAAAGATAAGATTTACCTAAATAATTCGTGCCAGTAGTGTAGGCTTGGGCACCAACCATCACATCAGCGTATCCATCTCCGTTGAAGTCTCCCGATGCAATGCGAGAACCAAAATAAGTTTGAGTGATTCCGTCAGTTAAATTCGTATTAGGTGTCGAGTTCAGAAGTTTTGTGCTGGGATTTGTAGTATATACATATCCATAACCTGTGTTTCCTGCAGATGAATTTGCAGAGACGATCAAATCAGGATACCCATCTCCATCCGTATCTTTATTGTTTCCTTTTCGAACAAGGATGGTATAGGATTTTTCAAAAGGAATGTGTACATAGATGGTATGTAAACTTCCATAGGTCCAAAAGGTATTGGTAACCGCTTTTGCTGGTAGTGGAGCACGCCAGCTTCCATTGATCACGGGGATCCTTGAAGGTTGGGCATCATCAAAACCAACATTCACAAAACTCACATCAGTTGGGGCTGTTCCCACAACAAATCCAGTTTCCACAATCGAATGATTTGTGAGGTTGGCAATCGTTGCTCGTGAGTCTGGTAAGAATAAAAGATAAATTCCAGGAGAATATTTTTTGAGAAAGTCGTTATCGGGACAAAGAAAATTGTTTAACTTCATCAAACATTCAAGTGGGGGGGGGGTGAGGGGATTGGTCCAACAATTGGACAGAAAAAGAGTGATTCCTATGGCAAATAGATATATTTTTTTTTGGAGGGGGAATGGATGTTTGGCCATGGATTTATACAACTAACAATGGATTGATGTTTTGGCTTCTAGTTTTGGAAAGCAATCAATTATTGGCTTTGGAGTTAGGATAAAGTTGGATTTTAAGAAAAAAATTTCTTTCCATATCTTTTTGGATCGGGCAGAATACCCGTCATGAGTTTTTTTGAAAGTTTAAAAGCCGTAGCAGCTCAGGCAGTCGAGCTAGTCCAAAACAATCCACAAGTAGTTTCTGGAATCCAGAAGATCATCGAAGAGAACGGTGGAGTTTCTGGCATTGTTGCAAAATTCAAAGAAAAAGGGTTTTCAGAAGCCGCTTCTTCTTGGGTTGGAACGGGAGACAATGTTAGCATTGGAGCTGATGATGTGTTAAAGGTTTTAGGAAATGATTCGGTAAAAGATTTAGCATCCAAAGTGGGTCTCGACACCGATGCCACAGCAGGATTAGTGGGAAATTTATTACCACTCGTGATTGACAAACTTTCTCCCGATGGAAAGGAACCAGGTGGGGACATCGCATCCCAACTTTCGAGTTTGGCTTCTTTGTTTACGAAATAAGATCAGGATGTTGATGAACTAATTTGGTTTTGACGTATCTTCTTTGATTTCCGTAAAACTTCGGTCCGGATTCATCGTATAAGCACCTTTAAAAGGATGAGGGGGATTTCCTCCCCATTCTCTCGGCGAGAGGAGGGAAAAATAATCTCCTCCTTCTTTTCCATATAAATAAATGAATTGTCCCGGCTTTTTTTCAAACTGGCATTTTGCCTTATGAAGTTCGATGTCTTTTTCTGCCTGTTGTAAGATGAGTTCTGCTTCTTCTTTTAAGGCACGAATTTGTTTGGCAATGACTTCGAGTTTTCCATGGACATGGAGTTTCACAGACTCTTCTGCCAATTCAATTTCTTTGGCACGATCAACCAAACTTATGGCAGGTGCCAAACGACTGGTTCCATAGGTGAGGCTGTGGTGGGGGATAGTTGGATCTTCCATTACTTTTTAGACAAACCTTGGGTATTTTCCAAACCAAATCCAAATGAAATTTTTACGATCCATTTCTTTTTTTAATCCAATGATCCCATCGGATCCGCTTCCTAACCTTCATAGATTCAAATAAGAAAAAGGCTCTCCTAATCATTTAGGAAAGCCAAATTGCCAAGGAAAGACGATTTTTGTTTTTAAGATAATGGTTGGTATTGGATGATCATTGCCTTTGTTTTGATTTCTTTTGGCATAACGGTTTTGGATAAAATCTTTTGGAGGGAATCTTTATCTTTGGATTTTCCGAGTTGCACCACAAAGTATCCGTTTTTCACCATGATGAATGCTTTTGATTTTAATGTACCTTGGTTATCTGAAAGTAATTGGGATAAAAATGTCTCAGCTGACTTACGATTGGTAAACGCAGCAAGTTGGATCGTAAGGTAATTCCCTTCTTTTTGGGAAACCGATTTTGATACAGATGCGATTCCTTGTTTTTGTTTCAGTTTCGATTTAGAACCAGAAGAAATGTTTTTTAATTTCTCTTCCTTTGCTACATAGTTTGTTCGATGTTCTTTTGATTTGGTTAGATCCACTATTTGTTGTTTTCTTTCTTCTTCATCTTTGGCAGTTGATGTTTCCAAATAATAAGGATGGTTTCCGATATCAGCCATTGGAATCTCTTGAGATGAAACGGATTCTTTCGGTTTTGTTCCTTGGACAAGAGACGAAGCAACTTGCGTACCTTGCGATTGGGAAACGGTAGACTCTTCTCCTTTTTTGACCATTGCTTCTGGGGAAGGTAGATTTGTTTCGTTTGTTTCTGGATTCAAACTAACCGTAGGAGTTTTTTGTAAACTTTGTGTCTCTTCCGTTTTCCCTTTTCCAACCGATACGCCTAAGAAAAAAATAGAAAAGAATAGGGCGAAAAGAAAGAGTGATAGAACTCCAATCCTTTGTTTGTCTAAATTGATTACGTAAAATACTCTCTCTTTCATTTTTGAATCCTTTTTTGAATTTCCTTATAGATAATAACGATTTGTTCTTTTAACCCTTCTCTATCAGTATCGTTCGTTACGACAAAATCAGAGAGGATCTTTTTTTTCTCGATGTCCATTTGGGAAGCGGTCCTTCTTTCGAAATCGGCTTTGTCCATCCCACCCCTTACTTTCACACGATCCCAGTTTTGTTCTTTGGGAAGGGAAATTGTGACTGTAAAATCACAAATGGTATGAGCATCGGTTTCAAATAAAAGTGGGACTTCCCAGGCGACGAGACTCCCTTCCTTCGTTCCTTGGAAAAATTCCAGGAATTGTTTTCTTACGAGTGGGTGGAGGAGTTCATTGAGTGCTTTTAGTTTTGTTTCGTCGCTAAAAGCAAGTTCTGCGATTTTTGTGCGATTGATTGTATCATTTTCTGAGACAATCGATGGTCCAAAGATCGAAACGAGTTCGGATTTGACAGGGCTATTTGGTTCTGTGAAACTTCTGGCAATTGTATCAGAACTAATCGTCACTGCACCTAATTCTCCAAAGATGGAAAGCGCAGTGGATTTCCCGGATCCAATGGAGCCGGTAATACCGATTAATGTTTTGTTTGGAGCAAGTGCCACGGGTTTATAACATAAAAAACCCGTGAAAGTACAAGTATTTTTTTACTTCATTTGAGAAAAAAAATACTAAAGGATTTTGTACTTAATCTTTGTTTACTGATCCGTTTAAAATCCAGTCTTGTACCAGTTTGGCGGACAATTTTGGATCTTCGATCATAGGGGCATGGCCCATATTTTCTAATAAGACTGTTTCCAATTTGGATTTCAATTTAGCTTTGAGAACGTCCATTACAGAATAATGGATGACCTTGTCTTCTTTCCCCCAAATTGTAAGGCAGGGTGCCTTGATTTGGTCCAGTTGTGATTCTAAAACATAACCTTCTTTGCGAATTTGTTTTAAGATATGGGCATTCCATTCCCGATTGGCGACCGACTTTTCGGCAAAATAGGATTTTAAAAACGAAGGCAAATACGGTGGTTTCACAAAGGTGAATCGTAGCAGGCGATCAAAGTCTTCGGTATCTTTGACAAGAAGGGGGCTTTCTTTTCCTGAGAGTTCGATCGTTTGCATTTCACTAGGCACTGGACTTTTGATCCCTGCGTTGTCAAAAAGGATTAGTGTCTTCACTTGTTTTGGAAATTTAGATGCAAAGAGACCTGCGATCCCACCACCCATGGAGTTGCCGGCAATATGGAATTCTGTTAGACCAAGTTTTTCTGTAAATTTTTGCAAACGGATGGCTTGGGATTCTTGTGTGTAAGAGATCCCTTCCGGTTTACTCGATTCGCCAAAACCAGGAAGGTCCGGTGCAATCACTCGGATGTTTTTAGGAAGGTGTCTGGAAAATCTGGTCCAGTGATCTTTGTCACCACCAAAGCCGTGTACGACGAGGAGAGTTTCACCATCACCAGGCTTTTCAGTGTACTTCCAATCTAAATCTTCGACTACAACTGACTTTGTTTCTAAGTCAGACCTGTATCTTTCTATACTAATACCTGTTTTGTGAAGCTGGGAGGCACATCCGAAAAGGGTTCCTGTGATGATGATTAAGCTTAGGTGGAGTTTTAATTTTGATTTCATTTTTGTCCTTACAAAAAATGCAAAGGTTCGTTGACAGAGGGCTATGAAAAAATACTTTGGTCGTAACCGAGGCCCTGTAGCTCAGTCGGTAGAGCAGAGGACTGAAAATCCTCGTGTCGGCAGTTCGATTCTGTCCGGGGCCAAGGTTACCTATTTTCCTGCCTTTCTTTCTTCTCCCATCGTCCAAAGTCCCAAAAATTCGTTCTCTTCTACTTTTTTGCAAAGTTCTGGTTTGTATAATTTTTTGACAGGTGGTTTCGGGTAGATATGGATTTCATCATTATCGGGAATGAAGGTAAGCATACGTAAAATCGTATCTTGGCCTTCAATTTCATACATGGTATAAGACATACCTTTGGAAGGAATGATTTGGGATGTTTCCAAATACTTGCGAGTGGTGTCAGACATATCCTAACGGTGTTCAAGGTTTGGTTTGACAGCAACTAAAAAGTTAGTTTTGAAATTCTATTTTTTTAAGAATCGTTTTGCAAACAAACTGAGTTTCTCCCTGATTTTAGGTGAGCTTCCTACGGAAACATTCAAACGAAAGAATTGGTTCCAATGTTTAGAAAGTCCAAATAAGGATCCTGGTGCAATCGCTATGCCCATTTTTTTTGCATCCAAAAGTAATTTATCACCATCTAACGCTGATTCAATCCATAGGACAAAACCACCGTCTGGTTTTGTGATTTTTATGTTTCCTTCACTTTCTTTGACAAGTAATTGGATATAGTCCTGGCAAAGTGATTTGTATTCTCGTCGTAAATATTTTAAATGCCTTTCGTATGTTTGGCGTTTTAAAAATTCCAAAATACATATTTGAGTCGGATGGTTTTCTGCGATTTTAAATGCTCTCGAAATTTTGGATAAGGCAGAAATCCCCGTTTTGGAAGAGACCCAACCAATCCGTAATCCAGGTGAAAGTGTTTTGGAAAAGGAAGAACATAAAAATGATCTCGGACCATTCTTTCCTTCTGGGAAAAAACTCACCAAGGGTTTTGGTCGACTCCCATCAAAGTACAAATCCCCATAAATATCATCTTCTACGAGATGGATTCCGTATTGGTAGGAGATATTCGCTAAGTTTTGTTTTGTTTGGTCACTAAATAAAATTCCATTGGGGTTATTGAAGTTTGCGGCAAATAAAAATACCTTTGGTTTGTGTCGTTTGATGAGTTTTTCAAATTCGGTACTATTTATTCCTTCACCACTTCTATAAGGAATTTCTACTACTTTTAATTTTAGTGTTTCTAGGATTTGGAAGAGCCCTACATAAATGGGAGAAGGAACAATCACGGTATCGCCAGGTTCAGTCACAGCAAACAAAGAGTAGGTGATTGCTTCTGTGCAACCTGAAGTGATTTGGATTTGTTTAGAAATCACTCGGTATCCAAAAAGGGATGTTCGTTTGGCGATCCATTCTCGTAAATTTGGATTCCCTTGTAAGTCCCCATAACTAAAGATATCTTTGTGTAAAAATGCTCTTTTGAATGCAGTATTCAATTCCTGAATAGGTAAATACGTTTCAGATGGGATAGCGGCTCCAAAGGATAAAAGTTTTGGATCCATGACAGTATTCATGATTTGTTGGATTCGATCATCGGCTTCTACCGATTCATAAAATTGATTTTGAGGACCAAAGATCACCGAACTGATTTGTTTCTGTACATAATAGCCTGATTTGTTTTGAGCATAAAGATAACCTTCTTCTTCCAAAATTCGGTAGGCTTCTTTGGCTGTTGATAAACTACATGATTTTAAAGATTGGATTTCGCGAAGAGATGGGATCTTTTCGTTTTCAGAATAATATCCGGATTCAATTTCTTTTTTGAGATCAGATGCAAGTTGTTGGTATTTTGTTTTTTCCATCTGTATACCTATAGTGAGATTCATCTGTATATGGACAGATGTCCATTTGATTGATAATTTATATACATGGAATCTAATCTGACAAATCTATTTTTGGCAAAAAGAACGAAACACATTCGTTCCTCACTGATCCGTGAAATTTTAAAAATAACGGTAAAAGATTCCGAATTCCTTTCTTTTGCAGGAGGTCTACCCAACCCAAACTTAATCGAAAGAGAACTTTTACAAAAGGCGACCGAAAAAACTCTTATCTCCTCGGCCGAGAGTGCCTTACAATATGGTGATTCTACAGGTGTTTCGGAACTAAAACAACTGATCTTAGATACCTTCGTCGGCATGGAGGGATGTGATACCAACTCCATTTGTATCACCCATGGTTCCCAGCAAGGATTGGATATCCTTGGGAAACTGTTTATGGAGGAAGATACAAATGTTCTTTTGGAAGACCCAGTGTATTTAGGAGCCCTTCAGGCATTTTCTCCTTACCAACCCAAGTTTTTTTCCCTTGCATTGGAGGCAGATGGGCCTAGTCTTTCGAAGCTAAGAGAAATCCTTTCCAGTCGCCGAATCCATTGTTTTTACACCAATCCCAGTTACCAAAATCCATCCACAATTACTTGGACTGTGGAGAAACGAATCGCAGTTGCAGAGTTACTCGATGAGTATGAAGTCATCCTCTTCGAAGATGAAGCTTATCAATTCTTAGATTTTTCGGGAACGGTATATCCATCCATTGCTTCGTTTCGAAAGAATAAAGATCTAACATTTGTTTTGGGAAGTTTTTCCAAAATTATTTCACCAGGGTTTCGTTTGGGGTGGGTGGTGGTTCCGAATGTTTATCTGGAGATGTTCACTCGGATCAAACAAGGAAATGATCTCAATTCTAACCAATTTTCACAGATTGTACTGTTGAACCTTCTTTCTCGATTCGATTTCAAAGAACATTGCAGTAAGATCCAATCCTACTACCACAAACAAAAACAACACTTGGTGGATTGTTTGGCAAGATACCTTCCCGAAGTGAGATTCCAAAACCCCCAAGGGGGGATGTTCCTTTGGGTGGAATACCCGAATGTCTCTGAGAAGGAAATGATGCAACATTTGATGGAAAAAAAAGTGGTGATGGTGCCAGGGAATGAATTCCGTTTATTGGATTCAGATTCAGCTTACTTTCGGATGAATTTTAGTTTTTTACAAACAGTGGATATGGAGGAAGGGGTGAAACGAATTGCTTCTGTGTATCGCGACATAATTACGTAACACTTGTGTAGTTAAATTTGTTTGACAAATACTATTCATGTGTTTACTTAATGAATATGAAGCCTGCCATTTCAAAAGCATTGCATCCTAAGTTTTCGGTTCTCAGTTTAGAAGAAAAATTGGAAATCCTAAAAGAAGATCCAAACTTTCGTTTGCTTGTCGAACAGATGTACCAAAACTACAAGGAAAACCGATCCACTGTGATTCTTTGATTTGCCTCGCATTCCCACACATGTTTCTATGGAAGGAAAGTAGGTAATTATGAATTTAGATCTTACACCACAAGAAACAAAACAACTTTTAGATGCATTGACTGTATTTGAATGGGTGAGTAATTCTCCCCATGAAGAATCCGATCCAAGTGTGGATGGATTCCTCCAATCCTTACTCGCAAAATTGTCAAAGAACATGGAAAATAGTCCCATCGTTTCCGAAAACGGAATGTTCACAGTTGCAGAAGAATATTTCCAAGAGGTATTTGAATCCTATATCGAACCATACAATGATGATGTTTTTTGGACAGAACTCACAACAGAACTTGCCCAAAGGGATTTAGAACTCACTTTGTCAGAAAAAGAATTGGAAGCATTAGCCCCAGAAGCATACGAAACCAAAGTGGCAAAAGAAGCAGAAAAATATGATGCAGAGTTCGAAAAAAATGGAGTGGATCGTTTATTCTTAAAAAAATAGAAACATAAAAAAGAATCCATCAAAGTATCTTACGGTGATAAAAACACTCTAAGTTACTGGATCTTTTTTTTCCCATTCTACAAGCACCATCGTTTGGTCATCTTCTTGTTCTTCTTTCCCTTGGAATAAAAACAATTGGATGACAAGTTCCGAAAGGACTCTTTCCGATTCTTTATTTTGGAATTCAGAAAGAATGGTTTGGATTCGTTCCATTCCAAACTCTTCTCGCGCTTCATTTTTTTGTTCTAACATCCCATCGGTAAACAGTAAAATGCGATCCCCTTCCAAAATAGGGAATTGTTTTTGCGTATAGGGTTGGTCCTTTTTTAGTCCAATGATATTGCCTGTTCGGTTCAAGATGATTTGTGTTCCATTCGAAACAAAAATTTGATTTGGGTGACCCGCTGAGGAATAATAAACGGTTTTTGTTTTGGTATCAATGTCCAATAAAAATCCAGAAAAAACAATCTTCAAACCAGAAAACTTATTTTGGATTTTTTGGTTGAGATGGTTCATCAAATCATCGGTTTTTGTGATGAATCGTTTGATGGCTTCATATTCTGATTTGATGGCCATTGTATATAACGCTGCCTGGATTCCGTGTCCTGTTGCGTCCGCGACAAAAAATCGAACGGTCCCATTATCCAATTCAAAGATATCATAAAAATCTCCTCCCACTTCATCCTGTGGTTGGAAGTAAAGATGGATTTTTAAAGGATCAAATTTGATTCCATCTTCCGGCAGAATTTTTTGTTGGATCTTTTTGGCGAGGAGTAGGTCCTTTTTAATTCGATTGAGAGAGGAATTCAATTGATAGGTTCTGTCTGAAACTATTTGTTCTAGGTTTTCTGTCACAGCTAACAATGATTCATTGCTAATTTTTAAACTTTCTGCCAGTTCTTCAGCGCGAACAAAAGCATTGGCAATCCTACTCGATAGAATAAGAGATTGGATGAAGATAAAACATAATAACGCATAGGGAGTGAGTCCAATACCACGACTATTCAAACTATGTTTGAGGATATCAAAGGAAACGGAAAATGCTAAGACAAGTAGTCCCATCAAAAAAAGTTTAGAATTTGGTCTGCTGTTGATGACAGCTTTTAAATTGATATGGATCACATATCCGATGATGATGAATGCTAAAATTTGAAATCCATAAAGTAAAATCGTAAAAATGGAGATGGGTAAAAATAAAGTCAAAGAAAAGAGTGAACTTGTGATGATGGCACGGCGAACATGTTTGGCTTTTGATTCTTCTGGAAATAAGGAATGGATAAAAAGTAAAAACGTGGGGACTGCAAAATAATAAGAAGCAAACTCAATGCGAAATGCAGTGGGCCAATGAAACCTAGGAAAGAGTTCCAATACATACCTCTCGCCTGTAAAGGCAAGGCGTATTCCCAGTAAAAAACAAAAGATAGCAAAGTAAAAAATGGATTTTTCCTTTCGTTTGTAAAAGAACAATCCAAAATGATAGAGTCCAATGAGGGATAGTGCACCTAGGAGAAACAATTCTCTGGCATTGGCAAACATCTTCTCCCGATCCATTGCATATTTGTTTCCTATGATAGGATTCCCCCAAAATCCACCAAAATTGTTTTCATAATTGGCAATGTGAAATACAAGTTCGATCACTTCATCGTCCGGGATGAGAGTGTAGTATTTTGATTTGATACGAGGAGTGTCATCAAATTGATTGATACCAGGTTTTCCTTGGCCACCAATGAGAACTCCATTGGCAAAAAAACGATACGAAGAGGCAATGTCTGGAATATAAATCCTAAGTTCTTGGCCGACAGTTTGTTTGTTAGTGTGAATGAACGCACGTAAGGTGACCTTACCAGTTCTTGGTAATTCGATGCCACCATACTCTTCATTTTGCCATGAGTTTGGAATGGCAAGGTATCCTGTTAATTCCTTTTGGCCGTGAAAGGGTGGGTAATGGAATTCTCCAAAATACAATTCCCATTCCCCTTGTAATTCGATGGATGTGTTTTCTTTGAAAGTGATCTCGCGTAAATCTAAGATCCCTTGGCGAAAACGGAGGTCTCCCTCTAAATCAGGATTCTGGCATTGGAATGAAGATAAGGCTATGGCGACACACACCAAACCTAAAATTACTTTTCGCATTGTACTTGAGTCTCTTTCCTTCTTTGGTTTGGAAAGAACTAATTTCGCCCAGAATATCCTATGACATCCATAAAGGCAGAGACAGAAAAAACTGCTTTCCCGGGTCCAGGTTCCCCATATCCAGGAGGTGTTGGCAATCCATAGGATTCAAAGGTTTCTTTCCATGCGCGTAACAATTCACAAAAATAAACAAGCGGAGGACCTGCTTGTTGGCCAAGGGTTGTGTATGGTTCGGGGCACCATGCTGTAAATCTAGGCACAATTCCTTTGGACATAAAAAAGTCTAATCCTTGTTTGGTGGATGTGATGGCCTCTTTCACTGTTTTGAATCCCCATGGTTCGGAAAGTTCCACTCCACCAACAAAGTTTGGAATGACATTTTCGGGACCAAACACTTCAGCCGAATCCACCACACGTCGGATCCAGTTTTCATACCCGATCCAACTGGCTTTCCCTGGACAAATTTTTTCAAAGAGTGTTTTGTCCCACACTTCATAATTGGGATGGTAGATTTGGATCCCCGCATCTTTGAATTTCTGGCAATCTTCCTTTTCAAAGGCCTGTGCCACCAGTTTTCCCATCCATCGTTTGGGAAACCTGGCTTCGATGGCTTGTGGGTATTGGAGGTAAAAATCTACTTCTGATTTTTTCTTTAAATTGGTGAGGACAGAGCCACCAGTGATGGTGTATACCTTTGCAATTTGGTCTTCTGCATCCACCCAAGAAAGGACTTCTAAAATATCTTCGACATCCTTAACACCTGTATAAGGCCGTCCGGCCCCTTTTTGTTGGCGGTAGTTATGGTTGATATCGCAGTAGGCACATTCCTCATCTTTTCCAAAGTACTGGCAATTGCGAAAGACCGTTAGGTACAAGAGGTATCCCCATTCAATGACGGGAGCAATTTCACCCGGAAATTTTCCCGATTTGGTTTTGTGTTTGTACCAAGACGGAATCGGAGGGTATTCGGCGGTTCCAATCTCTGTTTCATCTAAGTAGAGAGTTGGCTTTCCCTCCTTCAGTTTCATTTTGTACGGTGAATTTGGGTTGTTACGAGTGGAGATCACTGTTTTCAGAAGTCCGAAGTGACCTCCGCTGATTTTGATTTCTTCCGGTGCTTTGGTATCTGCGCCATCTTTTAGGTCGGCCAGTGGGATATGATCAAAGGAAAAGATGAAGTAGTCTTTGGATTTATACGGGTCTTTCACTTGGAAAGCCTCAGGAAAAAAATGAATCCCCTGCCGGAGGATGTCTTGTTTGACAATGGCTTCCATGGGTAGGTCTTTGTAAGTTCTTTCCATTTCTTCCAATAATGGAAGTGAGGAGGCAGGTCTTTGGTTCAATGTAGAGGTTTCAGCCATAATGGGAGTATTTTTCTTCCTTTCTCTTAGACAAAGCGATTTTCCCAGAAAAATAGCCAAAAACCCCCTAAATTCCGCGGTTCTTCGCAAAAATACCGAATATTCGTTTACAAATCCCCACACTAAATTATTTTTTTTCCGAACTAATGAAATTTTTTTCATTCTAGAAAAAAATACAAAAAAGCTGGGAATTTTCTATGTCTCAGTTTGTTGATTAGAGAGTAAGGAAATTAGAATTTCACTAAGGGACAGGAAGATATGAAAGCATCGAAACTAACCATCATAGGACTTGCGATTCTTTTCACTGGACTTACAGTTTGTAAGAAACCAGATGCAGAAGTAACGGAAGCACCTAAAAAACCAGCAGACTTGTCTGCGGTTGTCGTATTTGCGGTAGGAGATTCAAAAATCCAACACGCAGACCAAACGGAAGAAAAAGCACAACTTGGTTCTCTTCTGAAAACAGGGGATAATGTAGTCACAGGCGACAATGGAAAAGTAGACATCCAATTTGCAGATGGCTCGAGCATTCGTATCTCTCCAAAGTCCGCGATTGACTTTGCAAGACTATCACAAGACAATGCAGGAACAACAGACACTCAAATTGCTCTCGTTTCTGGAAAGGTTTTTGCGAAAGTCAACAAAGCTAAGAAAGAAGACAACTTTACTGTCGTGACACCAACTGCGATTGCGGGTGTGCGAGGAACGTCTTTTATCGTAGAATCAGCTGAAGGAAAACCTGCGAAAGTGAAAGTAGTGGAAGGATCCGTTGCATTTGCTCCGCGTGTTCCCGCTCTTGAAAAACTTTCTGAAGAAGAAATTTCTAAGAATGGTGATCTTAAAAAACTACAAGAGTCCATTGCAAAAGCAGAAGTCATCTTAGAAAAAGACCAAGCTTCGACTCAATCTGCAAAATCTGCAGAACTTGCGAAATCAGCAGACATCCAATCTTTGGATTTGTCAAAAGCGTTTAAAACTTCTGAGAAAGAAAAACTCGTAGTTGAAAGTGCGAAATTGACTAAAAACGAAGAACAAGAAATCAAAACGATCGTGACTGTTGACAAACAAACAGCACAAGAGATTGTAAAACTTAGTGAATCAGCACAAACTGAGAAACTCGATGAATTGAAAAAACAAGAAATCGATACTAAGAAACATGAGATCGAAAAAGAAGTAGCGAAACGACAAGAAGAAGAGAAGAAAAAATTCGAAGATTCTTTAGCGAGCCAACCAAAAGATTTCAAATCTAAAAAAGACATTGTAAACTACTACGAAAGAATCGAAAAAATCGTGTTAGTTGACGGAAAAACAGTGATTGGTGCGATCATCAACCAAGAAAATGGTCAACTGATTGTTCACACTGAAAATGGTGTTAAAAAAATTGATATGGACAATGTAGAAGAAGTCATTTACGACCTTCAACAAAAATCCAAATTCTAAAACAACCACACCCTTAAGTAGAAAAGAAGCCTGGAGGAATTCCCTCTGGGCTTTTTTTATGTACGGTTCGTTTTGTATTCGTTCCAGAGAATGCGTATGGCATTGATGAGTGGACTCACTTCGATGAGGAGCAAATTGTTTTGGTATTTTACAAGGAGAGTGTTTTGACCAAATCGATCCATCTCCCCCCATTCCACTTGTAATTCAGGGTGGTGGGTGAGTGCCTTTTGGATGAGGACTTTGACCTCGTAGTCAGAAAGAGTTTCATCAATTTCGCCTAAATCCTTTAGGATGGACAAAAAGAATGTTTTTGCGAGCCCTCTTTGAAATTCCTCAGATTCCTCTTCGTTCATATCTACTCTGTCGGTAGAATTTGGGATTCCTCATGGAAATATTCATCTGCATGGTAGGAAGACCGAACGAGTGGTCCAGAAGCTACCGTTTTAAATCCAATCTTGTATGCCGTTTCTTTCCACATGACAAAGGTTTCTGGGCGGACGAAACTTTGCACTGGGTAGTGGGTTGGGCCTGGCTGTAGGTACTGACCGATTGTCAACATCCGGACACCATGAGCAAATAAATCCATTAGGCATTGGTTTACATCTTCGTCTGTTTCCCCGAGTCCAAGAATGATCCCACTTTTCGTGAGAAATCCATGGTTTGCAATATGAGCTAATACTTCGAGAGAACGTTTGTAGTTTTTTTGTGGGGTGATGGTAGGGAAGAGTGATTCCACAGTTTCGATATTATGATTGATGATATTCGGTTTCGCCGCATACAGAATCTGTAAGGAATCTTCTTTTGCCTTAAAGTCAGGGATGAGAACTTCGATCGTACAATCTTTATGGTAGGTTTTGATTTTGGTGATGGTTTCTGCAAAGTGACTTGCCCCTCCATCTTTTAAATCATCCCGGTTCACAGCGGTGAGGACCACATGTCTCAGTCCAAGCGACTGCACAGATCTTGCGACTCGTTCTGGTTCGAGGGAATCTAAGGGTTTTGGTTTTCCAAAGGCAACATCACAGTATTGGCACCTTCTTGTACAAATGTCTCCTGCGAGCATATATGTGGCAGTTTTGCGGTTCCAACAATGGTTGAGGTTTGGGCAACTTGCGGATTCGCAAACTGTATGGAGCTCTTTGGATTCCACCTCCGCTCGGACAACAGAAAGTGCATCCGAATCCGTAGGAAAGCTCACTCGCACCTTCATCCAGTCCGGGAGGGGAACGGTGGGGTTTAGATTTTTGGAGCGAGGTTTCTTTTTTAATGGATTCATACCTTCTTTAGACTTTTTGAAATGAGGCCACTTTGTAAAATGGAAAATCATGAGGATCAATGCATTTCTTGCCAAATTAGGTTTAGGTTCCCGTAGAAAGGTCGAAGAATTGGTCCTCGCCGGTAGGGTCAAAATCAACGGAAGTACCATCACAGACTTGTCTTTCCAGGTAAACGAAGAGGATTCTATTCTCTTTGATGGAAAACCTGTGACAAAAGAAGAAGGTTCCGATTCTAGACCAAAAATCATCGCCTTTAATAAACCACCAGGGTTTCTCACATCCCATGAAGACAAACACCATGAGAATACCATCTTTACATTATTACCAGAGTCGTTTCAAAAATACAATTATGCGGGACGCCTTGATTTAGATTCGAGAGGGCTTATTCTATTATCCATCGATGGAAATTTCATTCAGAAGGTGACACATCCTAAAAATAAAATTGATAAAGAATATATTATTAGTTTGAAACAACCTGTCAGTTGGAAAAAAATTGCCGAAGAATTTATGTTAGGTGTAAGAGAAGGTGGAGAAACACTTAGAGCACTTGCTGTAAAACCAGCCAATGTATTCCCCGAAAAAACACCACCTGGTTTTACCAGTTACCTCAGCATCGTCTTAAAAGAAGGGAAAAAAAGGCAAATCCGAAGGATGTGTAAAACAAAAGATTTGGTTGTTCTTGATTTGTATCGGATCCGCATTGGGAAATTAGATTTGCGAAATTTTGATCTATTGGAAGGAAAATACAAAGTGGTCACAGAAGAGCAAGTTCTTGGAAATTTGAATCCTTAATTTAGTTGAAGAATCCACTCGACTCGTAAAATGGTGAGGTTAGGGGATTTGTTTTTTTGAAATCAAAACCATTTTTATTTTACCCAGTTGTTCTCTTTTTATTTATTTTTTTAGTAGATAAAATATTTTTATTACCAATCTTTCATGATGAATTTCTGCAGGCTGGTAATTCCGTTTTTTATTTTCAAAGAAAGGTATTAAAGGAACGCCTACTGAGAGACCCGGATTTAAAGGATAAAAAACTCGCTCTTGTTTTTGGGGACTCTCGGTCCTATCCTTTTTCTGAATTAGGCATCCCTGAACCTCATAAAAAAGATTGGTCTTTATACAATTTCAGTAGCCCTCAAGGAATTCCTATGAATTCCTTCATCCAATTCCAAGAAATTTTGGAATCAGGGGTCACACCAAATTTTGTCATTTTGTCTCTGAGTCCAGAAGCCTTTGATGATTCCAAAGGTTTTATCCTCTCTCCTTTTTTAAGGATGGGCTGTGACAAAAACTGCATTGAAACCGTTTGGGAAGATGTTCCTAGTAAAGAAAAATGGTATTATTTCTTAGACCACGTTTTTGCAATTCGAAGTGTTGAGTTCAATCTATCGTTATTTTCATCCCGACTCAAACAAGGAAAACTGAGAGAATACAAATCCGCATACAACCAAGAATACCAACTCATCAATTTCACAAAAGGTGAGTATCTCATGTATGGTGTACATGAAAATCCAATTGAAAAAATCAAAAACGATACTGTCCGGATCGGTAATTTATACATGCGATCTTTTGTTTTAGGTAAATCTCAACTACCATATGTGGAAGCTTTTTTAAAACTCACGAAAGAAAAGAATATCAAAACTTTAGTGATTTGGCCAAAAGTTTTCCCAGGTTATTACTCCTATTATGAAAAATTCCAAGTAAAAGAAGTTTGGTGGAATCCAATAGAAGTCATGGCGAAACAATACGGAGCTTCTTCTCTCAATTGGAACCAGCCAAATACTTGTGATTTATTCAATGATGCTTCCCACCAATCTGCATTATGTTTTGTCGATCAGATGAAAGAAATTTGGATCAATTACGCTGAAAGATAGATTCAAAAATATCCCCTATAAAATTAAAGCACCACTTCTCGCGAAACGAAACAAACTTTCCTATCGTTTTGCCATTTGGAGTTTTATCAGTAGTACGGTTTCGATATGGTCCATTTTAATCATTACTAATTTGTCAGGGCATACCTTACTCATTGGTTCATTTGGAGCCACCGCTGTTTTATTATTTGCTGTTCCAGATGCACCCCTTTCCCAACCACGAAATCTCATCGGAGGTCATATCCTTTCTGCATGTATCGCCGTTTTGCTTGTACAAACAATCGGCACTAATTTTTTGACGATCGGGTTATCGGTTGGTCTTTCAATCCTTGTCATGTATCTGACTCATACCTTACACCCTCCAGGAGGGGCCACTGCGCTGATTGGTGTGATTGGGGGAGTGGGAGTGGAATTTATATTTTTTCCCGTTATGGTAGGTGTTCTTGTATTACTTTGTAATGCGTTAGTCGTGAACAATCTGGTACACCACCGGAAGTATCCGGTGGTGTGGTTTTAGGTTTTACCAGTTTAGTTTTTTGGAGTCTTCGACAAACTTAGCAAGTCCACTGTCTGTGAGTGGGTGTTTGAATAACATTTCAAATACCGAATAAGGAAGTGTCACACAATCCGCTCCGCGTAATGCCACTTCTTTGAAGTGAATGGGGTGGCGAACAGATGCCGCAAGGATTTGAGTTTCAATTCCGTAGTTGTCGTAAATTTCTCGGATCTCAGAAATGAGTTCCAAACCATCGTATCCCACATCATCCAATCGTCCTACGAAGGGAGAGATAAAGGTTGCACCAGCTTTTGCTGCAAGTAAGGCTTGGTTTGCTGTGAAACAAAGTGTAACGTTTGTTTGGATCCCTTGTTCTGCAAATGCTTTCACTGCTTTCATGCCTTCAGGGATGAGAGGGACTTTGACTACAACGTTTTCTGCAATTTTAGAAAGTTCTAATCCTTCTTTGATCATGGTCGGCGCATCGGTCGCAAGTACCTCGGCACTTACAGGACCTTTTACAAAACTACAGATTTCTTTGATGACTTCTGTGAATTTTCGGCCTGATTTTGCAATGATGGAAGGGTTTGTCGTGATACCGTCAAGTAAGCCTAATTCATGGACTTTTTTGATTTCGTCAATGTTGGCTGTGTCTAAAAATAAATTCATTTTGCCTCGTATGCTTGGTGATTTAGAACCAAGCCTCACGAGACAAGGTAACTACGGGATTAAATCCCGCAAGGTTTTTGTTTCCTGAACACTGAAGAAATCCACGTAATCTTTGGCAATGATGTCACGAAGATTGGCTGAAAAATAATCGATACGACGAGTGTAAGGGAGTTTTTTGTATCCTTCCCTCCAAACGACAGCAAAACCACCTCGCGGAGGATTTTCCCTTCGTTCCACAAGTTCCCAAATGGCAGCACCGGAAACCTTATCATCTCCAATGGATTCTTTCCTTGGTTTCCCATATTTTTTTTCGAGTTTTTCTTTGATTTTGTCTGTTGGGACCAAATTGAAAGTCACTCCCACAGAAAATAGAATCCCATTTTCTCGAAACTCTGTTTGCCCTTCAATCGCTGGATCCGCTTCTGGTTGTCCCTCACGTTTTGGTCTCACTTCCTTTAGAAGCTCTGGGGTTTTATAAAAACGGTATAAATACAAAATGCCATTCCGACGGATGAGAAGACTCACATCCTTTTTTTCGTTTAGGATTTCAATCTTTTCCTTGGAATCTGGGTTTGTAGCCATCGAAAGGAATTTTTCGCGGATGGATTCAAACGTCATCCCCCAGGAGGCTTCCGCAAATCCATCTAAGGTATTTGGCATTTCTGTTTGTGAAAATAGATAACCAGGAAAACAAAAGAGGAGGAAAAGCAGATATTTCTTCATATAGTTTTTATCGGACAGTCTTTCCAAAAAGAGAACTCGTTTCTTACTTAAATTCGTCGGAGAAAGGGTCATCGCCAAGCCCATACTGATCGTTTTCCGCGGCGAATGGGTTTTCTTCTGGATCATCGAATTGGGAGTTTCCGTCGGAATCACTGCCTTCATCGGAAAAGGAATTCCCCCAATCGTTTTCTTCTTCATAGGAAGGAACTGGTTCGAAACTCACACCCAAAATCGGTTCCTTGTTCCAAAGGAAAACAAGGACTGGCAATTGGAGTAAGAGGAGGAGGAGGTAAAATAAAAAATACAAATCACGATCGAGCCCGTAGTGCACGGCCCCACTCGAAAGATTTCCCAAAACAAACCCAGATAAAACTGGTTTCGCCAATCCCAAAATGGATTTTTCCTGGTATGCTTCACGGAGGATGGGATAAGAAAAAAACAAAGCCAAAAAGAAAATTGGCATATGAAAGATATGTTCAAATACCCCTGGCCCTTTTTCTCCCAACATGGAACCAAGAAGGGACCATAACCAGACAAAGATGGCACTTCCCAATAATGCCAAACTTCCATAGAGAAGGTTCCCATTGGATTCCAAAAGATCAAGGAAGATTCGGATGACATCTCCCCTGATGTCTGTTAGTTCCTCTCTTCTATAATTTGATTTCGCAGAAAAAAACAATATCTTCGCGTAATATGATATCGCTGCTGCTACAAATCCAAAAACGAATAAAAAGAGTAGGAAAAGGAAAAATTCCATTAGTGACGGAAATGCCTCATACCAGTGAAGACCATAATGAGCCCATGTTCATCAGCGGCTTGGATCACTTCCTCGTCACGGATGGATCCGCCTGGTTGGATGATCGCTTTGGCACCAACCTTGGCAATGGCATCAATCCCATCCCGAAATGGGAAAAAGGCATCACTCCCTACATAAGAACCCACAACGGAGAGTCCTACTTTCTGAGCTTTCATGGCACCGAGTTCTACGGAATCCACACGAGACATTTGGCCTGCACCAATTCCAAGCGTTGAGTTTTGGTCTGTATACACAATTGCATTGGACTTGATGAATTTCACACAATTCCAAGCAAACATCAAACCTTCCAAATCATCTTCGGTAGGTTGTTTTTTCGAAACAATTTTTAGTTTGTCTTTTGTGATCAAATCATAATCTCTATTTTGAATGAGAAGCCCGTGGTGGAGGGATCGTAAGTCAAGTTCATCGAGTGCTTCATCAAATTTTGCGATCGGGATCAAACGGATGTTTGGTTTCTTTGCAAAAATTTCTAAGGCTTCATTGGAAAAACTTTCGGCAATCACACCTTCCACGAAGTTTTTTGTAATCTCTTCCGCAGATTCTTTTTCCACTCGCCCATGGATTCCGATGATTCCACCAAAGGCAGAAATAGGATCGGTTTTTCTCGCTAGTTCAAACGATTCTAAAACAGTTTCACCAAAGGCAATCCCACAAGGATTTAAATGTTTCACGATCGAGACTGCATTTTTCGGAAGTAAACTTGCTACGTGAAATGCAGCATCAAAATCCAACATATTATTAAATGAAAGTTCTTTCCCTTGTAATGCTTCGAATTGCGATTTGAGAAAGAGTGGTTCGTAAAATGCAGCATCTTGGTGTGGGTTCTCCCCATAGCGTAATTTTTGTTTTTTATTAAAGGCAAAAGTGATTTTATCAGGATATTTGATCCCTAAACGTTTGTTAAAGTAGGAAGAAATGGCGGAATCATAGGATGCGGTTTCTGAAAATACTTTTGCGGCATAACCGAAAGCAGTTTCTCTTGAAATCTTTCCATTGTTTGTCGTGAATTCGTTTTGAAAGGATTCATAATCCTTTGGATCGGTGAGAACCACAACGTTTTTGTGATTTTTTGCCGCCGAACGGAGCATCGACGGTCCACCAATATCAATGTTTTCAATCGCATCTTCTAAAGTGACATCTGGTTTCATCACAGTTTTGACAAAAGGATATAAATTCACAATGACAAGTGTGATGGGAACAATCCCATTGGATTCCATTTGTTTGACGTGATCGGGGTTCGTTGTGTCTCCTAGTAACCCTCCATGGATTTTAGGGTGAAGGGTTTTCACTCGACCATGTAAAATTTCTGGGAAACCAGTGAACTCATCTACCTTTTTCACAGCGATCCCTGCTTTGGAAAGGGCATCGTATGTTCCACCGGTGGATAAAATTTCCACGCCGTGTTTGGTTAGGAAGGAACAGATTTCTGTGATTCCCGTTTTATCAGAAACGGAAACAAGTGCTCTTTTGATTTGAATCATTTTAGGATTTCTACCTTTCGTTCTTTGATTTTTAATTTATCTTCACAAAACAGTTGTATGGCGAGTGGAAGGATTATATGTTCTTCCTTTAGTATTGCCAAGGATAATTCTTTTTCAGTCCATTCCGGTCGAATGGCAATCGCTTTTTGTAAAATGATGGGTCCTGTATCCACACCTTCCCAAACAAAATGGACAGTGCATCCTGCCACTTTGACTCCATAATCCAAGGCTTGTTTTTGAGAATCAAGTCCTGGAAACGCTGGGAGCAGGCTCGGGTGGACATTGATGATTTGGTTTTTGAACCTTTGGACAAATTCTGGTTTCAGAATTCGCATGTAACCGCATGCTACGATTAAGTCAGGGTCATACGCCTCAACTTGCCTGAGTAAATCCCTGTGGTAGTCGGATTTGGATTGGTAAGAGCCGTATGGGATCACTTTGGTGGAAATCCCGAAGTTTTTGGCAATGGTAAGAGCCTTTGCTTCCGGATTGTCGGAAACGAGGGCAAGGATGTCCAATTTTAGCTTCTTTTTTTGGATGGATTCCACCGCCGCCGAAAAATTGGACCCTCGGCCCGAAGCTAAAAAAACAACACGTTTTGTTTTTCCCATGTGATAATCTAAGAATATTCGGATCGGTCATTAAGCAAGTATCCTTTTTGGTCGATGGGAATACACAGGAGAAAAAAATGTCGCTTGCGAGAAAAACCGGTGCCTCTGCTTACAATGAATACAAAGCCAATGAGATCTCAACCGTTAGCCAGATCAAATTGATTGTCATGTTATTTGATGGGGCCATTCGTTTCCTAGGTGTCGCAAAAGACAATATGACTCCGAGAAAGTATGATGTTGTGAATGCAAACATCATCAAAACCCAAGACATCATTACGGAACTTTTATTGTCTCTCAATATGGAAGAGGGAAAAGAAGTCGCAAATAACCTTTTGTCTTTATATATTTACCTGAAAAAAAGGCTTCTGGAAGCAAATATGCGGAAGGACAAGGCCATCATAGAAGAATGTATTAAAATCTTAGGGGAGCTGAAACACTCTTGGGAAGACTTAGAGAAAAAGGAACCACAAGCTCCCTCTCAAAGCGCAGGTTCTAGACCAACTGGAATTTCCATCACAGGATAAGATTTAATTTCCATCATGAAAATGAAACAAACTTCCTTCCAACAACTACTTCTAAAAAAAATCCAATTACTCGATTCTTTGATTTCGAATCTAAAAAAAGAAGAGGAGTTACTTTCCTATCGAGATGCGGATTCAGCAGTCAAATTAGAATTTAAGAACGAAATGTTGGTTCGTAATCTGGAAGAACTAGACAATCAAATTTTGGAACACCCGGAAATGGATGTGCATACCGAAGGTGAAATTGCCTTATCCGAATCTGTCTTTTCGAAGTTAGACGAGGCACGAAACTTACAACAAAAAGTCCAAGAATTACTTGTTTTTGAAATGAACGAAAGTAAAAAAGAGTATTGGGAGTTTAGTATCAAACGTAGACTCAAGTCTCATTTGGTATTTTCCTCTGGCCTTTCATGGACAAAAAACTACTGCTAAATGACTCACTTCAATTTTTAGGATTAAGTACTGGATTTACTGAAGCTGAATTAAGAGACTCCTATCACAAATTAGCAAAAAAATACCATCCCGATACGGGAGAGTTTACAAGCGAAGTGATGTTTCTGGAATTAAACAAACATTACGAGGCATTAAAAGAATTCCTACTCATCTATCATGAAGATGATTTCGAAGACAATTTACAAGAAGTAGGTGGTGAGGGCATTGGGTTTTCCAATCCAAAAAGTGAACACCCTACCGAAAACAAACCTTCCAAGGATCCTATCTTCCAAGAATACAAATTGGCAAAAGAAAAAGAAACAGAAGCCATCCTTCGTTATTACGAAAAAAGAAACCTACATCCGATCGAACTTTCTTCTTCATTAAACCAAGAGTTGGTTCAATTACAAAAAGAATTGGAACCTGTCTTACTCGTATATGCAACCATAACAAGAGAACATCCGAAAAGCCTATGGGCAAGAGATGCAAGGGATTCTTTGGAACGTCTGCGGGTTTGGTGGCCCAAAGGATAAAAAAAAAGCTGGATGGCTCCAGCTTCTTTTTATAACACCTTTTTGGTTCCAAATCTTTCCAAAAGGAAAACAAAAGGAACCAAATGACTTAAACCTTTGTCTGTCGGATTAAGGACTAGGAGCGACGGCGTCTCCACCAAGTAATCCCAGGGAAATGTCTGGGATCCAGCTGATGAGGACAAGTCCAATTAGAAATAGTCCCACAATCGGCGCCACAGATTGGATCACTTTTCCTAACGGCTGTTTGAAGATCCCTGATGCCACAAAGAGGTTGACCCCAACTGGAGGAGTCAGGTAACCAATCTCCAAGTTTACAATCATGATGATTCCAAAATGAACTGGATTGATCCCGTAATTCACTGCCATCGGAGCGAGTAGTGGTGCAAGCACCAGAATGGCACTCATGATGTCCATGAACATCCCAACAACAAGTAACAAGATGTTCACTCCAATGAGAAAGGTGACGGGACTCGAAATGAGTTCCGACATTTTTGCCACTAGGTTTTGAGGGATTTCGTTTTCGATCATGAACTTATTCAAACTCACCGCAAGGATGAGGATGAGAAATAAGATCCCAAGCATCTCAGCGCTTTCCGCCATGATTTTGGGAATTTTTGGAAAACTTAATTCTTTGTGGATGAAAACTTCCACGAGGATGGCATAAAAAACAGCGATGGCTGCTGATTCTGTTGCTGTGAAAAATCCGGAGTAAATCCCACCGAGGATGACAACGGGCATCATCAAAGCAAGTACACCTTCTTTCCAGGCAATCCGAATCTCAGCCCAATCCCATTTCCCTCGGCCCACTTTTCCTGCACGGAAGACAGAATACATCATAAGCAAACTCATGAGTAAAATTCCAGGTCCGATCCCTGCAATGAAAAGGTCTGTCACCGAAACTCCCACCATAATCGCATACACGATCATTGGGATACTCGGTGGGATGATGATCCCTAGGGTTCCACCGGAAGCAAGTAGTCCCATCGAAAACTGAGTGGGGTATCCTGCTTTCGTAAGCGAAGGATACATGAGTCCTCCAATGGCAATCAGAGTGACGGGAGAGGAGCCCGAAATGGCAGCAAAGATACCACAAGAGAAAACTCCCGCGATGGCAAGTCCTGCTGGGATCGGTGCTGTCATGGCTTGTGCGATGCGGATGAGCCTTCGCGCAATACTCCCATGGGTCATGAGATTTCCTGCAATGATGAAAAGGGGAATCGCAAGAAGGATTTCCTTATCACCAGCGAAGAATAAATCGCCTATGATGCTATTGAGTTCATGGAAGGACTCAAGCGGTGGTTCTGGTAAGAAGTAATAACAAAAAACGGTGATGGCACCCATGAGTACGATGAGTGGTTGTCTGAGTAAAATCAGACCAAGTAAGAGTAGGAGTATTCCCCAAGAACCCATTAGTGTTTCCCTCCTGAGTTAGATTCGGAAAGTTCTTTTTCCGCTAGTTCCAAAGCCTCTGTGGCTTCATTGATGTCAGAAGGAATCAAAGAAGGAAAAATTCCATAACACAAATGGCGAAATCCCATTGAGAGAAAGATATAGGGAAAAATCATTTGGACTTTCCATAAATGGATTTCTGTGACTGGGTTTACTTCATCTAAACTAATACTTTCTAAAACATAAATTACGGATAAGTAAGCTAAGAATAAAAAGAAAATGGCAATCACCCACTGTTCGATGATTTTTACATAAAACAAAATGGCCTTTGGCAAAACTTTATCTGCAATTTCTGGCCTTAGGTGAGAACCTTTCGCGCTGGCAAGTGCCGATCCAAAGAGTCCACCCCATAACATAAAATAAAGGGATAATTTTTGTGCCCAAATGATTCCACCAAGGCCCAACCAATCCAAAAAGGAGGAGGTGCCACTATGGATGGATTCCGCAATGTAAACACTCCAATCACCTACAAATCCAGCAAATCCTGTATTGGGATATGCTTCCGTTGCTTCCAAGGTCCAACCTAACACTTTATCGACGACTTCCCTTTTGGAGACGTCTGCGATCATGAGAAGAGTGAGCAGAAGGAAACAAATTCCCCCTGCCCATTTCTCGCCGAAACTCAATGTATTTAGAATTCGTTCGACGAATTTCATTTATCTGTTTCCTTCCTTACTCTATGGGCCACAAGCCGCTTTGGCTTTTTGGATTTTATCGTAGATCTGTTTCGATTGACCACCAATTTTTCCAATCACTTGGCCTGCTACAACACCTGCAGCAGATTTAAATCCAGCAAGGTCTGCCGCTGAAGGCTCATACACTTGCACATCTGCTTTTTTTAGAGTGGCAATCATATTCTTTTCGATGGAACGAACTGCTTGTCTAGCACCTGGAGCAAGTTTGTTTCCTTCACCCATGAGGGTTTTCTTTTGTTCATCATTGAGAGTATCCCAATACTTTTTAGAGTATAGGATGGCTGCTGGTTGGTAAATATGGCGGGTCAAAGTGAAGTATTTGATCGCAGTTTGCCATTCCGCTGCAAGAGTGAAAAGGGGAGTGTTGTCAAACCCTTCCACCACACCTGTTTGTAAGGAGGGAAGGACTTCTGGGATCGCAATGGGAATTCCACTCACACCTAATTGTTTCCAATAGGCAATATGAACTGGAGATTCTTGCACCCTGATTTTGATTCCCTTTAAGTCTTCAGGTTTTTTCACGGGAGCTGATTTGGTTCCGATGGAACGGTACCCGTTTTCTGCCCAAGTGACAAAAATAAGACCCTTCGCTTCAAAAAGTTTTCTAAAATCTTCTAATAGATGTTCGTCGAGAACACAATCTGCTTGTGCATAAGAATTAAAAAGGTAAGGAATTTCCAAAACATTTAATTCTTTGACAGTGTTGGCAAGTGCTCCGGCAGTGAGTCCAGCACCTTGTAGTTTCCCACGAATGACTTGTTGGAGGATTTCGTTTTCTCCACCCATCTGTCCACCAGGATAAATTTTGAATTTAATTTGTCCTTGGGATTCAGCTTCAATTTTCTTTTTGATTTTTGCTAATTCGTTGGCCCAAGGTGATCCTTCGGGAGCAACGGTAGCGAGTTTAACGGTTGTTTGAGCAAAAAGACCCCCACTGATCGTGAGGGCGATACTTACACAAACTAAATATTTTAACTGCTTTAAAAACATCTAGTTCTCCTAGTGATGGTTTATAATTCGTCGAGTAATTTTTTCGCTTTTCGTTGTTCAACGATTTGGTCAGCTTCAATTTCAGGTAACGAAGATGGTTTTCCTTTGAGGACAAATTCTAATTGTTTTTTGAACTTGTCTTCATTTCCTTTAAGGCGGCTTTCCGCATAAAGGACTCGGACTGCAAAATAATTTGGATGTTTTGCAATTGCTTCTTCAAATAATTTGTCTGCTAATTTTTTATCGCCTGTTGGAGAGAGAGCGTTACTAGCTGCATCATACCTGAGAGTTGCTGCATAAAAATATTCTTTCCCCATAGCTTTTTCGATTTCTTTCACTCGATTGACCATCGCAGAAAATTTGGAACGATTAGAAAGGAGAGTTGTAAAACCTACCAAACGAGACCATTTTGCAAGAGATGCATATCTCCAATACAAAGCGTCAATGTCTTCAGGTCCAAGTACATCGAGTGCCTTCTCTACTTCAAGTCCGTCTTTAACCACTTTGTCTCTGAATTTTGGATTCATGGCAAGAGCTGCTTCACACCAGTTTACGGCTGCATCGTAAAATTGAATGGATTCTTCTTTTACTTTTGCATCATCATCAGCATCACCAGTGAGTTTGAGCCATAAATGTCCATCACTCATTAAATAATTACCACGGCACAACATCACTTTTACATCAGTGTATTGTGGGTTTTCGATTGCAAATTTTTCTAAACTAACAAGCACTTGGCGAAGGTCTTGTTCGTTTTGGCGATTCTTCCACAGTTTTTCAATGTCAGCTGGAAGTTTTGCAGGTGTAGTTGCTCGAGTTACATCCGATGCAGAAATTTTCACTTGTCTAGATTTTCCACAAGCAACAACAGATACGAGCACAAGTGTTGCGAGCGCGATTTTTGACCAATGTTTCGTTTGGTTCATTTTTTCATCATCCTCCAAAAATTTTTAGGATTTCTCCCTTTCTATTTGTAGCATCAAAGGGAGACTTTGGGGCAAAAATTTAGAGAAATTCTAAAAAAAGCACAAAGAAATCCCATGATTCCGGAAAAAAATACACGCATTTGACTTAAATGCAAGAAAGTTTTATTTTATGGGACAATAAGCGCGTTGGAGGGGAGGGAGACTCGGTACGAACTGGTGCTATTTGCCAAATTCACCGCAATCCCCAGTGTCCGCATCGAAATATAGGATCCTGGGGTAAGTGTGGCAAAAATGCGACAAGAAACTCCCGCCGTATTGGGGTTTGACGACGGATCCACTTCAAACGTATACTCTACCGGCTGGACAACGGCGGCCTGGGCCAAGAGACAATCGGCACCTATGTTCGTGTCGGTCGGATTTTGGGCAAGACTCTCTGTTGCGGCCTGGTAGAGCCTGTACCCTTGGAAGATGAATTCCGGATTTTGGGCTCTTACTTTGATCGTAAAATTGGAATTTCCATTATTGGTGATCGAAACGAGAGTGGGCGGTGCCTGGACGGAGGTAGTGGTGGAATAGTTGGTGCAGTTCCAGAACCAAACAAAGGTAAGGAAAAAAAAGGAAACAAAAAACGAGTGGATTGGATTCATTTTTTTCCCTTTCCTTCTCGGTGTTTCCTCCGCCACCAGAAGAAAACCAAAATGCCAATGAGTAAAAATACAAGGATGAGGATTAAGGTTTGTCCCCCTCGGACCCAACCCATCAGTTCGTCAAAATTATGAGCAAAATAATAACCTAAATACACCCAAATCGGGACTGAGATGAGGGCAGCAAATCCATCTGTAAGTAAAAATAAGAAAAAACTAATTTGTTTGGAAGTACCCGCCGTAAAAAAAATGGGCATCCGAAGGCCTGGCATAAATCGACCTACAAACACGACCCAACGACCATATTTTTTGAACTGTTCTCGCACTTTGTCAAATCGTTCTGGGTGTAAAACGGTACGTAAAACGGGTAAACTCAGCGCCCTTTCCCCGTAATGGCTTCCGAGCCAAAATACAAACGAGTCTCCGAGAAGGACTCCCGCCATGCCGACGAGAAACATGATATGGACATTCGCATAACCAAGTCCCGAAATCACTCCACCGGCAGTGAGTGAGATGTCTTCCGGTACTGGGAGACCAAATCCGCAGAGGATCAGAATTCCGAAAACGGCAAAATAACCGTATTGCATAAAAATGGAAACTAAGGTTTGTAGAAAGTCCATGAGGGATTTATACTGATTTTATGGTTTCGTCGAAAAAGGAAAGAGATTTATGAAGAAAGGGAGAAACGAACTCCTAAACGATGAAGAAAAAATCCTTGCAACCTATGCGGTAGGGAGCCGAAATTTTGGCGGTCGAGCATACGAGGAGCCGGAACATCCCTACCGTTTGCCATTCCAAAGGGATAAAGATCGAATCATCCATTCCCATGCCTTCAAACGTTTGGAATACAAAACGCAAGTGTTTGTGTATTCAGAAGGAGATCATTTTCGCAATCGTTTGACACATACCTTAGAAGTTGCGGGGATTTCCAAAACCATCTCCAAAGTCCTTGGTTTGAATGAAGACCTAAGCGAGTCAATTGCCTTAGCTCATGACTTGGGGCATTCTCCTTTTGGGCATGCTGGCCAAGAAGCCCTAGCGGAACTCATGAAAGATATCGGTGGGTTTGAGCATAACAAACAATCACTTCGGGTTGTGCAAAAATTGGAACGTAGGTATCCCAATTTTCCAGGACTCAATTTATGTGAAGAAACTCTTCTAGGTATCATGAAACATGGAGGTGGATACGAGTCATCTAACTTACTTGAGGTGAGAAGGACTCTGGGACCCTCACTTGAGGCGATGATTGTGGATGCTTCCGATGAGATCACCTACAGCGCACATGATTTGGAAGACGGATTAGAAAGTGGACTCCTTCAATTAGAAGAAGTGAAAGGACTCATGATTTGGAAACGCATCGATGAAAGTTTGCCAAGTTCAGAAAAAAATTCAAAAACGGAAATGTTATCAATCTCCCGATCGATAGGTCGCATTTCACTCAACTTGATGGTTTCCGATTTGATCGAATCCATTCATAAAATCTTAACCGAATATTCAGTGAATTCGAGAGAGAGTATATCCAAATTGTACCAAAAGAAAATCAAAATCGTTCAGTTCTCAGAAGAGTTTCAAAAGGAATTCAATGAATTGAAACAGTTTTTGTTTCAGAATTTGTACAGGCATTCGGAAGTGTCTCGCATGAGTGAAAGAGGTAAGGAAACGATTTATTTACTCTTTAAACATTTTGAATCTCATCCGGAATCCATCCCAGAATCGTATCGGAACCGAGAGGAAGAAGATGGAAGGATGAGAGTGATTTGTGATTACATTGCCGGCATGACGGATCGTTATGCGATCGAAAAATTAAAACGAGAAGGAATTCTTTGGTTTCCCTATTGATGGACTTCATAAAATAAAATAAGAAACAAAGGTAATTATGTACGGACTTTATTCGCATCCCAATTCCACTTATAGCAAACGTGTTCACATTTATTTACAATATCGAAATTTAGAATATGAAACCATTCATGTTGCACTCGATAAACTAGAGAATCGAAAAAAAACTTTTTTGGCGATCAATCCTTATGGAAAGGTTCCCGTCTTAAAAGAGGGAGAGTTTCTTTTATCTGAATCATCTGCCATCATCCGTTATTTAGAAGAAAAACATTCATTTCCGAATCCTTTGTTCCCCGCGGACTTAAAAGAGAGGGCTCTTTTCAATCAATGGATCAACCAATGTGAGTCTGAATTTTGTTTTCCAGGCAGTGTGATTTATTTTTCTAAAAAATTCATTCCAGAAGAAAAATGGGAAACCAAACGGATGAAGGATTCTGCCAAAAGGATTGGCAGGCATTTTGATATCTTAGAACAGGTACTCAATACAAACCAGTATCTAATTGGGAACCAGTTTGGACTTCTTGAAATCCTTTATGCCCCTTTTATCGAACACTATGAGATGATGGACACAAAGGTTCCCAAGTCTGTAGAAGATTGGATCCATCGTGTTATGGAAGAACCATCCGTAAAAAAAGTATTAAAAACTTAGGTGATAAAGGATATTTTCGGAAGTTTACAACAAAAATAAATTTTGTAATTGGTTCGAAGATTCCCGCCAATGAGTTTGCCATTCGAAGGAACCATTTGGACCCACACCATTCGTAACCACTAAATAAGCAGTAACGGGAATGTGAAACTGGTCCGCGACTTTCGCTAGTCCAAATAACTCCAAATTTTCAAAGGCAAATGTCTGCCAAATTTTGTCTGGTGGGGTTTCCATTGTTTGGAGAGTGATCGAACTCGGAGCGTTACAAATCCCATCGGCAAACATTGGGTCGTTTTGTAAGAGATAAAAAGGTGGGTCCATCGGCAATTGTTTTCCAAGACCAAGTGCCGTAATCAGTTCTTTAGAATATACGGCATTTGGGGAAACAATTGTATTTCGCTTGATCTCACTCCAAGAATAGACACCACAGGATCCTAAAAATACAATTTGTTGGATCTGTGGATTTTTTACTAGGTAAGCAAAGGTTTGGATGGCTTGTTCTAAATTTCCAATTCCCATGGGATTTACATGAGGGAATTTTGGGTGGTTCCGAAGGAGATCAATTTCCCCATCGAAAGCACCTGTGATTAATGTTAGCTGAGGATCAAATGCTAACAAGACCTAAATTTTCCGGATATCCAAACATCAAATTGAGATTTTGTAATGCCTGTCCTGCGGCCCCTTTCACCAAATTGTCAAGAGCGGAAACAAGAACCAATGTATTTCCTTTGGTTTTGAATCCAAGATCCAAGAAGTTTGTATTTTGTACTTTTTTGATCTCAATTTCTTCTGGAGTTTTGTACAATCGAAGGAATGGTTCCTTTTCCGCCACTGCTTGCAGTTTTTCTTGGATTTCTTTTGGATCCACAGGATTTGTAAATTGGATATAAATGGTGGATAAAATTCCTCGGTAAACAGGGAGTAGGTGCGGTGTAAATAGGATTTCTTTTGGTTCGGAACCAACAAACGCATATTCTTCTATTTCTGGTTCATGTTGGTGGCTTAGGATTTTATAAGCTCTAAAATTTTCGTAAACATGTGTATAAGCAAACTTTATTTCTTCTGTCCTACCACCCGCACCACTCACACCAGATTTCGCATCCACGACGACTGGGCCTTGGATGTTTTTTCTTAGATTTCCCAAGATCGCGATGGGTAAAATTGCGGAAGTGGCGTAACAACCTGGGTTTGAAACAAAGTTTGCATTTTTGATTTTTTCACGGAACAATTCAGGGAGACCAAAGACCACTTGGTCCATCATATCAAACTTTGTATGTGGGAACTGATACGCTTTTTCAAATTTGACTTGGTCATGCAATCGAAAGGTTCCAGACAAATCGATGACCTTTCTTCCTTCTTTGAGAAACTCTGGTGCCTTATCTAACGAGACTTCGTTTGGTGTGGCAAGGACAATGTGAACATCTTTCGGAACCTGTGTGTCGTGTTTTTGGAAGACCAAATCGGGAAGATGGCTGAGTTCCGGGAAAACGTCTCGGATGTGTTTGCCATCCACTTGGTTAGAAGTGATATGAACGAGTTGGAAATGTGGGTGGTGGGAGAGTAAACTTGTCAGTTCTTTCCCAGTGAGCCCACCTGCACCGATGATTGCCAGTTTTGTTTGTTTCATAAAAGGAACCAAGGTCAAGATTTTGGGATTCTCCTCCCATGTCAAACGGCTCTGCAAGAGAAATGCTTGATTTTCCCAAACTTTAGCAATGGAATGATCATACTAAAAAATTATGGTGACCTCTTCCTATTTACTCTCCCAGTTTGCCAATCAAATGAAGTCGAAAGGACTCCTCATTTTGATTTCCATTCGGATGGTGATTGTTTGGATCGGGGTAGTCGCCTCATTTTTGAATTTTGGAAAACCTCCGTTTTTCATTGCAGTTTCGTTTACCATTTATTTCCTAAGCACTTCCATTTTGGGAAAACAATTCATCCAAAAATCGCATACAAGTAAAATTTCGAATCCTATCATCATGTTTTTTTTATGCATTGATTACTTGGTTTTGCTCCTTGGTTTTTACTTAGCCATCATGGCTCATCCCATCGGTACGAAATCCTTACCCATTCAAAATTCAATTTTTTTCACATTGTTTTTTTTATTCCAACTCTACATTTCCTTTTTTTTACATAGAAGATTTTCTGCAGTGATGGGTGTTGTTGTGATCCTTGGTTATCTTGGTGGGATTTATATCGCCAAATTAAATGGTGCGGAAATTGACTTTGGATACCAACTGGTTCCGCAAGGTCCCAATCGTGTTGTATTTGTATTAGAGTTTTTGAAATTGATCTTACTTGCAGCGAAAACAATTTGTATTGTCAAATTAGTTTCCTTTTTACTGGATATCTTAGATAATAATAACCAGAAGTTATCAGAAGAATTAAACCAGAGAGAAACCACCTTAATCCAAAATGATCGGCTGGTGACACTTGGTTCACTAGCATCAAATGTTGCCCACGAGATCAAAAATCCACTCGCTGGCATCAAATCAATGGTTTCTTATTTACTATCGGAAGAAAAAAATTTCCTTTCGAACAAAGATCCACTTTGGTATGAAAAAGAAAAAAGTATTCTATGGAAACATCGTACAAGAAAAGAAAAAAGAGAGGAGATGGATATCATTTTGCAATTGTTCCATTTTTTAGAAAGGCGAGACCTGTTTTATTTTGCAGATCGTTGTATTGAGCTCGGTATCAATTATAAAAGTTTCGAAGACATCCCATCACAGGATACAAAATCTTGGGAATCAATTTTTTTATGGCTCAAATACAAGACAATGGAAAATGCTAGTATACTCATCACGAATGCCATCGATCGAACAGAAAAGGTCATTTCTACCTTCCAACAATTTTCAAAACCATTTAGCACAAAAGAAAAGGAAAAGGTGCGGATCTCCGATGGGATTCGAGACATCCTCATTCTCTACCATCAGTATTGGGATGAGAACAGAATCCTTATCACTGATATCGATGATCATTTAGAAACCTACGTCAATGAAGCGGCGATCAAGTTAGTTTGGTCCCACCTAATTTTTAATGCGATCCAAGCAACCGACCCTAAAACGGGAGAGATCAAAGTAGAAGTTAAGTTGAATCCATCCAATCAAATTGAAATCAGAGTGATCGATAATGGAGTCGGGATTCCAGTTGACCTTCAAAAAAATATCTTCCAACCCTTTTATACTACGAAACAAAAAGGAGAAGGGATTGGGCTTGGCCTTTATATTTCAAATTCCATTCTTTCTGAAGAGAATGGTTCGATCACATTTTTTTCTGTCCCAGGCAAAACTGAGTTTATTGTTACCTTACCTATGATGGAATCAAATACACAAAAGGAGATTCAAAATGAAAACAAATCGATTTAGACTGATATTCATAATTTTTTCTACGTTCTTTGTATGGAATTGCCAAAAACAGACGATCGATTATGAGAAAATTGCGATCGAAATCACAAAGGAAGCAAAATCAAACTTACAAGAAAAATTGATGAAAGCGATGAAGGAAGGAGGGACAGAAGCTGCGATTCCATTTTGTCAAGAGAATGCAATGGCGTTTACCAAACGATTGGGAATCGCCAAATCAGTGACCTTAAAAAGGATCACAGATCGTCCTCGTAACCAAATGAATCTGTTCTCAACAGAAGAGGCAAAGATTTTTTCTGAAATCCAAAAAAAGAAATCAAACGATGGCGTATTTCCCAATCGAGTTGTTTCGTCGGATGAGTCAGTGACTGTTTATGTACCAATTGTTGTGATGGGACAATGTGTCCAATGCCATGGAAAACCGGAAAACATCACAAAGGAAACAAAAACAACCCTACAAAGATTCTATCCAAATGACCAAGCAATTGGTTATGAAGTAGGAGATCTGAGGGGATTATTTTCCGTTAGGTTTCCAAAGTAAAGTAGTACAACAAACAAATGATACATCCCGTACAATTCATTTCCCATCGTCCAGAGTTATGTGAGTTTGTACTTCAAAATGGATTATTTGGATATTTAGTTTGGGATACAAATGTTGGCATTGTATACCCAAGTCCAATTGCGATAAGGTCTATGGGCTTGTCGCACCACCAACCATTTCCAGCAGAATGTATCTTAACACATTCTGGAATGCGTTTTCAATCGGAAGAAACTACTTCTGATTTCATTCTCGGTAGGATTTGTTTTGATCCGAGTAATAGTGCTGGTTTTCCCTTTCGTTTCCATTCTAAGGAAGTATTTGAATTGGGAAAAAGGTTCATTATACTCGCGTTAGATGCTTTTTTAGACGAGAAGGAAAAAAACTTACCACCCATTTTACAGTCAGCTGAAATTTCTCGGGATTTATTCACTTCTTCCTTTCAGTATTCCAATATTGGTATGGAAATATCCAACCCACATGGAGAGATGATTGAAGTGAATCCGATCCTTTGTGAGTGGCTTGGGTACGATAGTGATGAATTAAAATCAAAATCTTTGTCGGACCTGACACATCCCGATGACCTTCCGATTGAATTATCTTATTTAGAAAAACTCAATCAAGGACAGATACCAAGTTTTCAAATTAAAAAACGATATATAACAAAATCCAAAGAATCCATTTGGACCATATTAAATAAATCGATCATTCGGGATACATTGGGAAATCCACTGTATTATTTGTCTCAGATTTTGAATATGACTGATTCCATTCAATCAGAAATGGAACTTCGATCCATCTCACGACTATTAGACCAAATGGCAAACCTTGCCAAAATTGGTGGTTGGGATTTGGATTTAAAAACAAACCAAGCCAATTGGACCAATATAACAAAACGGATTCATGAAGTAGAAGAAGATTACATTCCCAATGTCGAAAATGGTCTTTCCTTTTATCATAGTGAAGAAAGTCGAAATAAAATCACAACTGCGGTAGAAGCCTTAATCTCAGAGGGAAAAGAATACGATTTAGAATTGGAAATGGTGACTGCCAAAGGTAACCAAACTTGGATTCGAACGAATGGGCGAGCCGAATGGGAAAATGGAAAAGTAGTTAAAATTTATGGGATCATCCAAGACATCAATGAACGAAAAGAATGGGAAATGGCCTTGGCCTCGCAAACGTCCATTCTTTGGTCCTTTGTAGAACATGCACCGGCAGCAGTGGCCATGCTCGACCAAGAGATGCGATATGTTGCCTTAAGCCAAAGATGGATTGATGATTATAAAATTCCATTGAGTAAGGAAGAAATCATTGGAAAGTGCCATTATGAAATTTTTCCTAATATTGGTGAGGCCTGGAAGGAAATTCACGCAAGAGGACTACTCGGTGAAGTATTAAAAAGGGATGAAGACATTTGGAGACCACCAGGTTGGGATAAAGACCAAGTCATTCAATGGGAAATTCGACCTTGGACTTTGTTATCTGGTGGAATCGGTGGAATTCTAATGTTCACAAGGGATATCACCGAATCGTATGAAACCAAGTTAGAGTTAAAAAAAGCGAAGGAATTGGCGGAGAATGCATACAATGCAAAGTCTGAATTTTTAGCAAACATGAGTCATGAAATCCGAACTCCTTTGAATGGAATCATTGGTTATTCCGATTTACTTGCAGAAACTTTGGTGGATACATCATTTAATGAGTATGCTCAAATTGTAAAACAATCTGCCCATACTTTACTTAGTATCGTGAATGATATTTTGGATTTTTCGAAAGCAGAGGCTGGAAAATTACAACTGGCAGAAGTACCAAATGACTTAAAAAACTTAATCCTCGAAGCCATCAAAATTATGGATATCCAAGCCATTGTTCATGGTTTGGATATCCGGTTGCACATAGACGAATCGATTCCAAACGTTTTGATGTTTGATTCCAATCGTTTGCGGCAGGTGATGTTAAACTTGATTGGGAATGCAATTAAGTTTACTGAAACTGGATTCATAGAATGTCGATTGACTCGTTTGGAATCCGCAATTAAGCAAGAAGTGAAAGTTAGGATATCGGTCAAAGATACAGGGATCGGGATTGCAAAAGAAAATCAGAAAAAGATCTTTGATTCCTTTACTCAAGAAGATTTTTCCACCACACGGAAGTTTGGTGGCACTGGGCTTGGACTTGCCATTTGTCGTCAATTACTCCAATTGATGAAGTCTGAATTGAAGCTTAAAAGTGAAGTTGGGCAAGGGAGTGAATTTTTCTTTGAAATCCCTTTTCGAATCCCTGAAATTGATCCCAATCTTTTGTTAGAATCAACAGAATCAAAATTCGAAACTTCAAAATCAAAGGAAACCCTCATACAAGATTTACCTACCAAGATCCTTGTAGTAGAAGACAATGCTGTGAATATGGGTCTCATGAAAAATTTCATCAATCGGATATTGCCAAATGTAATCATATTGGAAGCAGAGAATGGTGGAGTCGCCGTACAAGTATTTCAAAAAGAATTTCCGAATTTGATACTAATGGATATCCAAATGCCAGTACAAAATGGTTACGATGCAACCTTGGCGATTCGTAAGTTAAACAAAGGAAAAAATGTTCCAATCATTGCAGTGACTGCTGGTATCATTGATGGAGAAAAAGAAAAATGTTTTGAAGTGGGTATGAATGATTATTTGAGTAAACCAGTGCAAAAAGATAATTTAAAACAATTACTCTTTAAGTGGTTAGAATTTGAATATCTAAGCATCAAATCGAAATAATCCACCTAATCGTATCATCAATGACTCCGCGACAGCACTGGAGCGTTCAGATTTGTTGCCTGGATCTCTCCACTCGCCCGTTTGTTGCATTGGATCATAACTACCGATATGCGCCGAAACTCCTTGGTATCGTTCCACATCTTTGTAATAGGTGCGAAACACATCTGTTTGTAAAAAAAATCGAATTTTCTCTTCGGGATCATAATTCATACGGAATCCATAATTGAGATTTTCACGCATGGCTCCCATAATTCTAGGATTGGATGTCCATTGAAAACTATCTGGTCTGCTTGTGGAAAGTGCATTAAAATCGGCACCAACGAGTACTTCAGGGTTTGTAATTTTGGAAACTCCTGTATGGATTCCGAAACCAAATTGTTTGGAGACATCATAATTCAAACTTAAAAAACCTGTTAGTTCCCTCGGAGATTCAAACTTTTTTTTTGTATTGGACTTCGCATCATTAGAAAACTCTCCACTCAGAAATCCTAGCCTACTATTTGTAAATTCTTCACCATAGGTAGTTGTTTGGAAGGGGGCGATTCCAGAAGAAGTAATCGAAGTTAGGTTTGTTCCGTATGAAATTTCGCCACGTGATTCAAAGTTTCCTTGTTTCCAAACAAATCCAATCGAAACTCCGCCTGAATCCAGAGTGCTCCTTTGGTTTGTTTCTTTTTGTGTGAAAGCATTTAACACAGATTGATTAGGATCATTGAATTGATTGGCACGTAATGCCAATCCATCTCTTGCGGAATCAGTCGATGGGTCACTGACTTTGAGTTTTGTACCAATGGCTGATGTTGTGAAAAAAAATTGTGAGGAGGGTTTCCAATCCATTCTGACTGCAATCGTTGGCATGGAATTTCGTTCGATATTGGTTTTGACATTGGGATCATTATGAAACCCTGTCGTTCCAATTGCCGACCCAAGTTTTACATCGCCCAATTGATACCACAGACCAATTTGTTCCCTTTGCCATCCAATATTTCCTGATCCAGACATAAAGGCACTTGCATTATAGGATTGAGGATACACACCCGCAAAGAGATCCCATGTCCTACCTAAAAAAATTTCGATTTTAGTAGATGGGTTGTATTGGAAATACATTTGCCTGACTCTCGGTTTTGTTTCTGCTCCCACACTACTTTTTGTGACATCCACAAAGTCAGCTTCAAAGATTGCCTTTGCTTTCGTTCCATAAAGGATTTCTGCTCCGAGTAAGGAACTGGTGGGATAAATTCCAGACCTTGGTTCTGAATCTCTGGCTTGGACTTGTCTTTTGGCAACAGTTGGTCCGACTAAATTATCAAATCCAAAGGACAATACCGATTCGTTTGCATAAGCGAAGTCTGTTTTTAACATTCCTGTTAGGCGAAACTTTACTTCACCTGGGGTTGTTTGTTGGTTTGAGTCCTTTTCGATTGTTTTGGATGGATAAAGTGTAGTGCCATCTTTGGGAGTGGATTCTTGACTTTCGATTGATTCACCGATCAATGGGTTCAAGATTACTAAGTAGAGGGCCAAAGAAAAAAAACCAAAAAAGAGGTGCTTCATATTTCATTTGATCCTTATCATGGTTGAAACCAAAAATGTGAGAACACTTTATACATTCATCTTACATTTAGCAAGAAAACATTCTAAATATCGAAAAGAAAGGATTCAAAAATCATGAAATTCAAATGGGAACCAAATTCGCTACGTACGAAACTCATCAGTTTCACCATTCTTTCTGTCACACTGGCATGTGGGTTAACAGGTTTTTTGAGTTATTATGTTGGGAGAAGTACGATTATCTCCAAATTGGAAAGTTTTGATATGGTGAAAATCCTAGAATCCAAGTCAGCCACCATTGATTCCATTTTAGAACGAACAAAAGAGACGGCAGTGTTAGTTGCCTCCGACCACAATACCATCCGCTGGGCAAAATCGGGTGAACCCAAAGGAGACGCAACAGAGCAGGTCTTTCAGAATTTATCCACTTACAAATCAAAATTAAGTTATATCACTTACTTTGGCATCATCAATCCACTTACTAAAAACTACTGGAATGAATCAGGAAAAAAAATTGATACCCTAACTGAAAAGGATTCGGATGACAGTTGGTTTTTTGATCTCATTCACTCTAAAAAAGATTTGGTGATCAATATGGATTATACGGAGGAGTATAAATCATATGCCATTTTTGTAAATGGTGTTACGCTTGAAAATGGGAACCCCGTGCTCATTAGCTCCATCGGTATTGATGTTTCGGTGGCTTCTAAACAATTTACCCAAATCGATCAGTTTGGTGGTGAGAGTTGGTTAGTGGATAGTCGAGGGATCATCCAATTAGCATTGGATAGTAATCTTCTCGAAAAGGAATTAAATTTTAGTTTCCCGGATGAAGTTGTATCCCAATTGAAAAATACGACAGATTCGATACGTATCTTTTCAGGAAAGGATTCTTTAGGTAACAATTGCCTTTACGGAAGTTACCAATTGCATTCTGTACCTTGGCGTGTGATTTATCGTGTTCCTGTATCGGCAATGACAAAATCTCTCGATTCCATCGCAATTTTTACCTTCGTTAGCATTCTATTTTCAGTTGTTCTTGTATCCATAGGAATGGGTTATGTGTTAACCAAAGTGACACATGCCATACGGGAAGCTTCACTTCTCATGAATCGTATTTCTCATAATGAATTGTCTTTCGAAGTTCCGAAAAACCAATTAGAAAGAAATGATGAGATCGGAGGTATGGCAAAAAGTTTAGAAAAAATGCGTCAAAATTTAACTGTGATTGTTCAAAAAATTCAAAATCTTTCTGAATCGATCACTGGAAAAAGTTCCCAGTTATCGTCACTCGCATCAGATTCATCTGCAACCATTGAAGAGATTGCCTCTTCTGTCCAAGAACTTTCCGCGAGTGCTGAAAATGTTTCTGCTTCGGCAGAAGAAATTTCATCTCAATCCAATTCGATGATTGAAACTTTAAATCTGCTTGGAAGTGAAATGGAGTTGGTATCCAAGGGAGCAGAAAAGATTGAAGGAAAAGCAAGCGAGCTTGAATCATTTGTTGGAAAATCCTTGTTAGATGCCAAATCTTTATTTGAAACAATCAATCTTAAAATTCAAAATGCGGTGAAAGATGCCGAAGCGATCAAAGAGATACGTGAGTTAGCAAGTATGATCGCAGAAATTGGTGACCAAACCAACTTGCTTTCGTTAAATGCTGCAATTGAAGCGGCACGGGCTGGTGAACATGGAAGGGGATTTGCTGTCGTTGCGACAGAGGTTTCCAATTTAGCAGGAAAGTCGCAAGAAACTGTAAAAAAAATTGTAGAACTCAATCATAAATTAGAAAAAGCAATGGTGGATATGGTTGATTCGGTGAAAGAACTTTTGAATATGATCACAGGAAAAGTGATACCTGATTATGAAGGTGTCGTCGCTTCTGGAAAAGAATATAAAATCCAGTCAGAAGAAATCTATACCCTTGCCAAACGGACATTTAACTTAGCAAAAGAGATCAGTAATAGCATTAGTGAAGTGCACCATGCAATTATATCTGTATCCGAAGCAATGAACCAAAATGCCCTGGCATTAGGGGAAATAAGCTCGGGTACCAATCAGATGAGTGAGGTCTCAATGCAAACGGCCGATAGTTCTTCTGAATTAAACCAAACTGCAATTGACATGAAAGAAATTGCCTATCAGTTTAAATTGATTTTATTTGATTTTTTCCTCGATCAGTTTTTTAATTTTTTCCATGGATGGTTTGTTGGCATCATCTAAGGCAGAGTATCCTAAAAAATTTCGATGAAGGACATTTGCATTGGCTTGGATGAGAAATTCTGCAACGTCCATTTGTTGGTTCCGAACGGACAACATAAAAGCTGTATTCTCAAAACGATCTTGCAAATTTGGATTTGGTTGTTTTGTGATGAGAAGTTTCACCATATCCGCGTGTCCTATTTTGGTCACGTATACCAATGCTGTTTTTTTGTTTGAGTCGACTGCATCTACCTTTGTTTTTGCTTCTAACAATATTTCAGCGATGTTCAAAAAACGTTTTTTAACAGACCAATGGAAAGCAGTTTTTCCCGTTTGATCTACTAAATTCACATTGGCCTGGTTTTGGATCAAAATTTCTACAATTTCTGCATATCCAAATTTTGTAGCAAGGATAAGCGGAGTTTCTCCGTTTTGGTTTTGAACATTGGGATCAGTTTTTTCCAGTAACAATTGTTTGAGAGCAAGGATTTGTCCTTTTTCACTTGTTTTGAGTAAGGATTTGGATTCAGTGCAATAGAAAGATAAAACTCCCAAAACAACAATGATGATAGGTTGGAGAATACGAATCATGCGTTCACTTGGTTTCCTTCATGATACTCAAATAGGTTTTGTAATATTCGATGGCTTGAGTTAAGACTGGGTCGATATCCATGGGGTTTTCTTCAGCGAACAACCCTTTGCTTGTGGAATTTTGTTTCATCCTTTCGTCGAGTTTCGTTTGGATGTTTTTAGGAATGTATGGATTTTTTTCTTTTGATGGTTTGATCCAATTCCAGAATTTAGTTTCATGTGGTGGGTTTAGATCTTTGTTAGGATTTTCTACATTGATATCAGGGATGATGCCGAATCCTTGGATTTCTTCTCCGGAAGGTAAATACATTTTGGAATTGGTGATTGCATAAAAGTATCCAGTTTTTTTACCCACTTCAAAGAACATTTGAAATGTTCCTTGGCCAAATGTTCTTGTACCAAGAATCACTGCATTTTTATTTTCACGTAAACTACCAGCTACCAATTCACCACCAGCAGTCGTTTTGGGACCTACTAAAATTCCAATGGGTCCGTCCCAAAGGATTGTTTCTCCTTTCAGAGAAGGATATATATTTTCTTCAAAACGGTTTCTGATACTGAATAAATTTTTGGTAGAAGTAAAGAGTGATAAAAAATTTCGGAGTTCGATGAGGTTTGCTTGTTCACTCTCTCTTAAATCGATCAGTAATACTCCCACTGTATTTTGATTTTTCTTTTTTTCATTCAATTCGTGTTCTATGATTTTTTTTGTGGCACTTGCAATTGTAAAATTGTCATTAAATTGTATAAAATTTTTAATTTTGATGTATAGAATGTCCGGATAACCAAAAAAAACTCTATGTGAAATATGATTGAGAACATTAAAGGAAGTGTCTGATTTGATTTCTCTGGAATCGTATACGCGAGTATGTGGGTCAATTTCTTCTGTGTAACCTAACATTGCTAGGAAGATAATTTTTTCTAATAAACCATTCGGGTCTTTGCCAAGAATAGGATCGTTTTTTGCTTGGGTATAAATGTGATCTAGTTGTTTTTCTAATTCATGAAAATCTAAATTTAAGGAAGTAAAGTGTAAGTAGAGTTCCCTTCTTTTTTTTGGCTCCCATTCATTTGTTTCATCGATTTGATTGCTTTTTTGTTTGATCCGAATGAAAAAATGATCATCCGAGGGGAGTATCGTTTGATCACTATAAAGTTTGGGATGATTTCGATTGGCATCGTAAAAACTTTTTGGATATATGTCGATCGAAAGGATTTGGTATGCTTTTTTGATGGCCCCTCCAAAGGAAGCGGAGGTACTGATTTTATCGCTCGTTAGATGTAGGATATGGATGTCATTTTTTAGTTTTATAAAATGTTCTAAATTGATTTTTCCGACATAGAGGTAAGGGTATTTTGATTCTTTTTTGAGTGTCTCTATGGAATCAATTTTAAAGTTAGATTTGTTTGTCGTTTTATTTTGGGCCGGTTTACAAGCAGTGAATTGCAAGAAAAATAGTGACAAAATGCTGATGTAAAAAAGGGAAAATTTCATAGATTATGGATTAGCAGTTCCTAGGTGATCCCAAAAGCAAATGAAATTCTAGACAAATTTCTACTTTTTTTCCTGATTGAATCATTTCCCCCAGAAATAGATTGAAATCTGAGCGATCGGATTTCAAAATCAAAAAATAGCGCATAGCAAAAATGGACGATTTCATTCTAGCGAATGTTTGCATTTTAAATAGCAATGAGGTTGATTGTGAGATCATTTATTTCTTCGATTTTAATTTTTGTCGTATTATCCACTGTTTTTGTTGTGAGCGCCCAATCTCCCAAAGGCAAAGAGTCTGAATCGGCGTCGAAATCGGCCACCTTACATCACAAAGTTGAAAAGAATCTAATCAAAAAATTATTAGTTGAATTAGGTTACCAAATCATCAGTGATGAAGATAAACTACTCATCGTATCATATCAAGATTTTAGAGTAGGCCTTGTATCTGGGAATGATACTTCCATTCAATTCTATTCCTCCTTTAACACAGACAAAAAAAATAAAATGGAATTAGCGAACAAGTGGAATCAGAAGATGAGGTATTCCAGAAGTTATATGGATGCGGAAGGGAGACTTGTATTGGAAAGTGACTTTGATTATTCTGGTGGCGTGAGTGAAGAAGCCATCAAAGAATTTTTGCAAAAATTCCAAATTTTAAATTCGCAGTTTAGTACACTTTTGATTTTAGCGGAATAATCAAAAGGTTTTCAATTTTATTTTCCCATTCAAATCCCTTGTTTTTCTTTTTTTCCGCAAGATAGAAAATGGAGGGAATAAAAATGAATGATCATTCATCTATTTACTTGCATCCGAATATAGGTTTGTATTCATAGATCCATTCAGATGTTTTGATTCAGAACAGAGATTTGTTTGGGAACAACCAAAAAAATTGTTTATGTGCACCCATTCCCAGTAAGTTAATTCAGCTGATGAAAGAAAAAGGAATCAAAATACCGAAGGATTAGATTGATATTCTCCTTCATCAGATCCTTTGAATTTGGGTCAGTAGATTTTTAGGATGGATATAAAATACTTTACCACTGTGAAAAAAATAGTATTCGGAGAGGAACTGGGACAGGACATTGAAGGAAAAGTCATACTCGATTGAAGCAGAAAGAAGATAGGAGAGAGATGAATGTCGCGTCCATTTAAAGTGTTAGGAATCCAACAAGTAGCCATCGGTGGCGAATCCAAAGAAAAATTATCCAAGTTCTGGGTTGAGATCATGGGTCTTACTAAAGTATCTGATTACAAAAGTGAAAAAGAAAATGTCGATGAAGATATACTTTCTATGGGCAATGGTCCGTATAAAGTAGAAATTGATTTGATGCAACCCATCGACCCGAATAAAAGTCCCAAGGTGCATGATCCAAAATTGAATCACATTGGCCTTTGGATTGATAAATTAGAAGAATGTGTGGACTATCTCACCAAACAAGGGGTTCGTTTCACACCTGGTGGGATACGAAAGGGTGCTGCAGGTTATAATGTATGTTTCATCCATCCAAAAGGAAATGAAGAATTCCCACTTTGTAGTGAAGGGGTACTTGTAGAACTCGTACAGGCTCCAGAAGATGTCATCAAGGCTCTAGGATAAAATCTAATACGCAAGCAAACGATTGGTGTCATAACCAATCGTTTTTGCAAATTGAATGTATTCGTTTTCAGTGACTGAAGAAATGGTAGGTTCTCTTGAAAAAATCCATAAAAAATTTGGTTCTGGGCCACCGATGAGTGCGGTTTGGTAACCATTTCGATCGATTTTTAAAATCAAATAGTCTCCAAAAAACAACGGGTATAAAAAACTTACCTTCAACTTCCCTACACTTGGGTTTACAATGATCGCAACTCCTTCTAAGGAACTTCTCCCTGTTATCGTTTCTCCTTCGTTTTTCACGCGGATGTTTCCATCTTCTCTTAAAGCATAATCTGCGGTTACATTGGTTAGTCCCATTTGGAACGGATTATCGATGCGTTTGATTTCATGCCACTTACCTAGGAAACGACTCCATTCAAGATTACTTTCCACATAACGATCAAATCGTGAGGAAGAAACGTAGGTTCCCAGACTTACAGACAGTAGCGAAACAAATGGAAATTCGGATTCGTTTGTTTCCTTTGCATTTGGAAATTGAGAGAGAGAACAGTGATAGAAGAAAAACATTAAAAAGAAGCATTGATGCCAATTTTTGTTTTTAAGTAAGAATGAATTTTTCCTCTCTTCCATCAAAGTTTAGATTGGAAGAGGGGATCTTTGAGTAAAAAAAATTAGTTGATTCTCATGTTTTTTTGATGTGAGAGGCGCCAAACAAGATAGGCAAAACAGGCAAGGACTGTGGTGATGAGAAACTGGGTCAAATGGACTACTGTTGCATAGACAAGACCTTCCCCAGGATCTCTACCTAAAATGATAAATCCAGAAATGATGGCAGCGTGGAACACACCTATGCCCGAAGGAGCGGAAGGAATGGCAACTCCCATCCCACCTAAAAACATAAATAACAATGCCTCCGGAAAGGAAATAGGCATACCAATGAGCATCCCTGCAAGATAATAAGAAATCGCATAACCAAAAACCCATGTTGGTAATGAATAGGCAAGTGGTTTGATGAGTTTATCCCCTTGCAAAAATTCCGAAAATTCTACCAAATGGTGGTCGAGTTTCGTTTCATATAATGATTGTTTGCCGATAAGTGAAAAACATTTGAGAGCGACTGATCTTAAGAAAAATAAAAAATATTTTACCAAAATTAGACCAACCAACATCCCAATAATGACCAAACTGGAAATCAAAAGAAGGCTTAAATTTTTGGATTGTCCAAGCCCCATATAAAAAAGAGCTGTGGCACCGATGACAACTACGGAACCCAAATCCATTACTTTTTCTAAGAAGATTCGGCTGAGAAGGTGAGTGAGGGGGAGATCCGAATCTCGTTTGTTCATCAGTAATCTTACCAAATCCCCACCTCGAGCAGGTAACACCATGTTCAAACCCACACCAATGATGGCTGTGGAAAAGGATTGGTGAAATGTGATTTTTTTCTCGAGTAGATGATACCATCGAATCGAAAAAGGAATAAATGCCCATAAATTGGATAGGATTAGAAGAGGAAAAATCCACCAATTGACTTTTCCTTCTAGTCGTTCGAATTCACTGATATCAAAGTTCTTTTGTAAAAAATAAATGGCAATGCCTGAAACGATAATTCCAAAAATTAATTTTCTCATTGTAGGTTCAATTTTATCCTGGTGGCCATTGTAGATGTCTGCCACCTAACAAGTGGAAGTGTAGATGACCAACAGTTTGTCCACCGTAGGTTCCACAATTATTGACAACACGGTATCCTTTTTCAAAGATTCCGTTTTTTTTGGCAAGTTCGGGAATCACTTCGAAAATTTGATGGATCACCTTCGGGTCAAGAGAATCAATTTCATTCATACTTTTGATATGTGCTTTGGGTATGATGAGCAAATGGATGGGCGCTTGTGGAGTGATGTCATGGAATACAAAAATAGAATCAGTTTCGTATTCTTTTTTGGCAGGTATTTCACCGCGAATGATCTTACAAAAAATACAGTCTTCCATATCAGTTTTTCTCCTTAACAAAAACAAGTGAGGCGGCACCCAGAGTTCCTGATATATTGCCCCCAGGCCCAAGTAATAATCGATCGTTTAATACAGAAAAGATTGTAGATCGAATTTCTTTTTCTAAAAGTGCACCAAACAAATCATAGGACTTGGTGATCCCACCCACAAAAATGACCGCTTCTGGGTTGAGTAATTGGATCGCATTACGAACTGCGTGTGCTAAAGCTTTGGTTCCAAATTCCAAAATGGATTTTGATTCTGAATCATTCGATCGAACGAGTGAAAAAAAGGCTTCTGCATTGGGGAGTTTGGTATTGGTTTTTTCAAAATAACGGTTTAAAAATCCTTTTGTGGAAAAATAACTCTCCACACAACCGTGAACTCCGCATCCGCACAAGGCGCCCCCGATGACAGAAGTGGTATGGCCAATTTCGATTCCATTCCCAAGGTATCCCGTATAAAGTTTACCTTGTTTGACAAACCCTCCACCAATCCCTGTTCCTAATGTCAAAATTAATTGTGATTCGGTGTTTTTATACGTTCCAAAGATAGCTTCACCTAATGCAGCACAGTTGGCGTCGTTTTCATAGAATACTGGAAGTGAAAATTCTTTTTGTAAAACTGATTTGATGGGTAAGTTCTTAAGACCTGCCATATTGGCACTTGTCAGCATAACGCCCGTTTCGTTATTGAGAGGGCCAGGGGAACCAACACCAATTCCAATGATATTCTTTACAAGTGGGCGAATGCTTTCGACCAGTACTTCTAAAAAGGAATCATTGTCTAAGTGTTCAGGGGTTTTGGTGTGATGGGAGTCTAGTTCACTTCCATTTTCATCAAAAAGAGAAACGCGGATGCTTCCTCCACCAATATCAACACCAATCGCTTGTCTCAAAACTTCACTCTCCTTTGATCACTTGTTCGAACCTTCCGTTTTTCATTTCATAAACGGTTTGGGCATCAAAGGCGAGTTTCATGTCATGGGTGACAAGGATGATGGAATGGTTTCGTTTGTTGTACTCATTGAGAAGGAGTTGGACAAGGTAACTATTTTCTGGATCTAAGTCCCCGGAAGGTTCATCTGCAAAAAGAATGGCAGGGTCATTGATGAGGGATCTCGCAATGGCTGCCTTTTGGATTTGGCCACCGGACAAAGTTCGTGGTAATGAATTTTGAATGTCACCTAGTTTTAAATGGTCAATGAGGTAATCACATTTTCTGAGATAGTCATCACTGGAAAATTTTTTAGTAAAAAGGGCAGGTAGGAGGATATTTTCTTTAATGGTCAGGTTTCCCACAAGTTCGGAAAATTGGAACACGAGGCCTAAGTCCCGGGCTCTGATTTCGGCTAACTCTTGTTTGGAAATTTGCGAAAGTTTGATTTGGTCGTACAAAATGTCCCCTTCTGAAGGAGAAAGCATTCCTGTAAGCATCGATAGGAGAGTGGTTTTTCCAGATCCAGAGGGTCCAATGATGGCTACATAATCCCCTTGGTTCACGTCAAAACTCACGGAACTCACTGCTTCTTCCTTTCCAAATCGTTTGGTTAGGTTGTGGACACGGAGTAACATTATTTTTGTCTCCGTATGGATTTGTATGGGTCCATATAGGTGCTAATGCCCACTGTGGGAACACAAACTAGGATTCCCAAAAATAAAAATAACACCAAACAGGTGAATATGGATTTGATCTCTCCTAAAATCCCAAAGTCGGGAGGGGGAGGGAGGAATCCCAAATTGAGAAGTGTAGCCAGTAGGAAACTTGGTAAAAATAGGAAAAATAAGGACAAAGAATGGAGGAAGATACATCCCATACGGTTCCCACCCACCGCCATCATCACTCCAATTTCCCCGAGCCCATGGAGGCAATGGAAGAAAAATAAGGTCATGAGTGCAAAGCTTGTGGCGTAAAAAAGAATCTGGGGAGACTTGTCAAAGGAAACGATACTAGTAAGAGACACTCCCGCATACAAGTGGAAGTGGATCCGAACGGCAAGTATGAGGAAAGTAAAAACAAGGGTTCCCACAAGGCCATAGGCCAAGGAATAAAGACGATCCCTGGTGAGAAGTCGTAGTGCAAATGAAATGTAGGTGAGCTGTATCACTTCCAGGACAGAATTGACGTAAGACTCTTTTTTACCAACCAAAATAGGAAAATAGGAAGTATTAGAATTTGGCATTTTTTATCTTTGTTGGAGCCGCAGTGATTCTACTTGGGTTTCTTTTGACCTTTGTCATCGGACAAAGGCGAGATGGTTATGCCAAAGCCCTAAGCCTTGCGACTTTAGGGAATTTTCTAGATGCGCGGGCCCTTGTGCGGGAAAAATTAGAAGAAGACCACCAAAATCCCTATGGTCATTACGTGATGGCAAAAATTTATGCCATGGAAAATGACCCACTCAATGAAGCCAAACACCTCGAAATCATCAAAAAGAACAACCGGTACACCAAAGAAATTGATGCTGTGACCGTTTCCAACCGCATTGCCGAGATCTATTATAACAAAGATTTTTTTGAAGAAGCTTTTTTTCATTATTTGGACACCCTCCAAGTGGATCGTTCCAATCCAATCGCTTGTATTCGATTGGGTTTTATGGCTCTCGGACAAAAGGAATTCAAAATCGCAGACCATTTTTTTGCAAGGATCCCAGAAGAAAAAATCAATCTCACTTCCTATTACATTGGCAAAGGGGTGATTTCTGGGGTCACAGGTGGGGGGAAGGAAAGAGAGTATTTTGAAAAAGCATATAAAATCGAAAAAACGCCTGTCTCTGGATTTTTATATGCCTTGTCCTTATCACGTGAAAACAAACATAAGGATGCAGTAAAAACTGCCATTGCCATCAGCGAACAAATTGAAGACGAGTTTGTCCGTTTTACTTTATTCCAATTCCTTATGACAGAAGCCATTCTCATGCAAAATTTTCCAGAAGCATTGAAGTATGGTAGGTTGTGTCTTGAGATGGCAAAACTCAATGCATGGCAGAGTGAAATCACAGAGTGTAGTATCCATTTTGCGATGATCACCACCTATATGGGTCGTTATGAGGAAGGGGCAGAGTATTTAATTGAAGCGGAAGCAGAACGATTGGATGACCCTGATGTCATCGCCCTTGCCAATTTAAAATACAGATTGGAACGCGGAACGGGAACAGTTGAATCGTTAACACATGAATATGATTTGAGTCGTGAATTGAATTTACTTTCCGTCAACTTATTCCCTAACTCCCGTTACTTTGAGCTGAGTGGGATGCGATCTTCCAAACCCTTCAATATCAAAGGGATGGTTGATGATAGTGGCAAAAAACTCACATCCAAACTAGATATGCTCGGTCTTGATAAATTTGAAAAATTCATTAGTCTTCCTGGTACTAATTTTAAAAACCAAGCGACAAGAATGGTAATGAAACTTGGGTATCGTGTGACAAAAGAAATCTCAAATCCTGAAGCTGATGGTGTCAATTTACTTGCTTCCTCTAAAGAAGATGTGAACAAACGCGCTTTATTTCGAGTCCGAAAATGGAAAGATGCCAAGGTGTCCGACGTTTTTTTACGGGAGATGACAAACCAAATGGAAGAATTGGGAGCTACCAAAGGATTTGTGATTGGGAACTTTGACGTCACAGAAGCTGGAAAAAAAATCATCGCTGCGAGTAACGGAGCCTTGGAGATGTATTCGGGAGATATGTTCGAGGACCTTCTCAACAAAACTATGTAATGCGAAGATTTTCCCTATCAAATCAATTCAAATTCTCACAATTGAGAAAACTTAGTTTTTCATTTAAAATTGTTTCTCTCGCTCTTTTATGTTCGTTATGTATTTTTTGCCAAAATCCGAAACCAAATGATCCAAATGATTTCAGCCCCAAGTCTTATGAAACTAAAAACATGAGTTTCAAATGTCCCTTCCCGATTGTGATGGGAACCACTTATGGAAACGGGATTTCTCATTTTGACAAAACCCTGATTCTGTTTGAAATCAAACAATTGTTACTTGATCTTTGTGAAGGTCATTTTATCCACCTAGTTTCCTTTATCGACAAGGAAACAGGATTGTTTGTAGATGCCAAAGGGTATTGGACATTGGATGAGGTGAAGGTGGATTTAAAAGATCCCGAGGGATACTTTGCTTTGTATTATTTCGACAAGGCAAAACTAGACCAAAAAAAAGGAAGTATCGGAAACCTTACGATCCGCGAAGTATTTACACAGGCGGGACCAGTATTCATCGATTTTTATATTGGATCCAAGGAAGAAGTCGAACTTAAATTCCGATTCCCTGATCAACCTAAACTAGAACGTTACCTTATCAATCCGAGTTTCATCAAATTAAAAAACAGTTGGTATTTGCACCGAATGTTCTGAATCATCTGGTCCCAGTAATCACTTGTTTTACGATGTCTGAGGCACTTAAACCTGGATTTAATTTTTTGGCATCTGCAACTTGTTTGGTGGCAGATTTTTCATCAAAACCCAATTGGATTAAAGCAAGAGTTGCAAGGTCTGTTTCCCGATCCACAAAACTGGATTCGGTTGTCCCTTCGTTTAAAAACATTTCGAATTTTTTTAGGTTCTGTTTGATTTCAAAAAGGATTTTTTCAGATGTTTTTCCTTTTACTTTGGGGATTTTTTCTAAGGTTTTTTTATCATCTGCTTTGGCGATTTGATACAAATCATCCGCTTGGAAAAAGGAAAGGATTTTGAGTGCCGTGAGTTCTCCAATCCCGTGGAGGGATTTGATGAGTTCGAAGGATTCCCGATCTTTTTTAGAACCAAAACCAAATAGTCTTTGCCCGCGATCAGTGATGGAGTGGAACGTATGGATATAAATTTCCGTATTGAGTTTGTCCTTACATTCCAAGTGGAGGGGAAAGGGAATCATCACTTCATACCCGACACCGGACACTTCCACCACCAAACGATCAATTTCTAATTGGAGTAATTTACCGCGTAAACTTGCTATCATGGAACACTTCTTCCTTCCCATTGTAAGAATGGATCAAATATGACTACTCTTCTTTTTTCATTGGATCAAATCACAATCCGATCGAACAAAAAGGTTGCTTGAAATTTTTTGAAAGATCGCTACAACCTTTGTTGTGAAACGAATCCGAAAATCGAAAAACCCAAGCCTAGCCCAGTATTTGACATTGGCGGATTTGTTTCAAAATTTGCCTCACTCAGTCTTACGAGAGATGATGGATCATACTGTCCGTGAATTTCTAAAAGGGGGGGAGATCCTTTTTTTAGAAAACTCCATCGGTAGTGATTTGTACATTTTGGCTGCCGGGAAACTTCGGTATGAAAAACGAGGGCCAAATGGTGCTTTACGTGATATTGGTGAATTCAAACGTCTCGATGTCATAGGTGAGCTCAGTTTGTTCACAGGAGAAAAACGATCTGCCACAGTGAAAGCGGTGCGTGATTCCGAACTGATCCGAGTGCCAAGAGAAGTAGCTCTTTCGATTTTACTCAAATACCCTGATAGTTTATTACAAATCACAAAAATCATCGCCGAACGACTGGCTCATGCCAAAACAGAAACAAAAAGTTTTCTACCTCAAGCCAAAACATTTTCTTTGCTTTCTTCCTTACCCGAAAAAACAATTTTGGATGCCATTCATTACCTTGGGATTGTATTTTTGCGGTATGGATCTATTTACGTTGTCGACGAATCCATGTTTAACGAAAAGACTCGGGAATTGGAAAAATTAGACGAGGTCGACCGAAAACCTTGGATCATCCGGTTTTTCACTCAAATCGAAGCTGAGTATGATTATATTTTTTATCTACTCAAGGATGAGGACAAGGTGAGTCCTTTTGCAGAACGAGCCCTACGCCAATCGGATAGTTTTGTCTACATTAAAGATGCAAACGAATCTCCAAGTTGTATCCAATTGGAAACTCTTATCGACAAACGCAAGTACAACGATCGTAACCATATACTTGTTCTCATCCAACCAAATAAGGATGAGGTAAAACCAGGAACCATCAAACATTTACAAAAACGAAAATTCCATCGGCATTTCCATGTCCATATGGAGCGAATGGACACTTGGGAACGACTTGGTAGAGGGTTACTTGGGAAATCCATTGGACTGGCGTTAGGTGGTGGAGGAGCAAAAGGTTTTGCCCATTTAGGGGTGCTCCGAGCACTCGAAGAAAATAACATCCCAATCGATATGGTTTCCGGTACCAGTGCAGGTTCGATTTTTGCTGCTCTCATTGCCATGGGTGAATCGAGTCTTAGCAGTAAAACAAAGGCGAAAGAATTTTGGGTAAACAAAGATCTTCTAAACGAATACACACTCCCAATCTTATCTCTCACCACTGGGAAAAAGTATACTGAAGCAATCCGACAATTTTTTGGTGAGATCCAAATTGAAGACCTTTGGATTCCTTATTTTCCTGTCGCAACCAATTTATCTCATTCTGAAATCCATGTGCAGGAAGTTGGGAGCTTATGGAAGGCCATTCGGGCGAGTACCTCCATTCCTGGGATTGTGCCACCGTTTATCGATGATGGGATTGTGTATGTTGATGGAGGAGTCCTTGACAATGTGCCTGGGATTAGTTTGAAAGAACGAGGTGTGGGAAAAGTGATTTCTGTCGATGTGTTTGGTGATATATACCCAGACCAAGACCGCGAACTTTGTGAATACTTTGATAGTAAAAATCCTGGTGTGATGACAAATCCATTCTTTCAAATGACAAACCTAATCAATTTCCAAGATTTGACAAAACCCAAATTCCCACCGATTGGTGATATCATCATCCGTTCAATCCTCGCCTCCAGTCGGGAACGAATCCGCCAAACGGAAACAATATCAGATTTGTTTTTACAAATCCCGACCAATAATTTTGGATTATTAGATTGGTTTGCTTATGAACGTTTGATTGAACTTGGTTACATTTCTTCGGTTGGAAAAATCAAAATGAACCGCGAGAAATTTATAAATCCTTCTTTACAATAAGCTGGGCAAACAATACTTCTTGGGTCATGTCCTTAGTTCCTTTCATCCGTTCCTTTATTAGAACTTATTTGTTTTTGGGATTCCTATTGCCTTCCGTTTTGTTTGCACAAAACCTCGACAGCTTACTTGAGTCAGGTTATAACAAACAAGAAACTTTACTCATCAGGAGTGAGATCCGAAAAAAACTAGGAGACCGCACCAACCAAAAAGAAATCCAAAACATCATCCAATCCCTGCGAGTTTGGGCCGTCTTTGAGTCGATGCCAGCTACTGAGTTTGCATTGGAGGTAGAACGGTTTGTGATTTTGGCTGACCATGGCTATCAGTGGGAAGAAACGGAAGACCTGATTCCGTATTTTATTACCGCAAAACCAAACAAAACAGAAATTCCTTATCTTGGAAAATTCTATCGTGAGATGAAGTTAAGCCAAGTACCAGAAGATGAGATCTTACAGTTTTTCCAAATCGCAAAAAAAAGGCGATGGAGTGGGGATACAGTTTTTGTTGCAGGTAGATTCTATGTCCTACTTCGGAAATCAGAGCCTAATTCTAGTTTGATTTTCAACGTTTTGGAAAATAAATTACCTAAAAAAATAACTTCACTCAGTTCCGAAAAACAAAAGAAACTCTTTTCTGAATTCAAAGCAGAATCAAAAGCAGATCCGAATGAATCCAATTGGAAATTGGTGGTGGAGGATATATTGGCTGTGTTATCTGGAAAAAATTCCTTGAATGATTTTAAGGTATCAGATCGTAGAACAGAGATCATCTGGAATGAAGAAGGGGAATGGATCACGAAAGAACGCCCTAGACTTGACCCTAGTCTTATTTTTATCGAGGAACAATCGAACCAAACGACTGTCACAACCACAAACGAAGGCCAAAAGGAATCCAAACGAAAATTGGTTGATCCCGTAGGAAGGCAGTGGGTCGGTACACCTTACCTGTATGGAGGGTATTCCAAACGGGGGATTGATTGTTCTGGTCTCACCAAATCCATATTAACCGATCCAAAAATTGGTATGAAGGGAAAGGCCATACCTCGTTCTGCAAAAGACCAGTCCCTCATCGGCAAATTTGTTCCAAGAGAAAAACAAACAATAGGCAATTTAGTTTTTTTCTCCGCCTCACCGAATGCCAAAAAAATCACTCATGTAGGACTTGTTTTGGATAATGGAAATTTCATTCATGCATCCACAAGCAGAGGGGTTGTGGTCCAATCTCTAGAGGAAAAATGGTGGAAGGAACGGTATGTGACAGGAAGAGATATCTTTACAGGTAACAATTGATATGGCAAAAAAGAAAGCATTGGTTCTCTCGGGTGGTGGGGCAAGAGGAGCCTACCAAGCAGGTGTTTTACGGTATTTAGAAGAAATCCATTGGAAACCCGACATCATTTGTGGGACTTCTGTTGGCGCCATCAATGCCTGTGCCATCGGTTCAGGAATGGATTCGAAGCAATTGTCGGAGTTATGGTTAAAACTCAACCAAAAACACATCATGCGGTATTCGATATGGAATATGATCAAAGGTTTTTTTCGTAAAAAATACTATCCACTCGTTGAAACCTATCCTTTGAAAAAATTCATCCATGAACATCTGGATTTTACCTCTTTAAACCAGTCGCAAATAAAAGTCATCATCACTGCTGTGAATATCCTCACTTCAGAACTTCGGTTTTTTGAAAACCCAAGTTTACGGATCGAACATTTACTGGCCTCGTCTGCGATTCCCATGATTTTCCCTTGGCAGGAGATCGACGGGGAACCGTATTGGGATGGTGGTGTGATGGCAAATACGCCCATCTTACCTGCATTAACTCATGAGGCATCAGACATCGTTGTTGTTTTACTTTCGCCAGTGGGAAGTTCAACCATTATGGAAACTCCAGTGACAAAGGATGAAGCGTTGGAGCGACTCTTTGAATTGTATTTACTTGGATCCTACAAAAGTGTGGAACAAGGATTGGAATATCGAAAGTCGGTAATGGACGGTCTCACATCGATTGAGAATTTTTTTCTAAGTTTAAGAACTCAATTCACAAAAGCAAAAATTTCTGTCATTGCTCCCAAACAAATGTTAGGCCTAGGAAGTATCTTAAATTTTAAAAAGGAACAAGCAGAAAAACTTTTGGCCCAGGGTTATGAAGATGCCAGGGATTTTTTCCAAAAAAAATCCCAAAAGAAGTAACCTTTAGTTCCTTGAGCTCACCATGATGTAAATGGAATGGGCACTGTATTCAAATGATTGGGCAAGGGAATTGGGGTCGATCCTTGAATTCCCATACCCAAGTTCACGGATGTAGGTCACGGATACAGATGATTTGGATGTCACCCAAGAAAATCCTAAACTCAAACCCCGGTTCCTTGAATATTCATTCCTTGGGTTCGTTCCAGACCTAGCTACTTTGTAGATGACACTGGCATCCCCAGAGTTTGCAGTGACTTGGTTCCCAAAAGTATTTTGCAAATACAAATCCACTGCTGATTCGGTCCAAGAAACTGGTTTTGTATTGGGTTCGTTTGTGTAAATACCACCTAATATTGAAAAGGTGTCGGCTAAGTAATATTCCATCCCTGCTGCAAAATTGGTAGTCGCAAAACGAGTGAGCTCACGTACCTCTGTATCATTGATTGTGTAGGTGACTCTCCTGCCAAAATTGCTGATTTCATCTTGGTTACGTCTGACTTTATAACCTGAGGTATAAATCATATCAAAGGATGCAAGGAATCTGGATGTTGGAAAAAATGCCACACCAAATCGCATTTCCGATGTTTGCGGAATGGATGTTACGAGTTTCGGTTTTTGGGTGAGAACTCCTTGTTCAATGGAAGAGGCACCGTCTCCTGTCCCTTCAATGAAGTCAATTGCGGATGATCCTGGTCTTCTTGTTGAATCCGCATACACTTCGTTGTACAGTCTGTCCCCACCGGTCACAAAAATACGCCGATAACTCATCCCTAGGGAAACTTTGGGATTTGGCTGGTACTGAACACCAAGGACCGGCATAATGCCTGTTGTGCGACGATTGTCAACATAGGATCGCATCACATAACTCAAATCAGAAAATTGTTGGAACTGGGTTCTCGAAACTTCTTTGGTATCACTCATATAATAGAGTGTTGCGCCAACTGAGAGTTTATCGTTGAGTAAGTAAGCCAAACTTGGGCCAACAAGGAGTTGGTTGTACCGTTCTTTGGTATAATTTCTTGTGGAATTGATCGAAGGGGAGACAAGCGGGTAATTCACTTGGTCGACTCGGTTGTAGGAATAATTGTAAGTGTTGACGATGGAAAACGCAAACTTCCAACGATCAAAGTTTTTCAGAAGTCCAATAAAATTGGGATCAAATCCTTGGTGGGTTTGGTTGTATCGTTGGCCTGGTGTGTCAATATTGATGTAACTGCGTTTCACATCTTTGAAATTACTCGCAGAAATGGAAATCCCATCATTATGCGTAAACCCAAGTCCAGCCGGGTTGTAATAAGCACCTGAAGGGTCATCGGCAATGGCCGTAAAGGCACCCGCAAGACCTGCGGCCCGTTCCCCATAAAACCCTTGTAAGTTGTGAAAGGGTTCGGAAGGGAATACAGGATTCGGAATCAAATATTGGAGGGAAACAAATGTAAGCGAAAAAAAAGAATGAAACCATATGTGTGGTTTCAGCGATATTTTGGACACGAGTGAATTGTTTTTAAACATAAGATTTCGCAAAGGTTTTTTGTTTTGATCGTCAATAGAATCTGTTAGTTTCATTTATAATTGGTATAATACATTTGGTGCGATCAAAAGTTGTGTATACACTTCATTGCCGTTCGTATCAATTTCATAGCGCCATACATCGGCATTGCTGACTTGATCGGCTGAACCGTAAAAATCAACATAGTAAGTTTCACTCGAATCAGACTCATTGATGTAAAACTCACCCCAACCGATGAATTCATCTGGAAACGAGTTTGGGTTCACTCCATTTGGCATGATCACAAAGGCATCATAGGCAGCATAACCACCTCCACCGATACCTCCACTGGGTAAAGGAGTTGTAAAATCAACATACACGTCCCATTCAAAGGTATAGGTTGTTTCAATGAAGTCTCCATAGAGCTCCGTATCAAGGACTCCCAATTCTTCATATTCATCATTTGCACTATTATCGATATCATAATAATCGACAGCAAAATAGGTGATTTCTCCATTCGGATCATAGGTCTCAGTGATATAGTATTCAAAATTATCTGCATTATCGATGTATTCGGTGAGGACATAACCTCCTAAATCATTTGTCCTTCCTTTGACGGAAGTGGTGATTTTGTTCCCTGCCGCATCATCATAAACATTACTATAATTTAAGGTGACACAATTGTTTGAGTTGGCACTGGTATCGTTGGCACATTCTTCGAATGTAAAACGAGTTGTGGATTTGTCCGTATTGCCGGAACCCGATGTCACTTGTTTGATATTGAGAATGGCTTTGTCTTTTTTTCCGACTTGGGTGATGTAAGTGATGGAGGCATCCACACTCAAAGAGATTCCAAATACCCGTAAGGAACGAGTGATGGAACTAAACACTTTGGATTTGTCACTTTTGAATTTGATACTTTTTTGGAATTGATTGTTGGAAGGACAAGGTTGTGGCGTTCCAATCGCATCGGCAAATGAATAGGAAATTTCTACATCATATTCATTATTACTTAAGGTTCGGTAAACCATGGCGGGAGTCGGGACAGATTGTCCAATGAAAGGTAAAATCCCTTCATTTTGTAGGCTAACAAGCTCTCCGCGAGCCTCCTCGGAACTAAGACCGAGCCTTTCAATCCCTTCCAAAAATTCCTCTTCCATACTTTGTGTGATCCGCACACTGGAAGTTCCCCCAGGGATACAAACACCAGGACTGGCTTTGGCGATCGAATAGGATCCACTGATGAGTACTAAATCTTTTTTGGAATCACGTAAGATTTCGGCCACAATCCCCGTTCCTTCTGTTAGAAAGTATTGGCCTGTGAAACCATAATCCAAAGTATCTTCAGCAATGCCTTTGTTTGTGAAAGTCATTTTAGAAGTTTGGGACCTTCTTTGGAAACTTGCTCCTAGTCCAGAGCTTGGTTTACGTATGGATCTGGGAACCGCCACACTCAAATTGGAAGGTAACTCAGAGTTAATATTAGAAGAGAGTAAAGTGCGAATGAAAAATCGGACAGCGAGTGCACTGAGTGAATTACTTTCATCTTTTTCTTTTTTACAACCGACTAGGATTAAAACGGAAAGTAAGAGGAATAGAAAAAAACGTTTCATCAGTCCATCATCAGAATGGTACGACTTGGATTGTCAATTCGAAAGTCAAAATTAAAAAAAGAGTTTCCAAAGTTTGAATCACACACAGATTCAATGGAAATGCGATTGAAGACATTCACTTATCTATTATTATTCCTTGGGATTTCACTCCTTGCGAAAGGAAATGTGTATGTACAAAGCAACAAAGCAAAGTTACTCACCCAACCAAAATTAAATGCGGAAGGGAGTGGGTTAAAAATAGGAGAAGTACTAACACCCATCACCGAACAAGGTCTTTTTGTCCAAGTCAGAGTGGAAGAGAAAACAGGTTGGGTGTCCAAGTTATTTGTATCACCTCTCCCTCCAGGGAACCAGATGAAACTTGGGATCACATCCAATTCTTCGGAAGCAGTGGTGGCAAGGCAAAGGGCATCCGATTTTACAAAAACAGCGGCAGCTCGGGGACTTTCTGAAACGCAAAAAATGCGAGTGAGAGGGGAAGGGGATTTATATGATTTTGAATCCTTACGTTGGTTAGAGTCTGTTCCTTTGAATCAAGAAAGTCCATTCTCCAAAGAAGAAAAAAATTCGCCCAGTGTTTCTGTAACAGAAAAGCAATCACCAATGTTTTGGATGAGCCCAGGATTACCAGTGTTAGCTGAGACGAAAGCAGAAGTGAAAATGGGTCGTTCTCTTGCGGCAAGGTTATTAAAAAAATACAATTTGGTCCGGGATTTAGAATTCACCCGTTATTTAAACTCCATCGCGTTTCGGTTGGGTTCCGCTTCTTCTAGGAAAGATTTGGAATTTCGCGTGGGCGTCATTGAATCCAATGAAATCAATGCCTTCTCTTGCCCGGGTGGGTATTTGTTTTTGACCACAGGCACATTAAAAAAGATCCAAACGGAAGCAGAACTTGCGGGTATCATTGCCCATGAAATGGGTCACGTAATTTTATTCCATAATGGAGAATTTAAAGAATCGAATGTATTTGTGGACATCCTTTCTGGACTTCTCTCTCCTCCTGGAAGCGAAGTAGTCAACACTGCGATGGCAACTGCCATCACCGAGATGGAAAAACAATTTTTTGAAACAGGGCGAGATGCAAAATTAGAATTAGAAGCAGATGAAGCGGCAGTGGGACTTGTCTCACAAGTTGGGTATTCTCCTTTAGGATTATCCAGTTATTTGAATACAATGTCCAAATTAGATGGAACAGAAACTTTAAAAAAAACGCATCCTGAAACTAATCTTCGCATCGCAAAACTAGTGTTTATTGAATCTTCTGTACCAACGGAGGGAACTCCTTTTGTTGTGGATCGTTGGAGCGAATATAAAAATAAAATCGGCAAATGAAACAAAATAAAATTCTAATTCCAATCTTTCTAATGGTCGTGATCCCCACGCTGATCACAACTTTCCTTTCTTTTTTTCGATTTTCAACTACCTTAGATCGTAAACTATCGGATGTTTTTTTTCATCTACTACCCACTCACCATTTTTTTTCAAAAGACATCGTCATCATCGACATCGATGAACAAAGTATCGCAAAATATGCCGACCATCCAGAGCTTGGACAATGGCCTTGGAAACGTCATATTTATCCAACACTCATTGGTTATACCAAACTTCTCACACCACCAAAGATCACTATCATCGACATCATGTTTACAGAACGTTCCGATTATGATGATGCAATTGTTTCAGCAAATGAAAGTTTGGGGGGAATTTCTCATGCAGCAAATTTTCGGAATGGAGGGATCGTCATCCCAAGAAAAGGAATGCAATCCATCAGCGAAAAATTCAGTGTCAAACTAGAGACAAGTATCCCTTTTCCGAACTATGAGAATGTTGCCTTTCCTATCGGCCAAATTGGAGAAACAGCTCCCATGATCCATGTGGTCAACGTGATAGCCGATGGAGATGGAATCCTTCGAAGATTTTCTCCTTTTGTGAGATGGAATGGTTTATACTTTCCTACTCTTGCCATGCAAGCCTTTGCACTTGGAGAAAGATACGATACCTTAACCCAAGAATCGGATTTTTATCTGATCAAAGATGATCTTCGTCGGCATGTGCCTGTGGGTAAGGACGGACTTGTTCGGGCCTACTTTTATACAGAAGAAGAATTGCGTAATATTCCTCGTTATTCGGCAGCAGGGATCATTGATTCATTGGAGAAATTGAATACAGGCGAAGTGGAAGATCCGAATTCCTTACTTGTTCCTCCCCAATTATTTGAAGATAAAATTGTTCTCATTGGGACATCTGCGGCTTCCACTCATGATGATGTTGTCACCCCTCATGGTTTGTTTCCTGGAGTGATCGCTCAGGCAGTATTTGCTTCTAATCTAAGGGAGGGTCATCTATTAAAGGAATTACCAGAATCGTATGGGATTATTTTTACCATTCTGGTTCTACTGATTGGTGTCCTTGTTCTTTTCATCAACCAATGGCATCTTTTGAAAAACCTATATCCAATCGTTGCGATTTCATTATTCGTTGGTTCCTTTTATTTTCTGTACCGAATGGATTTAGTTTTGTCTACCTATTCCTTTGTGTTAGGTTTCCCCATTTCTTATCTATTAGGTTTTGCCTATTTGACATACACGGAAGGAAGGGAAAAAAGAAAATTCAATCACATCTTACGGAACTTAGTCGATCCTGAAGTTGTCAGTGTGGCTCTAGAAAATATGGAGTCCCTAAAACAAGGTGGGGAATGGGAAATCACAGCCTTTTTTTCAGACGTTGCTGGTTTTTCCTCCATCAGCGAAGAGTTAAGTGCGACAGACCTTGCCAAATTACTGAATGAATACTTATCTGCAATGACAAAGGTTTTAAAAACCAATGCAGGTACTTTGGATAAATACATTGGTGATGCCATTGTGGGAATATTCAGTGCCCCCATCCAAAACAAAGAACATCCAAAACTTGCTTGCAAAACAGCATTGGAAATGGTGACCGAGCTTGAACATTTAAGAGTGGAATGGAACCGCCGTGGTGATTACACTCCACTTGCCCGTGCGATGGTGTTTCGCATTGGACTCAATTGTGGACAAGCCAAGGTTGGATTTATGGGAACGGATAGTTTGGCATCCTACACCATGATGGGTGATACCGTCAATTTAGCCGCCAGGTTAGAAGCCGCAGCCAAAGATTATGGAGTTTCGATTTTGGTTTCAGAAAGCATTCAGTCCTCATGCAAAGAAGAATTCCATTTTCGTTTCTTAGATTGGATTCGCGTCAAAGGGAAAGAAGCGCCAGTAAAGATCTATAGTTTAGAATCATTTCAAAAAGATGTTTCGTCACAAATGTTAAAAGCAGAAAAGGAATATGAATCTGGATTTTCTCTTTATTTGAAACGAAATTGGGAAGGAGCGATCGAACACTTTAAGAATGTTTCTAAAATTTTAGAGAAAGAAGATGTGAGTAGCCATTTACTCATCAAACGTTGCCAAATGCTTTTCCAAAACCCGCCACCTGTCGACTGGGATGGTGTTTATACTCGCACTTCAAAATAATACTATACTAGAATTTCCTTTTTCTAGATTGTCCAGAACAAGGAAAAAGCGGAATGAACGAAGCCAAAATCAAATCATTGTGTTGGCGGTTGACTCTCGGACTTGAGTTATTGACAGCGGTATTAGCTGTCCCAACCGCTGTGTTATTCATCATCATAGCAGGAGTGTATTCATTTGATAAATCTCTCCTTGTCATCCTTGGTGCGACCATTGCCCTTGTGACGTCTTACATCTTACCCGCAATTCGATTCATTCGATTCAAAACATTACTCTCCAAAACAATCCCTGAAAGTTTTCAAAAACTATCACTTGAAGAAAAACAAAAAATCAAACTGAGGTTATTGGAATTTCCGAAATCAAACTTAGGATACTTTTTAATCCAATGGACGTTCGGAATTCCATTTGCCGCCTTTGTTACATTTCGGTTTTTTACACCCACCATTGTGGAAGCGCTACCCTATGCCATCCTTCCTTTACTCATATATCCAGTGTTAGGTGTGTCTCATTTTTTTCTCACTGAACTTATGGTTTCTGAGGTTCTCATCACTCCTGCATTAAAGGACTTAACCTTAAAAGAAGAAACAATTCCCAAAGTGGGAATTTATGCGCGGATCTTTTTTACGATGTCAGCTGTGTTTAGTATGACATTGACTGCCTTAGGGTATCTATTACTAGCGCAAGTGACCCAATTTGTCCAATTACAAAATGCGGAACTCACACTTGTTCTCATGGCAGTTTTTATCACCGTCAATATATTTGTCCTGACTTCCTTATTTGTCAAAGCAATGAAATTTAACACCATCCAAATGACCAATCGGTATAAGGCATTGGCCAGTGGGGATTTGCGTGAATCAGTCCCTATCATATCTTCTGATGAACTAGGACATGGTTCTATATCTCTAAATTCCTTTATTGATAGTATCCGTAAAATCACTTCGGTTGTGATAGAAGAATCGGACAGAGTGAATGCGGATTCGAAAGTGATTGCCACTCAAACGCAAGGGTTAACACAAGCGATGATGGAACAAGCCTCCTCTTCGGAAGAAATGTCTGCGGGTGTAGAAGAAATGTCAGCTAGCATTCGTTCTACGGCTTTTGGAGCCAAAAAACAAAATGATATCACAAAGGAAGCAAAAGACTTAGTTTTAGGAATGGAATCCTCGATTGTTTCTGTTCATGACATCATGAATTTAACAGAATCAGAAACCAAACAAATGGAAGAAGAAACAAAATTGGGTCAAACGGCATTACAATCGACACTTGACGCAATGTCTGAAATTGAATCAAGTGTTGACCATACATCAAACGTCATACAAGTGATAGGTGAAATTTCCGATAAAATTGGACTTCTGTCTCTCAATGCATCGATTGAAGCGGCAAGGGCAGGGGATGCAGGGCGTGGTTTTGCGGTGGTTGCCAGTGAAATTTCCAAATTGGGAGAACAAACTCTCTCCAATACAAAACGAATTTTAGAAGCAGTTTCCAAGGCATCAAGCTCAACCAAATCGGGCAGGTTGGCCGTCTCCAATACAGAAAAAACCTTCACTCAAATCGGAATGTCTGTACACACCACAATCGATCTCATCAAACAGTCTAGTGATATGACGAAAAAACAATTGGAACTCGTGAAACATGTAAAGGAGAGTTTTGAAAAGTTAACCATATCTGCAATGGAGATTGAACACAATACGAGTGAACAAGCAAGCACCTCAGAAGAACTGGCAAAGAGTATCGCAACCATTACGGAAGGGACAGAATACTTAAATCAATTTGTCAATGATATCGATAAACTTTGTGCCGCTTTGTCTGCAAAAGCATCGAACTTAAGAAAGACGATTGATTTTTTTAAGATTTAGAAGACATGACTAAAATTGACAAAAACTTGTTCGTCTTCTCTCGATTTTGCGTAATCGATCATAATGATGGTGGCTTGGTTCCAAGCAATCCGTAGACCAATCCCTCGAGAATAAAAATAGTTCTTTAAGTTAATTTTATGTTCATCGTCCCAAACTCGACCATAATCAAAAAATGGTACAATATTGAAGGCGAAAAATTCCGATCCAATTTTTGCTTCTGCAAATTTCCATCGGATTTCCGAATTGCCCCATCCCATGGCACGGCCTACAAAACGATCTTGTTTGTATCCCCGTAGAGTTCTAAGTCCACCAAGTCCTCCAACAAGTCCTTCTGTTCCCCACATATTTCGATATTCAAAAAATGGGGATTCACCTTCCGTCACTCCGAGTCCAAAACGATTGGCAATCACTAATTTATCAACTAACTTTGGAAAGGGGCTCCAAAACAATTTAGTTTGTGCAAAGTATTTTTGAAACTGATAGTTTGAACCCATGGCTTTGTCATGTTTTTCATAGGTGACCTCAGCAAAAATTCCGGAATTGGGGTCAGGTTCAAAGTCCCTTGTATCATAAACGATCCCAAGCCGTACTGCGTTTACATAGCCACCTTGGTAACCTATGATTTTTTTTGCTTCATGGTCTTCTGTTAATCGTGTTTTTCCATTGGGAACATCTGCTGTCAATTGGTCAAAAGTTGGATCCACACCTCTCACCATCTTTCCATCATAGGTTCGAATGATATTGTTCGAAAATTTCAAACCAGAAACGAGTCTAACTGTTCCGCCAACAAATGATCTTTCTGCGCTCACAGTTGCCATTGGAGTTTCAATCGTATATCGATTGTACATTTTGTCTGTCACCACATAACCGGGAGTTTGTGGAATTCCAGACAATGTTTTTCCACCGATTTGGAATGGATCAGAACTTGTGCCAGGTCTGTAGAATGTGAGATTTGTTTCTTGGTCAATAAAACTGGCATTCCTTACTTGTCGATTGAATGGTTGGTTTCGATCTAAGTAGGAAAGAGGATTCATGCTCGATTCACCAATTCCAAAATACAAAGTTGTGGGTGTAATGGTGAGAAATGCATCAGCCCTAATTCTCCATTCGGTATCCTTTATAAACGGCATATCCAAACTGATTTGGTGGTACTGCGCATTTTTATTCGTATTAAAATACTGAGCAAAGAGTCGCATTCGGTAAGGCGTATAATAAAACAAAGGATCTGTTTTGGGACCGTTATTGTAGATATAGGCTCTTGCGCCGTAACCAATCCCTTCATTGGGATCCGAATTGATGAGTGGTAATCCCGTTGGGTACCAACCGTCATTTTTGTCTTCAATGTCCTTCTTACAAAGTTGTTTGGACACGTCCATGGGAAAGGGAAGGTTTTTCGGAGGAGGGTCCTTGATACAGCCAGGTTCGGGAATGGCTTCCTGTCCATAGAGGTTTCCCAAAAGAACCACCGTGGAAATCACAAAAACCGCCATCAGTCGTTTTACCATACGATTCTCCCTTTATATCTCATAAGAGGAGGAAACTGGACGATTTGCACCCTCTGTCAATGAAAAAAGTGAGCACTCACTCAATTTTTGGACTCTTTTTTTTAAGGAAGCTGGGTTTGTGGGACTCGTGGGGGAGAAGGAAGACTGAAAAAAAACGATTCAATTTGCTCCCAATGATTTTTTGGGATCATTTTTGGCATATTGATTAATTCTAAGATATTAAAAAGGGTTACCTTGATGAATCGAAGAGTGAGTATTATGATGTAACAAATATACATGTAAATATTATAATATAAAAATATTAGAATATAATAATATAAATACATTTTTTGTACAAGCGTTATGGTAGCCAATTCTATGGGCTGTGAAATTCTTATACTATTTCTTTTGTTATGTATGGTGAGTGATTCTGTGAATCGAGAAACATTTGACGTTACCAAATTGAATTTATACTGTAGTTTGAGTATGACACTCAAACAAACGATCCATAGAACATTCATTTCTATCTTAATTGTGTTTCTATGCGTTTTGTTCTCTTGTTCCAAAAGATCGGAAACAGAGGGAACAAATGGTTCCGATTTCAAAAAGCCTGATAGTGCAAACATCAATGGGATGTATTTTTTTCATATGACGGGGGATGCTAATTTAGCCGCAATTGGCTGGGATCCTTCCAATTTCACGGACTGGCCCGATCGTGTAAAATTCTTAGGAAAAAATTTCGTAAGTGATGCAGGAGTGGGTACGTTTGGTTGCATGAAATTTGATCTGAACACAAATCTCATCAAGATATACCTTCCCATTGAAAAAGAAACATTTACATATCCGTTCAGAAGTCAATTAGAAATCAATCAGTACAAACCCAATGAAGTTTTACAAAAGATTTCAATGCAAACACCTTCCCAGGAAATTCAATTCATCGTCGATGTTCAGAATCAAATTTCGTTTCCCTTTGGAAGGATTTGGCGAAAAAAGAAATACAACGGGAAAGAATTAAAATCGGTAGAAGACTGCAAAGATTTCCCGATCAAAATTTTAGATACTTGTTTAGTGCAAAGGCAGAAAGGAGAGTATTTTATTTCCGAGAAAAATGGATCTGATATTCGAAAAGAACTAACACAAGAGAGTGAGATCATTGCCCATCTTCCTTTGAATGCAAAAGTAAAAACCGAAGAATTCAAAACGAACTGGAATCAAACCGAAGTTTCTTGGAAGAAAATAAAATTTGATGGAGGTGAAGGATACATCGATTCGATCCATCTTGAAAAAAATCCTAACCATTGTTATCCTCCCAATATGACAGCAAAACGTATATTAATAGAAATAGCGGAGTGGGGAGGAGGGTACTTCGAATCCAATCGAATCATTCATGTCAATGTAGATGAGAAAGGATCCTTACATTTTGATATCTCGCCGATCGAATGGGAAGACCAAAGTAAGATCGAAAAGTTTGTATTCGGAAAAGATTCTTTAGTATTAACAGTCCATGAAGTTCGGGTATTTGAGGGAGAAGTGACGAGTGACTATTATTTTACAACAGAAATTCCCTATTCCCGTTTTCATCTATTGACACCTTGGAATCGAATCGTCGAATATGAAAAAAATTCGACCATTCAGAAAAAATAATATTTTTGGTAGAGTAAATGTCCCAATGCAAATTGAATTGAAAACCATCATATCTTTGTTCACCGTCATTCTTTGTTTGGGTTGCGAAACGGTATCTAAATTTTGGGATCCCGTTGGTTGTGAAGCATCCTATAAAGAAGAGAAATTGGATTTTGATTCCAATCAAGAGTTACGTTACTTTACGTCACGTAATCCACGAGTCTCCAATTTATTATTAAGTCCAAATCAAGAACTTTTGTTTAGTAAAGATCCATTGTATTTGAGTTACTCAATTAGCAATGGGGTCAAATCAATCTTAATTAATTTGAAAACAAAGGAGATTTACCCTCCAATAGAAGGTCGTTATCATATCATTTCTAATGGTATTTTTTATTCTGAAAATGTAAAAGAGAATACTCTCAGTATATTTCGAATTCCCTATCAGAAGATTTTGAAAATGCCAAATTCTTTTGAACCTTCACAAATTTATATCTCTGGAAAACTGATTAGAATTAAAGACAATAAGGGATTCGGCGTAATCAATTTGGAAGGGCATTCAATTGTTCTCAATCATTTCGATGAAATTCATTTAGGATTATATGAATCGGCACCTATCATTGCTGTGAAAGGGGAAGATAAATACATATATGATCGTGAAGGAAATTTACTCCTCATGATAAGACAAAATATGGCTAACGGCGATACCATACGAAACATCAGTAAAAATGGATTTTTATTGTACCAAAAGGATAGTAATTGGGGAGTTTTGGATCAGAATGCAAAAGTCATTGTATCACCGAAATATGAATCCATTTCCAATTTTTCAGATGGACTTGCGGCAGTTCAGTTGAATGATCAATGGGGATACATTGATGAATCAGGGAAGGTAGTGGTTCCCATAGAGTATGGCTATGTTTCACCAATTTACAAATCAATTGGACGAAGAAGAACTAAAGACACCAACGAATGCGTTCTGTTTGCAAGTGATGGAAAAGAAATCATCCGATACCCTAGCAATGAAAATCAAGCTTATGAAAATTGTTCGATTTTTAATACAAGAACATACATTCAGCTCCATACCAAAACTTTACGTTACTTTGTTAAGTTAGGGAAAGAAAAATGGGTCGAGGTCGATTCAGCAAAAGAAGTAGAGGATATCACTGGAGATTATATCATTTCAAAAGATGGAAAATACGGAATGATTTCTTTTGATGAACGATTTTTTGTTCCGATAGTGTATGATAAAATTCAATACAATCAAATTTCAAAACAATACGTTTTGTATCAGAATGGCAAATCGGCCTTGTATGATGTTGATGGCTTGGCCATCTCTTCCTTTCTCCCGGGCCATGTGTATTCGTGTGATGAAGGCATTTGTTTGGTTCAAAATCCAAAAACTGGCAAATTTGGATATTTTGAAAGTGGCGGAAAAGAAATCATTTCTATGACTTTGGATTATGCTGAAGGTATTTCGGAGGGACATGCCAAAATTTCCAGAGATGGAAAATGGGAATTGATAGACCGCCAAGGAAAACCTGTCTTAAGATTTCCCGACCATCAATTTGGCAGTTTGAGTGGAGGAATTTTCTGGCGTAAACAAGGCTCGTTCTATGGGTATCAAAATGAGAAGGGGGATTGGGTTGTAGAACCTATGTTAGATAGCTATGAGTCCATTTCGAATGGAATAACAATTGTAAGTCAAAATGGAAAATTCGGGTTATTGGGAAATAAAGGAAACTGGATCGTTCCTCCGACTTGGGATCATATTAAAAAAGATCATTTAAGAGAAAATGCCTATCTCTTTCGCTTAGGAGAAAGAAGTGGAATTGCAATGTTTACAAATTGCGATTAAACATGCATATGAAATTTTTCTGTCAAATTGATAAAACTCTCAGCCATTCGTTCATACTCCTATTCATTTTATTTTCGCAGCTCCATTGTTTGTTTATACCGATTCCCAAAGAAGGGGAGAAGATCAATACGACAATTGATTTCCATGTTGGCCAAAAAGTATATATCAATGTTCCTTTAGGTTTCATTCTTCGAGAATCACCAAAAGAAAACAGTCATGCAATTAAATACCTACAATTTGGAGTCCCTTTTTCCATAAAAAACATACTAACCAAAGAAGAAATATTTGAGGGAAAATATATAGGTTATTGGATGGAAGGAGAAAAAGGTGGTTGGATCTTTTCACACTTTGTTACTCAAAATCCAAACGAGTCAAATCTTAGAGCAACCTTCAATCGATTATTAAGCGAATTTGAGGAATACAAGAGTTATGATGAAACGTTGACAGGCAAAGAAAGTTTTAAACGAAAATCACTTTATGGTTTTTGGTCAAAGGTCTGTAAGCCAATTGAAAGTTCGGATAGTAGATGAGAATTTCGAACCTTGTTTAAAACAGATTTCAAAGGACTTAAAGGAGGGAATCGCCCTCTCCGCTGCCATCACATCCTGTGATGCCTTTCGCTCCGAGGCACGGCTTCGCCTGGTTTTGTTCGTCGCCTCCCATCCAGGCTACGGGACAGAAATGTTCGCTCCCTATGGGTCGTTCACATTTCTGATCACAAAACTGTTCGATTCCCGATTTGTTATTGTTAGTTGGAATTGATTTTGGAATTTTTGTTTGGTGCCTAAAGGAGGGAATCGCCCTCTCCGCTGCAATCACATCCTGTGATGCCTGCGCTCCGAGGCACGGTTTTGTTCGTCGCCTCCCATCCAGGTCGGCTTATCCAAAACATTGCTCCCTATGGGTCGCAAAGTTTTGGCTCACAAAACTGTTCGATTCCCGATTTGTTATTGTTAGTTGGAATTGATTTTGGAGTTTTTGTTTGGTGCCCCAGGAGGGAATCGAACCCCCACTGTCGGTTCCGAAGACCGATGTTCTATCCGTTGAACTACCAGGGCATGGTGACAGGATGTATTGTCAGGATAGGGGGACCCTGTCTTCGGGCAAATGATTTTTTGGAAAAGTAAAACTCATCTTAACGATGTATGAAAAGAGTAAAAAGGTCCAAATCACAAGAAGGAAACGTAAAAACAAAAATACATAATAAATCGGTTTTGGTTTTCCAGGGACGAGGAAAATGGTTAAGTCACTCACTTGGAACAATTGGGATCCTGGGATTTTTTTCCGGATCGCATCAAAGTTTTTACGAAACTCACCCAATCGTTCGGAAGGGTCCAGGTCAAAATCATTCGTATAACGCAGTGAACCCTCGTCCCCAAAAGCATAAAATCTCGTTTCCCATCCGACAAAATCGAAATGAATGGGGAAAGAACCAGGAGGGTTTCGTAGGAAAAAATAGATGGTTCCACCGTCATAAACAAAAGACGGGACTTGGCCTTCTAAACGGATTTTGTTTTTGCTAAATCCATCTTCATAAAAATCGGACCAATCCCCCCATTGGAAAATTGTCCCTCGATCATCTTTCCACAATAACCCACCCAAATTTCCAAATTGTTCCAAATCTTTCACCCATTCGGAATCAGTTTTCAATCCATTGGATATGTTTTCCTTTTGAATGGAATGGTGTCGAAGTGATGTTTTTAAACGGATGCGAAGGTTTCGAATCTCAGCTTGGTTTGTTTCGATGAGTCGCTTTCGGATTTCAATTTCTTCTTTTTGGAATGGATCAGAGAAAACGACTTCAGTTAAGGTAAATAAAAATTCGGTGAATGGATCTTCAGATTCCTTAGTCGTTTCTGCAGAAAGGAAGGATCCTGGGATCAAAAGAAAGACGAGGAACAGAAAAAAATAGATTCTCATCTCCATGAGTATCGGCAATTTTGGGACGAATGATGACCTGTCCTATCTGCCAAGCCCACAAAAATCCTTCGGAGATTCTTTTTGAAAATGAATTTTGGATCCTAAGAAAGGCAAACCAAAACCTGGATGGTTATCTATATTTAGAAATCAAAGGCCACATTGAATCTTGGAACCAATTGACGATGGAACAATTTGAAGCCTATGGCCGAGCCCTCCACAAAGGAACGGAACTCATTGAGTCGAGTCACCCTGAAAAAATTTATATGACTGCCATCGCGGAACGAGTACCACATCTGCATGTACATTTGATCCCTCGGTTCAAAGGACAAACGCCTGGCATAGAACACATCGCCCAAGCAACAGGACCAGGTTTTCCGAAGCCTATGTAAAAAATGGGTGGATGATTTTTAAAATCTCGCTACCATTTTGGTTTGTGATTTTAGAAAGACATCCAACAAATCAAAAACCTCGTTCTTCGATCAGTGATCTGGAAAGTTTACAAGAAAGATTTTTCCTTTTACAAAGAGAGAGTGCGTCACAGAAGATTGCGCATATTTTTGTTTTAGAAGGGTTTGCTTCTTCAGGAAAGGGTTCCATCTTACAATCCTTAACCATACGACTTGACCCAAGAAAGTTCAAAGTTTATTCACCTTACGTTGACCAATCGGAAGACAGGGGGTATCCATTTTTATGGAATTTTTGGAAGGTTTTACCTCGTTACGGTGAGTTTCTCTTTTATCTCAATACATATTACAGTCGTTTGGCGTATCTTCGCTCTCAGAAAAAAATAAGCATGAGCGAGTATGACCACCGATTGTTGTCGATATTAAATACGGAACGTATCCTTTCGAAAGATAAAATCATTGTTCATAAATTTTTCTTTCACCTATCAAAAAAAGAACAAAAGAAACGTTTAGAGGAAGCTAAAAAAAAGAAAAAAGATTGGGAACTTTCCCCTTACGACAAAGACCAGGGAGAACATTACAAACGTTACTTTGAAATCTTTGATTCCATATTAAGTTCTTCTCGAACCATCGATTCTCCTTGGATCGTCATCGCAAGTGACAAAAAGGAAGATTCGCGACTTCTCGTTTTCGAAGCCATCCTGGAACGTCTCGAAGAGACCTTACATTACGATTCCAAAACCAATTTACAAAAAATCAACCACGGAATGGAACTCATCCCATGAAACCGAATGTCTTAAGAACTAGAATCTCAAACTTAAACCAATTGGATCTACACCAATCGCTTTCAAGCGAAGAATATCAAATCCAAATGAAAGAATTAAAAAACAAAATCCGTGAATTAACTTTTTTGGCAAAAGCCAAAAATAAACCTGTATTGTTTGTCTTTGAAGGATGGGATGCGGCAGGTAAGGGGGGAGCCATTCGTCGACTCACCTCAGAAATTGACCCACGTTTATTTGAAGTGCACAATATCTCCGCTCCTAATGAAGAAGAAATCAAACACCATTACCTTTGGAGATTTTGGAACCGAATTCCAAAAAAAGGTCATATTGGAATCTTTGATCGATCATACTACGGACGCGTGTTAGTGGAACGAGTGGAAGGATTTGCAACGGAATCAGAATGGGTTCGTGCCTATGAAGAGATTTTTTTATTTGAAGAACAACTCCAAAGTTTTGGAACCATCATTCTTAAGTTTTGGTTGCATATCAGTTCAGAGGAACAACTCTCCCGATTTGAAATGAGAAAAAACGATCCACTGAAACGTTGGAAACTCACCGAAGAAGACTGGCGTAACCGTGACAAATGGCATTTGTATGAGGAGGCAGCAAATGAAATGTTCCAAAAAACTGACTCACCGAAAGCCCCATGGGTTTTGGTGCCTGCCAATGACAAATACCATGCACGGGTAACTGTATTAGAAGCCGTTGTACAAAAGTTAAAAGAAGAATTGGGATAAAGTTTTCATTGTGAATGAAAGGTTCGTTTTCTCATAAATCGCATTCGATTCACTGATAAAAATTGATCAATCTAAATTTGCATTTACTTCATTGCCCCTTTTTTATGGGACCGGGCTACTTTGGGGTTTGCTTCGCTTCCGTCTGACATCAGTCAGACCAAGCCCGCCGTATCCCTCTCGCATTTCCTATTTCGAGTAATAAAGGCTTTCCGTTGTGGCTTTCGACTCACTTTCATCTTTTGATTTTCTTTCAATTTTCATAATAGTTAACTTGACAATAGTTTCCAAGGAAACTAAATTAAAGTTATGGCGAAACAAAAAACATCCGAACCAAGCCAATTAAAATCTCACCTTGGTTATCATTTGCGAGTTGTTTCCAATGCCGTTTCCCATTCCTTTGCAAAAAAACTAACCAATTGGGATGTGACAGTCGCAGAATGGGTCATCTTACGTGAGATGTATTCATACAAGGAAAATTCATCTCCGAGCATTGTTGCGGAGTTTACGGGTCTGAGTCGTGGTGCCGTTTCGAAGCTCATCGAACGATTGTTGCAAAAAGGCCTTGTGAGTCGAGAGGAAGCGGCAATTGACCGCCGATACCAAGAAATCAAACTCACAAAAGAAGGAAGGAAACTTGTCCCAAAGCTTTCCGAGATTGCCGACGAAAACGACATTTCCTATTTTTCTGTACTTTCACAAAAAGAAAGGGAAGAGCTTCGCAAGATTCTTTCCAAACTAACAACAGCACACAAGCTCAATTTAACCCCAATCGAATGAGGAATCAAGTATGGCAAACCTAACAACAAAATTAATAGAAGCTCAAAAATTGGCGATGTCGCTACGTCCGAAGGTAGGTGGATTTCTAGTCCTTGCAGAAGTTTTGAGATTAGCGGGTGTTACGAGGAATCGTTGGTCCTTACCTTCTTGCCAGTCGGTTTACCATATGAAGGAAGGATCTGTGGTCCAACAAGGGAACCCAATTGTGATGGGAATCCATGAGATCCCAAAATTTGATTCTGAAGGTTTGATCAGAGCACTCCGCACAGACCAAGAAGGCAAAAGTTCATTTCCTGAATTCCTCAAATCAGCATGGGAGGCAGGTGTGATCGGTTACGATGTTGATTTCGAGAGTCGTAAGGTTGTTTACTATGGAGTGAATGATGAAAGTTATATGGAAGAATACCCTGCCGTGAATCTAGAAGTTTGATCATTTATATGGTTTTTGTTTGATCTGAAATGTATAGGTCCGATCACTCGATTGGAGGACTACTTGTGCATAAAATCCTAAGTCAAGGGACCGAAACTTGGAGCGAAAGATAGAGGCTTCTTCATCAAAAATTTCTTTTCGACAATCGGGTATGAGGGCTTTCCATTTTTCTTTCGAAATCGAATGGTATAAAAATCCGTTGGCTTCGGAAGGGATGGTTCTTTCTTCCCAAACAATCGGTTCTGAATAACATAAAATTCCATTCCTCGTTTTGATCCGAAACTCTGATTTCCATTCGGGACTTGGTACTTTGAGATTGGTTTTCGTTTGGTTTTCGATGAATAAAAAGTAACCTTGGTAAGTGGGATCTTCTTCTCTCGAAACACTCAAATAGGTCGGATAACCATCAACAATCTGTTTGTCGGATTGAGTTGGATTTTGAAAATTTCCTGGATTTAACGCCTTAAAGCCAATATAAAAAATAAGGATCACCAAAACCAAATCAATGAAGAGGACAATTTGGCGCCACCTTGTCCTTTTATGTTTGTCACCAATTTGTTTTAAATAGTCCCGGAATTCTTCGGGGGATCGTGAATGGTAACCTTTTCCCATTAGAGTAACTCCACTAAGGATTTTAAGATTTGGTGAGCAGACGGATAGGGTTCTTCTAGGTCTTTCGAATGGTCGAGAAAGGAAAGAGAAAGTTGCACCGCTTCTGGAATAGAAAGGTCCAAATCCAAACTCAAATAGCGCGCGAGGATTCCAGAAAGTAAATCACCCGTTCCCATCGTAGCAAGTTTTGGATTGGGAGACTCCCAAACATAAGAAGATCCATCGGGACAAACAAGTAAACTCACAAAAGATTTGAGGAGTACATACACTTGGTTTTCTTTCGTGAAGGGTAAGAGTGTGTCATATGCTTCTTGGACAGAGTGATGGGTTTTTCCTGTCATACGGTTCAATTCACCGACATGGGGTGTGAGGAGGATTTTATCACCGATGGGAAGTTTTGTACCTGGGTTCGGAATGGCTCCTGCATCTAAGATACAAGCCAATCCCTCTCTAAGTTTCCATCCATCCAATCCCTTCGGAAATTCGGAAAGGCCTGGCCCAACAACCAAGGTTTTGATTTTGGAAAAAAACGGATCTTCTTCCATGGTTTGGAAATCCGAAACCATGGCCATCTTGGATAAATCTTCTTTTAATACATATTGGCTAATTTTTGCAGAAGGGGAGAAAATTTTACTAATACCTCCACCTAACCGAGAGAAGGCAGTTTCTGATAGTAAAATTGCTCCTTCCATTCCTTCTTTCCCACCATAAAACAAAGCAGATCCTGCACTGTATTTATGGTCTTTGTTCTTTCGTTTGAGAACTTGAATCGCCCTTTCCGGATCTTTTTCTAAATAATACCGATTTGAAAAATTAGCATTTGTAAGGTGAGTGCGAATGGGAAATCCAATGGATTCGTAGTATCTGGGTATGAGATTGTCTTTTTCATAAATGTATCCCACATTCTCCCACTTCCTTGTACCTAACTCTTCAATGGAATCAGCAAAAACAAATGGTTGGTTTTCCGTATCGGAACTTCCCAGTCCATAAGGATTCCAGCCACTTGGCGTATCCAGAGAAAGCCGATAAAAAAAGACTTCGGATTCATTGATGGTAAAAATGGCTTCGGTTATTTCTTTTGAGACTTTGTTTTGGAATCCTGTGCCAAGGATGGCATCGACAAGTAAAACAGAATCCACATCTTCTGATTCTGTGGCGGTTTGGAAATCGTTTAAGTTGCCAATCGTTTCTGTTTTTCCAATTGATGACTGAACAAGAGATTCGTAAAATTTTCCAGCATCATTTTTGTTTGGCGAAGTTTGAAATACTCGGACTGGGTATCCTTCTTGGAAAAGTATATGAGCGAGAGCATACCCATCACCACCGTTTCCGCCACTCCCACAAACAATCCAAATGGATTCTGCCGTTTTCCATAAATCTTCATTGGCGTGAAACACAGATAAGGCGGCCATTCCCATTAAACTTTGTTCACTAAATCCAAGTTCTGTATGGGCCAAAGAATCCATGGATTTGGATTCTTGATTCGTAAAAAGGGGGATGAGTTTCATCTAAATCCAACGATACACTTCAAGTGCACCAGAGCGAATTCTCACAGAATAAATGGTATCAAAGGCATCCGTATACGTTTCCCTCCACTGCCCACGTGGGCTGGAAAAGGGAATCCTTTTGTTATTGATGTGGTTTCCTTCTTTGTCATGGACTTGCAGACGGACTGAATTCCCTCCATCTTCTGTTTCCCAAATATAAAATTCTCCATTGTTGCGAATGGAAAATAAAATCTCCGAAGGGTCTTGGATTTCTTTTAATAATTCTACTTCTTTGGAATCAAAATGGAAACGATAAATCCTTCGGAACTTAAACCGTTTGTCTTTTTTGGAATCATAACTAAACGATCCCAGAACATAATCCCCTTCTGGATGGGGGAGGAGTTTGTCTAAGGTGATGTCATACTCTTTGGCGTCAGAACTAGAAAAGACATCAAGGGCGGATTCTTTTAGATTCCCTTTGAGTTCCCCTTCCTCAAAATAAGAGAGTCGCATTTCTTCTGCAATGCGGTGATAAACAAATAATTTGTCACCCTCACCAGGTAAGATGTACTCAATGTAACGGAATGGTTCGGAGTTTTTTCCAGAAGCTCCTAACATAAATTTCACGACCCCTTTTTGTGTGATTTGCACAAGAAAGGAAGGTAATACGGTTGTCCCTTGGGTCGAAAAGGCGCCACTATAGGTTTTGTATAAGTTCTCTTGCCCGGCAGGGAGTTCCATCCCTTTGGAAGAAATTCGGTTTTGGACCACAAGATCTCCATCTTCATTCATTGCCACAATCCCAATCCCACCAAAGCGGAATGGGTAGTGGGGGATGCCTGCAACTGATTTGAAGTCTGGGTTTCCAATCGTTGCATCTAATCTTCCATTCCGGTCAAACAATTTGATGACTGCTTGTTTATTGTCAGGAAGTGCTGAGATATTGGAGGAAGTAGGGATGGTTAAGGGAACATTGGTCAAGACCTGGTTCACCACCACTCCTTCAAAGGTTTCATTGGTGGCCCCAAGGGGGATGCGAAAGAGGATTTCTTCTTTGAGGTTTTCCACTCGGAAACGGAGGCAAGAAATGGAAACAAAGAGAAGGAGGCTGAAGTACAGGGTTCTCATGGTGCAACATCCATTCCCTAATTTTTTATTTACAGGACAACTCGCTTTTCCTAGCCTGTCAGGAGACGTGCTAAATTTTAGCATGAGCTTTGGTCTCTTATACAGATTCCGATTGGAATCTTTGGATATGGTTTGGTATATACCGAGGAAAACATCAGAGAACTGATTTTACGAGTTCTCGCTCCACCTCTAGCGCTTTTTTCGCTCCAAGTACAGAATCGGAAAAACCACGCCCTCATTGAGATAGAACTGGATCATCTCACAGACAAAACTGGCTCTGCTAGTTTGGAAGACTGTGAGACTGTATCTAGGAGACTCAAAGAGGAGCTGGACCAATGGGGAGAGGAATTTGATTTCACTCTCCAAGTCTCCTCCGCGGGAGCAGAACGTGTTTTACGTTTGCCGGAGGATTTAATTCGTTTCCAAGGACTTTTGGTAAAACTAGAAGTGCCGCTGGAATCAGGGAAATGGGACAAACGATTGTATCGTTTGGGACCGGTTTCGGGGGATTCCGTTGAGCTTACGCTTTACGATCGTAAAACTCGACACAAAAAGAACCAAAAATCGGTATCTATGCCCATCGCAGAAATACGAAAGGGAAATTTGTATTTAGAAATTTAAGACTATGGCGACAAAACAAGCAACGAAAGAAACTGGGCTATTCGAAGCCATCCAACAATTCTGTCAGGACAAATCCCTTGACAGAGAACTCGTACTCGGTGTCATCCGCGACTCACTCCTTGCTGCCTATCGCAAAAAAGTTGGTTTGGAAGCTGAGACCGATGACCGCTGCCAGGTTGAATTTGGCTCCGATAATAAAAACGAAATCATCATCTCTGTGTTACGCGACGTCGTAGCCGAAAAAACAATCAACCCTCTGGAAGTGTCTTTAGAAGATGCACAGAAAATCGATCCAAAGATCGAAGTGGGTAGCCAAATCAGAGTGTTTGAAAAACCACAAGATTTGTCTCGGGTTCTTTCGAGCCAAGCCAAACAAATGGTCTTCCAACGTTTGCGAGACATGGAAAAAGAATTACTCTACCAAGAATACAAATCCAAAGAAGGAGAACTCACACACGGGTACTTCCAACGATGGAAAAAGGACATCATGTCCATTGACCTTGGAAAAGTAGAAGGCATCATGCTGAAAAAAGACCAAAACCCTGGTGAAAAATACCGCCAAGGTGACCGTCTGAAGGCCATTATCTCTCGAGTGGAACTAAGGCCCCGAGAACCAATGCCTGTCATCACACTTTCCCGTGCTTCTGGCGACTTTGTCAAAAAACTCTTCGAGATGGAAATTCCTGAAGTGTATGATGGCATTGTTGAAATCAGAGATGTTGCACGTATCCCGTCTTACAGAACAAAGGTGGTTGTCACTACAAGTAAGTCAGACGTGGATCCTGTGGGTGCTTGTGTGGGGATGAAAGGGGTTCGGATCCAAGCCATCGTCAGAGAACTGGGAAACGAAAGGATCGACATCGTCCTTCATTCGGATGAACCAAGCATTTTCATTGCGAATGCGATTTCCCCGGCAAAACCAGTGGAAGTGCATGTGGACAGAAAACGAGGGGATGCCCTTGTCATTGTTCCCGATGAGTCCTTATCGCTTGCGATTGGAATCAATGGTTCCAATGTAAAACTTGTCTCCCAACTATCGGGATTCAAAATTGATATCAAAACCGTTTCTCAATACAACCAGGAACTGGCTTCTCCCGAAGCACGTGAAAAACTGGACCGACTCTTCAACGCCCAACAAGAGGCGATGGAAGAATCGGAAGATGGTTACAACCAATCGGGACAAGACGAGGAAGAAGAAGACTCCGGTTTCACTCCTCTCTCTGAAATCCCAGGTCTCACTCCAAGGATCGTTGGCCTTCTTGAGGCTGGCGGGATCAAAAACGTGGAAACCCTTCTCGAGTTCAGCCAAGAAGAACTTTCGAAAATTTCCGGAATTGGAAAAACCACGGCAGAACAAATTTTACGTCTGTTACGTGAGTCAATCGAATGGGTAGAAGAGGGTTAAGTTTTAAGGCATAATATGGAAGAGCAAAAATCGATAAAAGAAACCCTCCAGCAGGGAGCCAGTGGTGACAAAACCAAGAAAAAGCTTGTCATCAAAAAGAAAGCGGCCCCTTCTGATGAGAAAAAAGAATCCAGTCCTGGTGCCCAAGGGCAAACGACAGCTACGGAGGCGAAACAATCTTCGCCTGCTAGTTCGGACAAAAAAAAGGATTTAAACGAACTCATTCGTGAGGAAGCAAAAAGACAGGGACTTGGTTCCGGTCCGCAGGCTCCTTCCCAAGCATCTCCAATTGTTTCTCGACCAGATCGAAAACCGGAGCCTCTTCCACAACCAGATCGGGAGAAAGCTCCCATGGACCGCAAACCGGAATCCATCCTTTCTGGTGACACATCTTCTCCGAACTTCCGTTCGGGTGGTGGACAAGGTGGTGGAAACCAAGGTTATTTTAGAAAAGAAGACCGAAATCCAATTGTCAGTCGTCCCACAACCCCACGGCCTCCAAGACCTGAGGGCCAAACTGGTGGTGGATACCAAGGGAACCGTGGACCAGGACAAGGCGGTGGATACCAAGGGAATCGTGGACCAGGACAAGGTGGCCCGGGTGGATACCAAGGGAATCGTGGACCAGGACAAGGTGGCCCGGGTGGATACCAGGGGAATCGTGGACCAGGACAAGGTGGCCCGGGTGGATACCAAGGGAATCGTGGACCAGGACAAGGTGGCCCGGGTGGATACCAGGGAAATCGTGGACCAGGACAAGGTGGTCCCGGTGGATACCAAGGAAACCGTGGTGCAAGACCAATTGGCCAAGGTGGGCCAGGAAGCGGAAGACCTCCAGGGGATGCTCCGTTTGGTGCACCCGGTGGACTCCCAGGTGCTGGTGGCCCAGGTGGCGCCAAAAAGAGAGTCTTTGATAAAGAAAAAGGTGGAAGGGAAGAAAACGAAAATACTAAGTTTTTCAAACAATCCTTTCGCAAACAAAAGGCACAGGCGGCTGCTCTAGCCGCTGTTCCAAAAGAAATCTCAATTTTAGAAAACATCCAAGTGGGTGAGATTGCCAAAAAACTAAACCTAAAACCAGGGGAAGTGATTAGCAAACTCATGAAAATGGGGATGATGGTAACCATCAATAATGTGATCGATGCCGAAACGGCTTCCATCCTTGCGGATGATTACGGTTGTAAGGTGAAAATTGTTTCTTTGTATGATGAAACCGTCATTGAAGAAGAAAAAGATGCACCAGAAGATTACATCACTCGTCCTCCAGTGGTGACCATTATGGGTCACGTTGACCATGGTAAAACCAAACTCCTTGATACCATTCGTTCTTCACGAGTGGCTGAAGGGGAATCTGGTGGAATCACTCAACATATTGGTGCCTACCAAGTAGAAACGGAACGTGGAAAAATCGCCTTCCTCGATACACCTGGTCACGAAGCGTTTACTTCCATGAGAGCACGTGGTGCCTCAGTAACCGACATCGTTGTGTTAGTTGTGGCTGCTGATGATGGGGTCATGCCTCAAACCATTGAAGCCATCAACCATGCCAAAGAAGCAGAAGTTCCGATCATCGTTGCGGTAAACAAAATTGATTTACCAGCTGCAAACCCAGAAAAGGTGAGACAAGAACTTTCTAACTACGGTTTACAACCAGAAGAATGGGGTGGAACTACCATCTTCTGTGACATATCCGCAAAAAGTAATATTGGAATTGATAAACTCCTTGAGATGCTCATCATCCAAGCGGAACTCCTCGATCACAAAGCCAATCCGAAACGAAAGGCAAAAGGAACCATTGTCGAAGCAAAACTCGATCCAGGTCGTGGTGCTGTGGCAACCGTTCTCATCCAAAACGGAACACTCCGTGTGGGTGATGCCTTTGTTGCGGGAGTGCATGCGGGTCGTGTTCGTGCGATGTATGATGATCTTGGTCGTTCCATCAAAGAAGCGGGTCCATCTTTTCCTGCTCTTGTGACGGGCCTTGATGGAGTTCCTGATGCAGGGGCTCCGTTTGATGTGGTCATTGATGACAAAGAAGCACGTACCATTTCTCATAGCCGTCAAGAATACGAACGACTTGGCCAATCGAAAAATGCGGCCACTCGTGTGACACTCGACAATATGAGTGAGATCATCAAACAAGGTGCCCTCAAAGAACTCAAAGTCATCATCAAAGCGGACGTTCGCGGATCTACAGAAGCGGTCAAAGAAGCATTGGAAAAACTCTCCACTGCTGATGTTCGATTGAATGTGATCCATGCGGGAACGGGAGCCATTGTGGATTCTGATATCATCTTGGCATCAGCATCGAACGCGATTGTGATTGGATTCCATACACGGGCAAATCCAAAAACGGTGTCCCTTGCAGAGAAAGAAAAAGTAGAAATCAAATACTACAGCATCATTTATGATGTGGTCAACGAAGTGAAAGCATCCATGGAAGGAATGCTCGAACCAGAAAAAGTGGAAAACATCATCGGTAAAGTTGAGATTCGTGATGTATTCAAAATTTCCAAAGTGGGTAACATCGCAGGTTGTATGGTGAAATCCGGTAAGGTCACCAAACAAGCGCACGTTCGTGTCATTTCGAGCGAAACAGGTGAGATCACTTGGGAAGGGAAAATCAAAAACCTCAAACGTATGAAAGACGATGTGGCTGATGTTCTCACTGGTTTTGAGTGTGGAATCTTACTCGATGGATTCAATGACTTCTCTGTGGGTGATGAGATCGAAGCATACGAGATTCGCGAGATTGCTCGTAAACTATAAGGCGGCCTAAATGAATCCCATTCGAATGAAAAAACTCGAATCGGAGATCATTCGCCAAATCTCCACTGCGATTTTAGAAGGAAAGGTAAAAGACCCTCGGGTCTTTTTGCCTAGTTTCCACCGCATCGAAATTAGCGAAGACTTGAAGTATGCGAAGGTATACTTCACGGCTCTTTGTAATAATAATGAGAGAAAAAAACTCACACAAGGGCTTGTTTCTTGTGCGGGGTTTTTATCTTCATTTGTTGGAAAAAACCTACGCTTGCATACCAATCCGAAATTTACCTTTGTCTGGGACAACAGCTACATCAAAAGTTTAGAAGTGAATCGCCTCATCGATGATTCCGCTCCCAAAACTTTATTTGAAGAGCTCCACCCAAATCCTGAAGAGGATGACGGGGACACAGATGCAGAAACTTTGTTAGAAGATTCTGAAAGTGGAATCGAAAGAGAAACGTAAGGAAACCGAAACGAAAGTTTCCATTGCGAGTGTAAATTCTTCCATTCTCTTTTGTTAGGTGATTAGATATGTCTAAATCCGATCAGTCTGGATTCTTATTTGTATACAAACCCCCTGGCATCACTAGTTCTGATTTGGTTTTAAAAACCAAACGCCTGCTTGGTCAAAAATCAGTTGGCCACACCGGAACCTTGGACCGATTTGCGGAGGGCCTTCTCGTTTTACCGTGTGGGGACTACACAACCTTTTCCCAAGTGTTTCTTGGAAAAGACAAAACCTATTTAGCAGAAGTGGTTGTGGGACTACGCACCGATTCTGGTGATCCTGATGGTGTGGTGGAAATTGAGACGAGAGAAAGTTCGCGAGTCGAATTTGTTTCAAGGTTTCCCACGGAAAGACTGGAGACGGAACTGAAATCTCTCACAGAACAAAAAACCCAAAAAGCACCCAAAATTTCGGCTCTGAAAGTAGGGGGCAAACGACAGTCTGATCTTTTCCGAGAAGGGACATTCGTGGAAGAGAAGGAACGAAACATCACCATCCATTCGGTGGTAGACATCCAAAGGACGGAGACTGGATTTTCCTTTCGCATCCATGTGAGTTCAGGGACCTACATCCGTAAGATCATCCTTGATCTTTCCGACAAATGGGGGATCCCCCTTTCATTGGGGAGGCTTGTGCGGGAATCCATTGGAGAATACGGATTGGACGGAGTGAAACCCCTAGAAGAGATCACCAAAGCCGACCTTCGTACCTGGAAAGAAGTGTTCCCCTTACCTGTCCGGATCGTGGACGAAGCGGAAAGAAAAGCAGTGGTCCACGGGGGATACATCTGGGACAAACTCCCGAAGGCAGATTCCCTTGGGTTTTACATTCTCGATTCGGATGAAACCACCATCCTTGCCTGGTGTTCGTATGAAGAGAAACCGGCCCACATTCCTTACCGTTACCGAAAAGTATTTTTTGACCCTTCTGCAAAAATTATGTTTTCTAAATGAGTCCTTCTTAAAATCTGGACACTAGTATGATCACAAAAGAACAAAAACAGCAGATCATTGCTACATTCGGTAGCAAACCAAACGACACAGGTTCTGCAGAAGTACAAATCGCTCTTCTCGACTCTCGTATTAAAGACCTTACTGAACACTTCAAAGCGAACAAGAAGGACTTTCACTCTCGCCGCGGTCTAATCGCAATGGTGAACCAGAGAAAGAGTTTGTTGGAATACCTAAAACGTTCCAATTTAGAAAGTTATAAAAAGCTGATTGAAAAACTCGGCCTTAGGAAATAATTCCTATGGCTACAGAGTTCACTGGTGTTTGGGGTAGAGATTCTATTACCCTAGAGACCGGCAAGTGGGCGAAACAAGCTCACGGGTCGGTTGTATACAAAACCGGAAATTTGGTCCTGCTTGCCACAGTTTGTGCGGCAGAGGAACCAAAAGAAGGACAAGATTTTTTCCCTCTTACATGCGAATACACTGAAAAAGCATACTCAGTCGGTCGTTTCCCAGGTGGATACTTCAAACGGGAAGCAAAACCCGCAGAACACGAAGTATTACTTTCTCGGATCCTAGATCGTCCGATTCGCCCAATGTTCCCAGAAGGTTACTTCTCGGAAGTACAACTTCTCGTTCAAGTTTTATCTGCAGACAAACAAGTTTCAGTCCAAGGCCATGCGATTAACGCAGCTTCGGCGGCACTTTCAGTTTCTTCCATTCCATTTGCAGGACCCATTGCGGGAGCAAGGATTGGTCGTATCGGTGGAGAGTTCATCCTCAATCCAACGAACGAAGAGATCACAAAGTCTGATTTGGACTTAGTGGTTGCAGGAACAAAAGATGCCATCGTCATGATTGAAGGGGAAGCAAGCGAAATCTCCAAAGAAGACATGATGGCAGCCCTTCGTTTTGCCCAAGAGCAACTGAAATTTGCTGTGGCAATGCAAGAAGAATTGGCGAAGAAACATGGAACTGTTAAAAAGGAAGTTGTTTTAAAAGCTCCTGACAAAGACCTCCATGCTAAAATTCGTGAATTCGCATTCGATCGTTTGACTCTTGCCAACAAAAATGCAGACAAAGCCAAACGGAACGACGACATCAAAGCCATTAACAAAGAAACGGTTGAACATTTTAAAACCTTACTGGCTCCAGAAGACAAAACAAAAGACATCAAACATTTTTTACATGAATTGGAATACGAAGTTGTCCGCGAACTCGTGCTAGGCGAAGGAATTCGTTTTGATGGCCGAAAAACGGACGAAATTCGACAAATCTCTTGTGAGATTGATGTCCTTCCTGGACCACATGGTTCGGCTGTTTTCACTAGGGGACAAACTCAGTCTCTTGGAGTGATGACACTCGGTACCACATCTGACAACCAACGATACGAAACACTCGAAGGTTCGAAAGAAAAGAACTTCATGTTACACTATAACTTCCCTGCATTTTCTGTGGGAGAAGTGAGACGTAACTCAGGCCCTGGAAGGCGTGAGATTGGTCACGGAAATTTAGCGGAACGAGCGATTAAAAAAGTCCTTCCGACACAAACTGAGTTTCCGTATGTGATCAGGTTAGTCTCTGAAATTTTAGAATCCAATGGATCTTCTTCCATGGCATCCGTTTGTTCGGGAACCCTTGCCCTAATGGCAGGTGGAGTTCCGATTTCGGGAGCCGTTTCTGGGATTGCGATGGGACTTTTCAGTGATGAAAAAGGTCGTTTTGCAGTCCTTTCGGACATCGCAGGGATTGAAGACCACTTCGGTGATATGGATTTCAAATTGGCAGGGACCAAAAAAGGGATCACTGCTTTCCAAATGGATCTCAAAGTCAATGGACTTGGTTTGGAAGTTTTACAAAAAGCCATCGAACAAGCTGAAGTGGGTCGTGACCATATCCTTGGTGAAATGAACAAAGCCATTTCTTCCGTGAAAGGGAATTTAAGTGAAAACGCTCCGCGTATCACTCAAAAACAAATTCCAAAAGATCGTATTGGAGAACTCATTGGCCCAGGTGGGAAAATGATCCGTGCCATCATCGAACAATCTGGTTCTGAAATTTCTGTGGATGATTCTGGAAAAGTAACCATTGCTTCTCCAAGTGAAGAGTCTAAAGAAAAAGCCATTGCTATGATCGATGGAATCTTTGAAGAAATTGAAGTGGGAAAAATCTACGATGGTGTCATCAAACGAATTGCTGACTTTGGTGCCTTTGTTGAAATTTTACCAGGAAAAGAAGGGCTTTGCCACATCTCGAAACTGGATGTGAAACGAGTACAATCTGTTCGTGACATTGTTTCCGAAGGAGACAAAATCAAAGTGAAAGTGATTTCCGTTGATAAAATGGGAAAAATTGATCTTTCACGAAAGGATGTCCTTTTAGACAACTAAACAGTCCCCAAACACCTGTTTGGGGGGAGTGAAACAAATGGTTTCCGTCAGTGAATGCAAACGAACTGTTTTACCAAATGGTTTGACAGTCCTTTTCCAACCAATGAAACACGCATCCTCTATGGGGGTGGGTGTTTTTTTGAAACAAGGCAGTCTTGCCGAATCCAATTCCGAACATGGTTATTTTCACTTTTTAGAGCACATGCTCTTCAAAGATACGGAAACTCGTACAAGTAAGGAAATTGCCGAATCCATTGAGCGCGTGGGTGGGATCTTAAATGGATCTACTGGTCGGGAATACACACAATACTACGTCGTTGCCATCAAAAACCAAGCAGAACTTGCGTTTGAAATTTTATCCGATATGCTCTTTCGGCCACTCTTTCGCAAAGAAGACATCCAAACAGAAAAGGGTGTCATCATGGAAGAGATGCGTTCTTACGAGGATGCCCCTGATGATTTTGTTTATGATTATTACTTTCGTAATATATTTGGGAAATCACCTTACGGGCGTGATATCATTGGAACAAAAACATCAGTCACTGGTGTCACGGAATCCTCCATTCGTAGGTTTTTTGAAAAACATTATTTCCCGAAAAATATGGTCATCTCTGTATCTGGAAATTTTACTTGGGAAAAGGTTTTGGATCTTACCAAAAAATACTTTTCTTTTGCAAATCCAAAAGGAAAAAACCCAACGGAACTTTTGATCCCATCACCTAAAAAAAGTTATACGAAACATTTGGAGCGCCGTAAAATCGAACAGTTCCATATCATGCTTGGTGTCAATGGAAGTAAAAGGGACTATCGAACGGTAACTGTGGCAGGCCTTATCTCCACCATTCTTGGAGGGGGAATGGCCTCACGGCTTTTCCAAAATATCCGGGAAAAAGAAGGACTTTGTTATAGCATTTATAGTTTTCCATCTTATTACAAAACCACTGGTTTATTTTCGATCTCTTCTGCCACTTCCAAAGAAAAAGCGGCACGTTGTGTGGAACTCATCCTAAAGGAATTGGAAACCATTACCAAACATGGTTTTTCCAAAAAAGAACTCGCTGATGCGAAATCCAATCAAATGGGTTCGATTGCCATCGGGTATGAACTGCCTGAAAACCGAATGAATAATATTGGCCTCCAAGAAATTTATTATGGTAAATATTTTTCCTTGGAAGATCGGATGAGGGCAATCAAGTCAGTGACTTTGGA